>LNEG01000076.1 GCA_001464865.1 Burkholderiales bacterium Ga0074133
AGCAGCCGACAACGGCAAGAGCAGCTTCATCGGCAGCGAAATCGCCAAGAGCGACCGCCCCGAACTCACGGCTGCCAAGATCATCGTCTCGGGTGGCCGGGCGCTGGGCAGCAAGGAAAAGTTCGACGAAGTCATGACCCCGCTGGCCGACAAGCTGGGCGCCGCATTGGGCGCCAGCCGCGCCGCGGTGGACGCAGGCTACGCCCCCAACGACTGGCAAGTGGGCCAGACCGGCAAGATCGTGGCGCCGCAGCTGTATGTGGCCGCGGGCATCTCGGGTGCGATCCAGCACCTGGCCGGGATGAAGGACTCCAAGGTGATCGTGGCGATCAACAAGGATGCCGAGGCGCCGATCTTCAGCGTGGCTGACTATGGGCTGGAGGCTGACCTGTTTGCGGCCGTGCCAGAACTGGTCAAGGCACTTTAAAGCCCCGTTGCTTGCACAAAGGCATCGCTCGCGATGCCTTTTTTTTGACGAAATTTCGCTTTCCCGGAGACACCCATGAGCTACACCGCCCCCGTCAAGGACATGCTGTTCGCCATCGAGCACCTGGCCAACATTGAACAGATCGCGCAGATTCCTGGCTTTGAAGATGCCGGCCTGGACACGGCCGCTGCCGTGCTGGAAGAGTGCGCCAAGTTCAATGAAGGCGTGCTGGCCCCGCTCAACTGGGAAGGCGACAAGAACCCGTCGAGCTTCAACGCCGGCGTGGTGACCACCACGCCCGGCTTCAAGGAAGCCTTCCGCCAGTACGGTGAAGGTGGCTGGCAGGGGCTGCAGCACCCGGCCGACTTTGGTGGCCAGGGCCTGCCCAAGACCATTGGCGCTGCCTGCATCGAGATGACCAACAGCGCCAACATGAGCTTTGCGCTGTGTCCGCTGCTGACCGACGGCGCCATCGAGGCGCTGCTGACTGCGGGCAGCGACGAACTCAAGGCCAAGTACCTGGAAAAGCTGGTCACCGGCCAGTGGACCGGCACCATGAACCTGACCGAGCCCCAGGCCGGCTCCGACCTGGCCCTGGTGCGCACGCGCGCAGAGCCGCAGCCTGATGGCACCTACAAGATTTTCGGCACCAAGATCTACATCACCTACGGTGAGCACGACATGGCCGAGAACATCATCCACCTGGTGCTGGCCCGTGTGCAGGGCGCGCCCGAGGGCGTCAAGGGCATCAGCCTGTTTGTGGTGCCCAAGTTCATGGTCAACGACGACGGCAGCCTGGGCGCGCGCAACGATGCGCACTGCGTGAGCATCGAGCACAAGCTGGGCATCAAGGCCAGCCCCACGGCCGTACTGCAGTTTGGCGACCATGGCGGTGCCGTGGGCTATCTGGTAGGCCAGGAAAACCGCGGCCTCGAATACATGTTCATCATGATGAACGCCGCCCGCTACGCCGTGGGCATGCAAGGCATCGCGATCTCCGAGCGCGCCTACCAGAAGGCCGTGCAGTACGCCAAGGACCGCGTGCAAAGCCGCCCGGTGGACGGCAGCATCAATGCCAGCGCGGCCATCATCCACCACCCCGATGTGAAGCGCATGCTGATGACGATGCGCGCCACCGTGGAAGGCTGCCGCGCCATGGCCACCGTGGCTGCGGCTGCGTTTGACGCCGCGCACCACCATCCCGATGCCGAGACGCGCAAGCAGAACCAGGCGTTCTATGAATTCATGGTGCCGCTGGTCAAGGGCTACAGCACCGAGACGAGCCTGGAAGTGACCAGCCTGGGCGTGCAGGTGCACGGCGGCATGGGTTTTATCGAGGAAACCGGCGCGGCGCAGTACTACCGCGACGCCAAGATCCTGACCATCTACGAAGGCACCACTGCCATTCAGGCCAACGACCTGGTGGGCCGCAAGACGGCGCGCGATGGCGGCCAGGTGGCCAAGGGCATTGCCGCCCAGATCGAGAAGACAGAGGCTGACCTGCTGGCCAGCGGCACGCCCGCTGCGCTGGCCGTGGCCAGGCGCCTCACGGCAGCACGCAAGGCGCTGCTGGATGTGATCGACTTCGTGGCCGGTGGCACCAAGGCCCAGCCCAACGCCGTGTTTGCGGGCAGCGTGCCCTACCTGATGCTGGCGGGCAACGTGGTGGCTGGCTGGCAACTGGCGCGCAGCCTGCTGGTGGCGCAGGAGCTGTTGCAAAAGGGACAGGACGCAGCCTTCATGCGCGCAAAAATCACTACCGCCCAGTTCTATGCCGACCACATCCTGGTGAAGGCCCCCGGCCTGCGCGACAGCATTGTGGAAGGCGCAGCCAGCGTGACCGAGCTGGCGCTGGAGTCCTTCTGAAGCTGCACTGGCGCATCCGTTGAGGTGTGAGGCAAGGCCTGTGTTCGTCACAGGCCTTTGCTATAAAAATAGTAGCAACGAGTGCAATTGAAACAAGCACTAGCGGGCTATTTTGATCAAAAACCGTTCCCTGGAAGTCCTTGCCATGTCCAAACTGCCACCCGTCCTGCAAAACCTGTCGCTGCCCATCATCGGCTCGCCGCTGTTCATCATCAGCAACCCCAAGCTCGTGATCGAGCAGTGCAAGGCCGGCGTGGTGGGTTCCATGCCCGCACTGAACGCACGCCCCGCCGAGCTGCTCGACGAATGGCTGGCCGAGATCACCGAGACGCTGGCGGCCTACAACAAGGCCAACCCCGACAAGCCTGCTGCGCCCTTTGCCATCAACCAGATCGTGCACAAGAGCAATGACCGGCTGGAACACGACATGCAGGTGTGCGCCAAGTACAAGGTGCCGATCATCATCACCAGCCTGGGTGCGCGCGAAGACGTGAACCAGGCCGTGCATGCCTGGGGTGGCGTGGTGTTGCACGACATCATCAACAACAAGTTTGCGCACAAGGCCATCGAGAAGGGCGCTGACGGCCTCATCGCCGTGGCGGCCGGTGCGGGCGGCCACGCCGGTACCAAGAGCCCGTTTGCCCTGATCCAGGAAATCCGCGAGTGGTTTGATGGCCCCCTGGCCCTGAGCGGATCGATTGCCAGCGGCGGCGCGGTGCTGGCTGCGCAGGCGATGGGCGCGGACTTCGGCTACATCGGCTCGGCTTTCATTGCCACCCACGAGGCCCGCGCCAGCGACGCCTACAAGCAGGCCATCGTGGACAGCAACTCCGACGACATCGTCTACAGCAACCTCTTTACCGGCGTGCATGGCAACTATCTGGCGCCCTCCATCCGCGCAGCCGGCATGGACCCCGACAACCTGCCCGAGTCCGACCCCAGCAAGATGAACTTTGGCGGCGACGCCAAGAAGGCCTGGAAGGACATCTGGGGCTGCGGCCAGGGCATCGGTGCCATCAACGCCGTGACCAGCACCGCCGAAATGGTGGCGAAGTTCCGTGCCGAATACGAAGCCGCCCGTGCCCGCCTGAAGCTCTGAACATGCGTACCCGCTCAGCGGGGCACATGGCGCCGTCTGGCCGCCGGTGGTCCCCGGGCTGATGCCCCCTTCATCGCCCGCCGCGCCCATGCGCTGGCGGGCGATGCTGTTTTGGCGCCGTGTGGGGCGGATGCCCAAAGTGAGGGCAAACCCCCAGCACGCAGACTTGGCTGGCTCCGATAATGGTGATGTTAAATAATCAATAAACAGCGGGAGGGAGGCGCGAAACCTGTCGGAAGGCGCACGTCTGGCTGCTGGCCCGAGGAGCTTTCATGATGGTTCGCGTATGGATGGCGTTGATCGCGGTGTGTCTTTGCAGCACTGCATTGGCCCGCAACGAGGGCATCACGGCCGATGAGATACGGCTGGGTGCGTCTGTGGTGCTGTCGGGCCCGCTGGGCCCGCAGACGGCGCAGTACGGCGAGGGATCGCGGCTGCTGTTCGATGCCGTGAACGCGCAGGGCGGCGTGCATGGCCGGATGATCCGCTACACCACGCTGGACGACGGGTTCGACCCGGCCCGCGCTGTCGAGAACACGCGCCGTCTTCTGGAGACCGACAAGGTCTTCATGATTTTTCACAGCACCGGTACGGCGCAGACCGCAGCCATCCTTCCGCTGGTCAAGGAGCACCGCACGCTGCTCTTCGGGCCGGTCACCGGGGCGTCGGTGTTCCGCGATACGTTCAACCCGCTGGTCTTTCACGTGCGCGCCGGCTACGCCAACGAGGCTGCGCGCATCGTTTCGCAGCTGCGCCAGCAGGGCGTGAGCCGGGTGGTGGTGTTCTACCCGGATGACGGTCTGGGCAAGACCCTGCTCGCCGAGCTGCGCAAGGCCTCCGAAACCGAGAAGCTGCCGTTTGTGGCGGAGATCCGGCTGGACCCCAAGCAGCCTGATTTCGCAGCCGCCGCGCAGCAGACCGAGAAGGCCCAGGCACAGGCCGTGATCGTGGCCACGGCCGGTGCCACCTTTACCGACTACATCAAGCAGGTGCAGGCGACATCCGCCCGCCCGTCGTTCTACGGTTTTTCGGTGGTCAGCAGCGACGCAGTGCACCGCGACCTCGGGCCCAAGGCACGCGGCATCATCCTGGCGCAGATCATTCCTTCGCTGCGCAACACGACGATCCCGGTGGTGGCCGAGTACCTTGCGCTGGTCAAGGCCCGATCGCCGCAGGCGCAGCCCTCGGCCTCGCAATTCGAGGGGTTCGTGCACGCCAGGCTGCTCGTTGAAGGCCTGCGTCGCACCGGCCGCAACCTGTCCACCGAAAGCTTCATCAAGACGATGGAGGATGCGGGCGAAATCTCTTTCGGGCGGTTCAGCGTGCGCTACTCGCCGCGCAGCCACAACGGCTCGAACTACGTCGAACTGGCCATCATGGACGCCGACGGCAACCTGCGGTATTGACGAGGGGCAACGTCCCGAAAGATGGCGCGAGCCCGCGGAGCGCACAGCGCCAGAGGCCTGCTTGGGGACGTTCAGGCGTGTCCCGTACCCGCTGGCGCTTGCACAAGAGACCGCAGACAATACAGGGCTTTGCAGTTGCCGGGTGCCCGCCGCCCTGCCTTGTCCCTTTGTCCGACGCTCCCATGCCGCCTGCCTCATCCCGAACGCCGCTGATCGACATGGTCAAGGCGCTGGCCTGCATCGCCATCGTGTGGCACCACCTGGCCTTCTACGGCCCCATGTCCGACATCGCGCAGCCGCTGGCGCCGGCGCTGATGTCATGGCTGTACGACCATGCGCGCATTGCCGTGCAGGTGTTCCTGGTAGTGGGTGGCTACCTGGCCGCCGGCAGCCTGGCCCCGCAGGGTGTGGCGCGTTTTGCCTACTGGGGCGGTACGGTGGGCAAACGCTTTGTGCGGCTGGTGGTGCCGTATGCGGTCGCGCTGGTGCTTACCGTGGCCGTCTCAGCCATCGTGCGTCCATGGTTTGATCATCCTTCGGTGTCCGACGAGCCTACGTTTGCCCAGCTGCTGACGAATGCGCTGCTGCTGCAGGACGTGCTGGGTGAAGACGCCCTGTCAGCGGGGGTGTGGTACGTCGCCATCGATTTCCAGCTGTTCGCGCTGTCGGCCCTGATCTGGTCCGCGGTGCGGATGCTGCCCGGGCCCACCGCCGTGCGGTATGCGGCCCTGCTGGGGCAGGGCCTGGTGGTGGCGGGCACGGCGGCTTCGCTGTGGGTGTTCAACCGCATGAGCGGGCTGGACATGTGGGCGGTGTATTTCTTTGGCGCCTACGGGCTGGGCATGCTGGCCTTCTGGGCCGTGCATGCGCCGCGTGCGCGCGGCTGGGTCGCGCTGATGATGCTGCTGGGCGGCGTGGCGCTGTTCATCGACTATCGCAGCCGCATTCTGGTAGCGCTGCTGACAGCGCTGGCGATGGTGTGGGCGCTGCGCTCGGAGGCAGTTCGCAACTGGCAGGGCGTTCGGCCGCTGGTGTTGCTGGGGCAGATGTCGTACTCGGTCTTCCTGGTGCACTTTGCCGTGTGCATGCTGGTCAACGCGGTGGTGGGCACGTTGTGGCCCGCTTCGCCCGTGCTCAATGCGATGGGCATGGGGCTGGCTTTTGTGTTGTCGCTCGCGACGGGCCGAGTGCTGTATCTGCGCGTGGAGCGCCATGTGCCCACCTGGCGCACCGCGCTGCGCTGGCAGTGCGGGCTGATCGGTGCGGGCCTGCTGCTGGCGCTGCCGGCGCAGTGGGTGTAAAGATCCGAAGCACGGGCAGCATGGTCGCGGGGTCACGCTGAGCAGGCGGCAATCGTTGCCGCCCGCCAATGCCGCGGCGTCTCAGCGGTGCAGCTCGCCAGCGCTTTCCGGCTGGAACAAAAGCGCCTTGACCCGCACTGTCATGGTCTTGCCGCCGGGGCCGGGCCAGGCCAGTTCATCCCCCACAGAAAGCCCCAGCAAAGCGCTGCCCACGGGCGCAAACACCGACAGCTTGTCGGCGCTGCCATCGGCATCACGCGGGTAGACGAGCGTCAGGCAGAACTCCTTGCCGGTCTCCAGGATGGAGAACTGCACGGTGGAATTCATCGTGACCACGTTGGGCGGAATCTCCTCGGGCGGCACCACGTCCGCCCGGTCCAGCTCTGCCTGCAGCTCGGCCTTGCCCGGAAACGCATTGGCCGGAATCACGGCCAGCAGGGATTCGATGCGGTCGACATCGAGCGACGACAGGAGGATGGAGGGCTTGCGCGCCATGGCGGGACTACCTTGTGGTGGTTGCAGAGCGCGCGACTGTAGACCATCGCGAATCTCGCACTGCCACGCGCGGTCTTCACTGGCGAACGCACCCGCACCCAAGCCGGTGCCGGGCGGTCCACGGCGGTAACGGCAAGATACTGTATAAATAAACAGTTCAACACCGTCTGCTACTTTGGATTCCGCCCATGGACCGCATCACCATCGACCGCTCCGCCTATTCACCGGACCCTGCTGAATCCGTGCGGCCCGCGCCTGTGATGCTCCATGGCCGGGGTACTGGCAGCGGCATGGCGCACCGGTTTGCGCGCGAAGTGCGCGTGGTGGCTGACGACGGCTGGGATGAACCGGGCGCAGCGGACATGCCCGGGGACGGTCACGGCACGGCAGCTCCTGCCACGCAGGTGCACTTTGAAACCGCCCGCAGCGCCCTGTGTGCCAACGACTCGCCCGACATTTCGTTCGACCAGTCCGTCAACCCGTACCGCGGCTGCGAGCACGGCTGTATCTACTGCTATGCCCGGCCCACGCACAGCTACCTCAACTTTTCGCCGGGGCTCGACTTTGAAACGCGGATCATCGCCAAGCACAACATTGCGGATGTGCTGCGCACTGAACTGTGCCAGCCGCGCTATGTGCCGCGGATGCTCAACATCGGCTCGGCCACCGATTGCTACCAGCCCGTCGAGCGCGAACTCAAGCTCACCCGCGGCGTCATCGAGGTGCTCGGCGAGGCGGGCCATGCGTTTTCCCTCATCACCAAGTCCAGCGGCGTCGAGAGCGACCTGGACCTGCTGGCCCCACTCGCGGCCCGGCGGCTGGCCGCCGTCTACGTGACCATCACCACGCTGGACCCGGCCCTGGCCCGTCGCATGGAGCCGCGAGCCGCTGCGCCGCACCGGCGGCTGCGTACCATCCGCACGCTGGCCGAGGCGGGGATACCGGTGGGCGTGAGCGTGGCCCCGCAGATTCCGTTCATCAACGAGGACATGGAGCAGGTGCTGCAGGCTGCGCGCGAGGCCGGTGCCACCAGTGCCTTCTACACCGTACTGCGCCTGCCCTGGGAGCTGGACGCGCTGTTTCGCGAATGGCTGCAGGTGCACTACCCGCAGCGCGCCGCCCGCGTGATGGCCCGTGTGCAGGACCTGCACAACCTGAGCGATGCCCAGCGCGCTGCTGGCACGGCCTACACCAGCGATTTCGCGCAGCGCATGAAAGGAAGCGGCTTGTGGGCCGACCTGCTGCGCCAGCGCTTTGCCAAGGCCTGCCGCACCCTGGGGCTCAACCGCGAGCGGCACGGGCTCGATCTGGGCCAGTTCCGGCCCGGGAGTCTGCAGGGGCAGGCCAGCCTGTTCTGACCGCAAAGCCCGGTACGGCCCTCAGGCGCCTGCCGGCCGTGCTGGCGGAAGCCCCATGCCGCCAGCGCGAGGGGCACGCGTGCAGTCCCTGAAGATGTCCAGCGCCGGGTCGTAGATGCCGGTTTGCACATCCATCAGCCCCAGCACCGAGTGGAAGTAGTGGTCGTGCGTGATGCGCTGCGTGGCCAGCTGTTGTTGCAGGCAGCCCGCGCTGGTCCGCGCGCGGGTCTGCATGGCGGGCGAGAGCCAGGTCAGCCACGGCACATGCTTTTGCACATCGGGTGCAATCGAGTAGGGCAGGCCGTGCAGGTAGATGTTGTTCTCGCCCAGCGATTCACCGTGGTCTGCTACATAAATCATAGCTGTCTGGGCATGCTTTTCCTGGACTTCGAGCCATTTGAGCACTGAATCCAGGAAAAAGTCGGTTTCCACGATGCTGTTGTCGTAGGCATTGACCACCTGTTCGCGGCCGCACTCCTGCAGCGCGCTGGACTGGCACTCGGGCATGAACACCTTGCGCTCCGGTGCCGACCGCTTGGCATACGCCGGGCCGTGGCTGCCCATCTGGTGCAGCACCACCACCGTACCGCGTTGCCGCTGCTCGGCCGGCAGCGCGGCCAGGCGCTCATCCAGGCCCTTGAGCATGATGGTGTCCAGGCAGTCCGAGCCGCCAGCGCAGTGGGCCGGATCTTTTTCACCCGACGTGTTGGCATTGGGGATGCGGTCGCAGGCGCCCTTGCAGCCCGACTGGTTGTCCACCCACAGCACCGCCAGGCCGGCGTGCTGGAGGACATCCATCAGCCCTTCAAAGTTGTTCTTTCGGGCCTCGAAATCGGTGCGCGCCAGGTGCGAGAACATGCACGGCACCGAGGCCGCTGTACTGGTGCCGCACGACCAGGCGTTGCGCGCGCTGATGAGGTCGGTGCGTGCTGACAGCAGTGGCGTGGTGGGACGTTCGTAGCCGTTGAGGGCGAAGTTGCCTGCGCGGCCGGTTTCACCCAGCACCAGCACCAGCAGCGGCGGACGCGCCTGCTGGGCATAGCTGGCGCCCAGCTGTGCATCGCGGCCGATGGGCAGGATCTGGCGCGTGTCCATGCGCAGCGGACGCGTGGCAATGTTGCCCAGGGCGTACACGCTGTTGAGCGGATTGATCAGGTAGCGCAGTTGCGTGTGGTTGCGCATGGTGGACGCAAACTCCTGAAACACCAGCAGCAGGCTGAGCACGATCACCACCAGCGCCGCAGCAAGCAAACCTGCGTTGTGCAGCGCCTGCCGCAGCAGGGGGCGTCGCGGCAACGGGTGCCGCCATAGCCACCACAGCGGCGGCCCGGCGAGCACGGCCACGGTGGCAAAGAGCCGCCAGTTGAGCAGGTCGCCAGCCTCGTGGACGTCGGTCTGCAGCACGTTGGTGAGCATGGTCGCGTCAATCACCACGCCATAGGCCAGCATGAAGTAAGCACCAAAGGCTGCCATCACTACCAGCACCGCGGCTGCAGGCTTGGCGGTACGCTGCCAGCCCAGCAGGCTGAGCAGGGCCACGTTGGCCCCTGCCACCACGGCACCAAACGCAAGCAGGAACCCGAGCCGATGGGGCATGGCGCCCTGGCCCGGCAGATCCAGCACGGCCGCCCACAGCGGCACGTTGCACGCAGTGGCAATCCACAGGCTGATGAAGACAGCGAGCCGGGCAGAAGATGGGAATGTGGGCGGCGCAGTGCGGTCAAGGCTCAGGCTGCCAGAGACGGCGCGGACGGCCCGCAGCCGCGGAAGGGTAAAAGGCATGCGGCGTATGGTCTGCGCACGCCCTTAAACCAGCATTAAGGAACCGCTGCATGACTCACTGCGGTCTGTCCCGATCGGCGCCAGCGCATTCCCGCGAGGGCTCTGCACGTGCTCCTCAAGGCAGCGCTGAGAAGCCCGTGCGCGCTGCATGTCGGTGCGGTGGCGCCGGGCCCTGCCCGCAACCGCCTTCAGTCCGGCATGCGTATGTCCAGCAGCAGCGAAAGACCTTCGGCCTTCTCGTACTTGCGGATGCGGCTGATCATCTCCGCTGACAGGGCGTGCCCGGCCGACAGCAGCAGCACGCCTTCCTTGGACAGGAGATCCTTGGCCAGTGCCATGCCGGGCTGCAGGTTCTCGGGCGTGAAGCTCTCGATGCGCGCAGGCTTGGGCTTGACCTCCTGGGTGACGTGCAGAAAAACGTCAAGCACCTCGGGGTCGAACTGCGTGCCCCGGCCGCGCTGCAGGATGGTGCGGGCCTCTGCATCGGTCAGGGGTTTGCCCGTGAGGTGGCCGTGGGTCAGGTCATCGTAGGTACTGGCAATGGCCAGGATGCGGGCCCCCATGGGGATCTGGGTGCCCTGCAGGTTGTCGGGAAAGCCGGTCCCGTCAAAACGCTCGTGGTGCCCGCGGATGAGCGCAGCCACCGACTGGTGGTCGTCTAGCGCCATGAACGACTGCGCCCCGAGCACGGGGTGGCGCTGGTACAGCGCCATTTCTTCGGCTGTCAGCTTGCCCACCGGCTTGGACAGGATCGCATCGGGAAGCGCCATGAAGCCGATGTCGTGCAGGAGCCCGGCGACGAAGACATCCTGCGTCTCCTCGCTGGTCAGGTCCATGGCATTGGCCACCTTGCGCGACACCCCCGCCGCACGCTTTCCATGGCCGGCCAGCACACCGCTGCGCAGCTCCAGCATGCTGGAAAAGATCTTGATGCTGGTGAGGTAGTTGCGGCGCAGCAGGTCGTTGGCCTGCTGCAGCTCTGCAGTGCGCGCCTGCACGCGTTCTTCAAGCCCGGTGTTCAATACCCGCAGCTCTTCGTTCTGCGAAGCCGTCAGGGCCTGCAGGCGGTCACGGTCGCGCTGCAGCATCTGATGCTCGGCGGCCTGGCGCACGGTCAGGCGCAGCTCGGTTTCGTCCCACGGCTTGTGGATGTAGCGGTAGATCTGACCGTCGTTGATGGCGGCAATGGTGGCATTCATGTCCGCATAGCCGGTCAGCAGGATGCGGGCCGTTTCGGGCCAGCGCTTGCGTACCTGAGCCAGCAACGCGGCGCCGTCCATGCCGGGCATGCGCATGTCGCTCACCACCACGTCCACGGGTTGCTGCTCAAGCAGCTGCAGTGCCTCTGCGCCGCCATTGGCCTGCAGCACCTTGCAGTCTTCGGAACGCAGTACCCGCTTGAGGGCCGAAAGAATACCTGGCTCGTCGTCCACGCACAGCACCGTCCAGGCGCCCCCGTCGCTGGGGGCGCGGGCAGGTGGCTGGGCGGGCGTGCCTGCCGCGTGTGGCGGAGCATGCGGACTGGGCGGGGCGGTAGGGAGGTCCGTATCGGTCATCTTGAAAAATGCCCTGTGAGCACTCGGGTGTGGTTCTAGGCGGGCGTGCCTGCTGTCTGGGGGCGCTCCACCGGAATGGTGACACGGAAGGTGGTGCCCTGGCCGATTTCGCTGGTCACTTCCATCCGGCCGCCATGCTTTTGCACGATGCCGTACGACAGCGAGAGCCCCAGGCCCGTGCCCTGACCGACGGGCTTGGTGGTGAAGAAGGGATCAAAGATGCGCTGCAGGTTTTCAGCGGCAATGCCTGCGCCGTCATCGGCCACCTCGACCCAGGCCTCGCCGGCTTCGGCGCCGGTGCGGATGGTAATGGTGCCGCGCTCCTTGGTGATGGCGTGCGCGGCATTGACCAGCAGGTTCATGAACACCTGGTTCAGCTCGGATGGCAGGCACTGCACCTCGGGCAGGTCGCCGTATTGCTTGACGACGTCGGCCTTGTACTTGATCTCGTTGTTGACGATGTTCAGCGTCGAGTCGATGCCGTGGTGCAGGTTCACGCTCTCCCACTCCTGGCGGGCATCGACGCGCGAAAAGTCCTTGAGGTCCTGCACGATCTTGCGTACGCGCTGCACGCCGTCGCGCGACTCGCGCATCAGATTGGGGATGTCTTCCTTGAGGTACTCGATCTCCAGGTCTTCGCGCAGCTGGCGTATGCGCGAAAGCGCTTCGGCATCCTGCATGCTGGCCTCCGCCTCTTCGTACGCGGCAAGCATCTGGAACAGGTCCTGCAGGTACTGCTCCAGCGTTCCGAAGTTCGAGAAGATGAACCCGATGGGGTTGTTGATCTCGTGCGCTACGCCCGCTGCCAGCTGCCCGATGGAGGCCAGCTTCTCGGACTGGATCAGCTTGTTCTTGGCGTCTGAAAGCTTGGAGTTCAGGACCTTGAGTTCCCTGTTGGCCTGCAGCAGCTCGCCGACGATCGCGCGGATCTGGACGTCTGACATTTCGGCCAGCGTCAGCTCGGAGGGCTGCACAAGGGTGCAAACGGGGCCATTGGCTTCAGGCGACTCGGTGGTGGCCGCCGTGCCAACCTGGGCGAGAGAGGTCATGTGGTTTCCTCTCCGGGGCGAAGCACCGCCTGCAATTGCTGAAACTCTTCCTCGATGCCGCGCAGCAACACGGTGGTGCGCTGTTCGGTCAGTGCCAGCCGCAGCCAGGCGCCGCGGTCCACGGCGGGTACCGCTTCGCTGTCCAGCCCGGCCAGGTCAAGCGCGTGTGCCAGGGCGTCGGCCACATGCACCACGTCCGCGAGCGAAGCCATTGTGGAGGCAGCGGGCTGGTGGTGCCCTGCAATGGCCTCGGTGATCTCGGGTGCAAAGTGCCAGTGCTGGCATACCCACTGCCCCAGCTCCGCGTGGGCGATGCCGGTCAGCGCTAGCTCGGCTTCGCAGTACGCGATGTCCTGCGACTCGGCCCAGGCCAGGATCGCAGCGGCCTCTTCGGGGTGGCGGCTGTCCACCAGCAGCCGTCCCACGTCGTGCAGCAGGCCAGCAGTGAACGCTGCGGGCTCGTTCATGCCGTGCAGCCGGGCGATCTGGCGCGCAGCCACGGCGCAACAGATCGAGTGGCGCCAGAAGGCCTCGATGTGCAGCGCCTTGCCGTGCAGCTTTTCAAACTGTACCGTGAGCGCTGCAGCCAGCACCAGCGTTCCCAGCTGCCGCAGGCCCAGCACGTTGATCGCATCGCGCACTGTGCCGATGCGGTTGCACAGCCCGTAGAAGGGCGAATTCGCCAGCTGCAGCACTTTCACCGACAGCGCCTGGTCGAGCTGCAGTGTGTTGGCAAAGCTGTCCAGCGGGGCCTCGCTTTGCTGCATGAGCGACTGCAGCTGCACGACCACCGTGGGCAGCGAGGGCAGGGAGCTGACATCGCTCGCCAGGGCTTCGCGGTCGAGTGCGATGGAGGGCGTTCGCAGGGCAGGGGCTTGGAGTACGTTCATGGCGAGACTCCGCGGTGGGCGTACAGGGCACGCTGCAGTTCGGGTGGCACCTGGCTGGCCGAGACGCGCCTGAACAGGTGCGCAAGCCTTTGCGCAGCGGCGTCGGGCGTGCCCGTGGCCTGGTCGGCGGATGTGGCGGATGGACCGGTTGCGGCGGGCGGGCTTGCCGCGACCTGTGCAGGGGCCACGGTACCCGGTGCGGCGGCGCCGGTGGTTTCCGGTAGCGCGGGAGCAATGGCGAGGGAGGTCATGTTCGTACCTGGGGTGAAAGGGGATCAATCAGTGTGAGCAGGACGCCGCGCGGATGCGCATCGCCCAGGGCACGCACGCGGGCGTGCCAGGTGCGCCCGCCCAGGGGCAGCTCGATCCGGCTCGCAGGGGTGCTCCCTGCAGCGCCTGCAGCGCCTGCAGCGCCTGCAGCTGCCAGGGCCGCAAAGTCATGTCCCAGCGCGTGTGCGGCTGACGCGCCCAGCAGTGGTGTGTGTGCGCCCAGCGCGCGCTGCAACTCCTGGTTGGTCAGCACGATCGTGCCGTGTGGGTCTACCCCCAGCAGGGCCACAGGAAGCGAGTCGAGCAGGTCGCGGGCCGTGTTGGCGCGTGCGGCTTCCAGGTCGATCTGCTGCTGCTGGTTGCTCAGTACCAGCTCCAGCCGCTCGTTGGCCTGCGTCAGGGCCTCGCTGGCGGCCACCACCTCGGTGGCCAGGCGTTTGTTCTCGTCGGCCATTTCCTTGTGGGCAAAGGCCTCGCGCACATGCTCCAGCAGGCGCTCGTCGTCCCACGGCTTGGTCAGGAACCGGTAGATGGCGCCTTCGTTCACGGCGTCGGTGATGGACTGCAGCTCCGTGTAGCCCGACAGCACCAGCCGCACGGTGTCGGGGTACAGGTCTTTCGCGCGGCGCAGGAACTCCACGCCGGTCATGCCGGGCATGCGCTGGTCCGACAGCACCACGTCCACCTCGTACTCGGTCAGGCGTTGCAGGCCTTCAGCCCCGCTGCCCGCCGTGACGATGCGGTAGCCATCGCGGCGGAACAGGCGCTTGAGCGACGAGACGATGCTGGGCTCGTCATCCACCAGCAGCAGCGTGCGCTCGCGCCGGCGCGAGAGCATGCTGTCGGGCAGGCGCGTGCGTTGCGCCAGCATCTGGATCAGGGTCTCGCCGTTGACCGGGGGGGCCAGCACCGGCCCCTGCATGCGGTCGCAGCCGCTGGCGATCAGCAGCGTGAGCTGGCCGGTGGTTTCCACGCCCTCGGCCATCACCTGCATCTGCAGGCTGTGGCCCATGTTGATGATGGCCCGGGTCAGCGACACCGCGCCCACGGCGGCTGTCACATCCGGCACGCACGAGCGGTCGACCTTGATCACATCCACCGGCAGGCTGCGCAGCAGGGCCAGGTTGGTGAAGTTGGCGCCGAAGTCGCCCAGCGTGATCTCCACGCCCAGCGCCTTGAGCTGGGACAGCGTGGGGCCCAGGCTGTCGCCGCCTTCCACCAGCGCGCGTTCGGTGATCTCCACGCCCAGGCTCTGCGGCGTCAGGCCGTACTGCTTCATGCAGCGGCGCATCTTCTCGAACACGTCGTGCTGCTGCAGCTCCAGCGTGCTGATGCGCGTGGACATGCGGGGCACGCGCACGCGGGCCTGTTCCCAGGCCTGCAGTTGTGCGCACAGTGCGTTGCGCTTCCAGTCGCCCAGGCTCACCACCAGGCCCGACTGCAGGGCCACGGGCATGAATTCCTCCAAGGGCACCGGGCCCAGCTCGCCGCTGGTCCACTCCAGTACCGCCTGCGCGCCGATGACTTCACCGTTGGACAGGTCGGCCTGCAACTGGTAGGAAAGGGCCAGCTCGCCGCGATCGGCCGCGTGCCGCAAGCCCGATTCGATGGCCAGGCGGCGCATGGCCAGCGCGCGGGTTTCCGGTGTGAACACTGCCACCTGCTCGCCTTGCGCGTCGATGCGCATGCGCGCCATCTGCGCGGCTTCCAGCAGCTCGCCCGCGGTTTCGGCATCTTGCGGAAACCGGGCCACGCCCACGCGCGCACCCGGCACGATCTCGGACACGGCCACGCGCTCGGCGTGCGACAGTGCATCCACCACGGCGCGGGCATGGATGTGGCCTGTCGCATCAAGCCGGCTGCTTTGCGGCGACACCATGACCGCGAATTCACCGCCATCGATGCGTGCCACCACGTCGCCGGGCTCGGCCAGGCCCTTGAGGCGCTCGGCCACGGCGCGCGCCATGCTGTCGCCGGCGCCGTAGCCCATGGCCTGCTTGAGCTGGTCGACCTTGTCCACCTGCACCGACAGCACCAGGAACGTGCCGGGGTCCCACCGGGCATGGTTGACGGCTGCGTCGATCTGGTCGAGCAGGTGCGTGCGGTTGGAAAGCCCGGTCACCACATCCTGGTGTGCCAGCTGCTGGATGCGCTGCTCGGCCTGGCGCTGTGCGGTGATGTCCTGGACGATCAGGTACCCATGCTGTTGGCCGGTAGCGTCTTCCTCGACCATGCCGCGCTGCAGGACCTCCATGCGCGTGCCATCCTTGCCTACCAGGCGGTGCTGGAACTCGAACGGTTCATCGGTGATGGCGCCCTGCCAGATGGCCGCGACATAGCCTCGCTCCTCCTTGGGCACCCAGCGCAGAAAGCGCTCGCTGCGCATCGGCTCCGGGCTGAACGGAATGCCCAGCAGGCTGTGCATGCCCTTGGAGATGATCATCTTGCCGGTGGTCATGTCGATCTCGGCCGAGCCGCTGCGGCCTATGGTCTCGGCCTGCTCCAGCATGCGGGCGCGCCAGGTGGCTGAAAAGCCGCGCCCTTCGCGCCGCGTGTCGTCCACCAGCGTCACCACCTCGGCACCGTCCAGCAGCGGCTGCAGCGACCGGGTATAGGCCCTGCCCACCAGCAGGCTGCCGTCCTGGCGGTTGATGTGCACCATGCGCGTTTCGCGGCCAATGCGCAGCAGCTGGGGCCACAGGTCCGGCCAGCGCTGCTGCAGCTCGGGCGCGGTTGCATGGGCGTCGCCGTGGTCGCCGCCCAGCATGTGTGCCAGGTGGTCATTGATGAACAGTGGCCGACCGTGGTGCAGCACGCACAGGCCCATGGGCGTCGAGTCGAACAGCTGGGCCTTGAGCCATTTCTGCGTGGCGCTGTCAGGCAGCGGAGGCAGCGCTGGCGCAGGGCAGGCTGCGTCAGGGCCCGGGCTCGCAAGGTCCTTTGTCTGGCAAACGGAAGGCGCGGTGTCGGTGGGGTTCATGCTGTCCTCTGCAGGGCAGACCACGGGGAGTGGTGAAGCCTGGGGACATTATCAGTTCAAAATCTGATATTTCAAAGCATATTTATCAAATTATCGGAGCTCAATGTGGCCCCCTGATGGCTGCTGACCGTTGCTGCCCGACCCGCACGGCCCCCACGGCCCTTGGGCGCCTTGCGGAGCCGTACCGGGGTGTGCCGCGCACGGCCCGCCAGTTGCGCCACC
Source organism: Burkholderiales bacterium Ga0074133 (assembly GCA_001464865.1). Classification (GTDB taxonomy): domain Bacteria; phylum Pseudomonadota; class Gammaproteobacteria; order Burkholderiales; family Burkholderiaceae_C; genus Acidovorax. The sequence continues at coordinate 16,702 of LNEG01000076.1, forward strand.
CCTCAAAGCCGGGCGGCGTGGTGGTCCAGGTGGTCGCCGATGAAGGTCTGCACAAAGTAGTAGCCATGGTCGTAGCCCGCATGCCTGCGCAGCGTGAGCGGCTGGCCAACCCGCGTGCAGGCGGCTTCCAGCAGGTGCGGGTGCAGCTGCTCGGCCAGAAACTTGTCGGCCAGCCCCTGGTCGACCAGGATGCCTTGCGGGTAAGGCGCTGCGGGCTGCGCGTGCATCAGCGCCGTTGCATCGTGGGCCGCCCAGGTGGCACGGTCAGGGCCCAGATAGCCCGAAAATGCCTTCTCGCCCCAGGGGCACTGCGTGGGCGCGCAGATGGGCGCCAGGGCCGATACCGACTTGAAGCGGCCGGGATGGCGCTGCGCCAGCGTGAGCGCGCCGTGCCCGCCCATCGAGTGACCGCAGATGCCCAGGCGCGCTCCGTCCACCGGCATTGCCGCCGTGATGGCGGGCAGGAGCTCCTCCAGCAGGTAGGTTTCCACGCGCCAGCGGCTGGCCCAGGGCGCCTGCGTGGCATCCAGGTAAAAACCTGCGCCCACGCCAAAGTCCCAGCTCTCGGCCTCGCCAGGCACCCCGGCGCCGCGCGGGCTGGTGTCCGGCGCGATCAAGGCCAGCCCCAGTTCGGCGGCCTTGCGCTGAGCACCCGCCTTGACCATGAAGGTCTCTTCGGTGCAGGTCAGCCCCGCCAGGTACAGCATCGCCGGCACCGGGCCCTGGCTGGCCTGCGGCGGCAGGAAGACGGAGAACTTCATCGGCAGGCCGATGGTGGCGGCGTCGTGTCTGTAAAAGCGCAGCTCGCCGCCAAAGCAGGCGTGGCTGCCTTGCAGGTCCAGAGTCGTGGTCATATATATGCTATGAATTTAATAGCTGTGAGGGTAATTGATACCTCCACCAGCGGCCATTTTTGCTTCAAAAACGCCTGGGATGCGCCCCCGCTTGCCCTGTGCCCGTTGTACAGGCGGCAGGGGCGCAAGTGCGCGGCTGCGACTGGATCGGATCGGCATCGGCCTCGGCGGTGCCCGGATGAGGCGGGGTGCCAGGCACGCATGGCGCCTGCGCGCATGCGGCCAGCAGGCAGCGCCTCTTCAGGCTCATGCAGCGGCGTACTTGACGACCGAGCGGATCGACTTGCCCTCGTGCATCAGGTCGAACGCCTCGTTGATGTCCTTAAGTCCCATGGTGTGCGTGACAAACGGCTCCAGCTGGATCCGGCCGGCCATGGCGTCTTCCACCATGCCGGGCAGCTCGCTGCGGCCCTTGACCCCGCCAAACGCCGTGCCCAGCCACTTGCGGCCGGTAACCAGCTGGAAGGGCCGGGTGCTGATTTCCTGACCCGCGCCCGCCACGCCGATGATCACGCTCTGGCCCCAGCCGCGGTGCGCGCATTCCAGCGCGGCGCGCATCACGTTGACGTTGCCGATGCACTCAAAGCTGTGGTCCACGCCCCAGGTCGTCATCTCCACGATCACCTGCTGGATCGGCTTGTCGAAGTCCTTGGGGTTGATGCAGTCAGTGGCGCCAAAGGTGCGGGCCAGGTCGAACTTGGAAGGGTTGGTGTCCACTGCGATGATGCGGCCCGCCTTGGCCAGCTTGGCGCCCTGGATCACCGCCAGACCAATGCCGCCCAGGCCGAAGACTGCCACCGTGTCGCCCTCCTGCACCTTGGCGGTGTTCTTGACGGCGCCCAGGCCCGTGGTCACGCCGCAGCCCAGCAGGCACACCTGTTCGGGGTTGGCGTCTGGGTTGACCTTGGCGAGCGACACCTCGGCCACCACGGTGTATTCGCTGAAGGTGCTGCAACCCATGTAGTGGTAGATGGGCTGGCCGTTGTAGCTGAAACGCGTGGTCCCGTCGGGCATCACGCCCTTGCCCTGCGTGGCGCGCACCGCCACGCACAGGTTGGTCTTACCGCTCTTGCAAAACAGGCATTCACCGCACTCGGCGGTGTACAGCGGAATGACGTGGTCGCCCGGCTTCACGCTGGTCACGCCTTCGCCCACCTCCACCACGATGCCCGCGCCTTCATGGCCCAGCACCACGGGGAAGAGGCCTTCGGGGTCTTCGCCGCTCAGGGTGAAGGCGTCGGTGTGGCACACGCCGGTGTCGGTGATGCGGATGAGAACCTCGCCTTTTTGGGGCGGGGCGACATCGATCTCGACGATCTGCAGGGGTTCTCCGGCTTTGAAGGCGACGGCGGCGCGGGATTTCATGGGGTGGTCCTTTGTGTCAATCGGGTGGGGTGTGGGGGCTATTTGAGGTACGAGCGCAGCAGTGCCAGTGTTTCATCGACCGATTCCTGCGATGGCGCGGGTTTTTCCGCCAGGATCTCGCGCACATGGCCATCCAGCAGATCGGCCATCAGGCCGTGCACTGCGCCGCGCATGGCGGCCAGCTGTTGCAGGATGGGGCCGCACTCGCTGCCGCCCAGCACAGCACGCTCCAGCGCCTCGGCCTGGCCTTTGATGCGGCGCAGGCGGGTGATGGCGCGTTGCTTGTCTTCTGCGGAGTGGGGCATGGGGGGATGGGCGGGGGCGGAGCCAGTAGTTTTGGCCACTATCAGGCTTGTACTGGGGTGCAGTATAAATAGATAGCGCTTTTAAATAAAGTGCCGGGGGCTTTAAAAATGGTTTTACTCAGGGGGAGTATCCGTTTTCAAGGCATGGAAAATAGCTGCTACCGCACTAGCGTTCCAGCGCGTCGCTTCCTTGCGCCGGAGGGGGCTCCAACGTTGCGCATTGGATCCGCCCATGAAAAAAGCCCGCAGGTGCTGCCTGCGGGCTTTGAGGGTGTGGGTGTCCGGGAAGTTACGAGTGCCCGCTCCGTCCTTGCCGGTGAGCCGAATCGATCGGCGGTTGCCAACGGGCGATGCGTGAAGGCACCCGGAGCCGTTGAGCCCGCAGCGCGAAGATGCGCGCTGTTGCTTGCTCCGGGATCACCGGCGCAGTGTTGTGGAATCAGCCCGCCTGCACGGGGCGGGTGGTGGACTGCTCCCGTCGTCGGGTCAGGTTTGCAGTCCCGGTGAAACAGGCTTGCGCAGTGCCGGCAGCACTTCCTGTGCAAACAGCGTCATGCCAGCAAGGGCCTGTCTGTTGTCGAGCAATCCGTTGGCATTGAACACGCAGCGCAGCGAATTGATGCCACATCGGGCGTGCAGTGCGGTGAGTTGTGCGTGGCACTGCGCTGGATCGCCATAGACGAACTGCTCGCGCAGCATTTGCGCAGGGTCGAGGCGGGGCACCTGTTTGGGCGGCACGCCCCGGCGCGCAGCGAAAAACGCGCGGCGCTGTTGAAATCTGGGCCACAGGCTGTCTAGCTGCGCCCTCACCGCGGCCTGGCTGGTGCCGATGCAGACATGCCGTGCGAGCGACGACCGGGCGAGCAGCGTCGACTGGCGGCCGTTCAGCAGCGCGTCTACATGCGCCAGTTGCGCATGTTCAGGCGGCTCCAGGCTGAGCAGCAACGGGATGTCGCGCGCGATCGCAAAGCCCAGCGTTTCAGCCGTCGATCCGGCGACATACAGCGGGACGTGGGGCGCGTGCTCCTGCAGCGCCGTGCAGCCGCGCTCAAACATCTCTCGGGTTTCGGAAGCGCAGAGACCCAAAGTCTTCAGTGTTTGTGGATCAGTGCCCCGGCCAACGCCTGCGTCGATGCGGCCGCCGCTCTGGTGTGCCAGTTGCGTCAGCTCTTCGGCCAGCAGCAGAGGCTGGTGCAGAGGCATCACCAGCGCCGACGTCCCCACCCGCAGGCGGTCTGTGCGTGCCAGCAGGGCAGCAGCCAGCAGCAAAGGCGAAGGATAGGGGCCCGAGTCGCCCAGCAGCCGGAATTCATGAAACCACACCCCGTCGAAACCCAGCCGGTCCGCTGCTTCGAAGTGGGAGAGAAAGGCACGGGTATCGCCCTGTGTCGCCTCGCGCGACCAGCCGGCCAGGTCAATGCGTTGAAAACTCAAAGGACTTCCTCGGCTGCCTGGGCGCCTGTAAAAAAATGAAGACCGCGTACCGCGTGTGTGGTGACAGGCTCGCCATAGGCTTGCGCCAGGCACTCAGGTGTCAGAACCTGTGCTGGTGTGCCGCGCGCCACCAGCCGGCCTTCTGCCATCATCGCCAGTTGATCGCAGTACAGGCTGGCCACGTGCAGGTCGTGCAGCACCAAGACCACTGCGCGGTCGCGCGAGGATTCTTTCAACAGGGCCATCAGCCGGTGGTGGTGCGGAATGTCCAGGTGCGCTGCGGGTTCGTCGGCCAGCAGCAGCCGCGGCCCATGGGCCAGCGCGCGCGCCACGCCGACCCGTGCCTTTTCGCCCCCTGACAGCGTGGCGACCCGGCGGTCGAGCAGTGGCACCAGTTCGCAACGTTGCAGCAGCGCGCTGGGCAGTTCAGGGGCCTGCAGCTGCAACAGTTCGCGCGCGCTGAGGTCCCAGTGGCTGGCGGCTTGCTGCGCCATATAGCCCACATGGCGCGCCAGTTCGCGCGCCGGCCAGTCGGCCAGTGCCCGGCCGTTGATCTGCACCCTGCCTGACGCACACGGCAAGAGACCGAGCGCCGTGCGCAGCAGGCTTGTTTTGCCCGACCCGTTCGGCCCGACGATTCCCACCAGCCCCCGCGCAGGAATCGCGAGATCGACACCGTCGAGCAGCCGCCGTGTGCCTACTGACACGCTGACGCCTTCGAACGTCAGTGCAGGGAGGGTCATGGCCGCCTCCACAGCAGAAGCGCCAGGAAGAACGGCCCGCCGATCAGCGCAGTCAACAGGCCCGCGGGAATCTCGCTGGGTGCCAGCGCCGACCGCGCCACCGCATCGACCAGCACCAGCAAGATGCCTCCTGCCACAGCGCAGGCTGGCACCAGCCGTGCGTGCAGCGGCCCCATACACCAGCGCAGCACGTGCGGCACGATCAGGCCCACAAAGCCGATCAACCCGCCCCAGCTCACGGCCAGCGCAGTGGCCAGCGAGGCCACCAATACAGCCCACGCGGAGAAGCGCGGAACGCGCACGCCCATGCTGTGTGCGGTGTCTTCGCCCATCCCCAGTGCGTCGAGTCCGAACGCCAATGAACGCACCAGCAGCACCAGCACCCCCAACGCCAGTGCCATCCACACCAGTTCGTCGGCGGTGGGGGTCTGTATACCGCCCAGCTGCCAAGAGATCACGGCGCGCAAGTTGGTGGATTCGTCGCCGTAGATCATCAGCAGCAGGCTGCGCAGCGCAGCAAGAATGGCGGCCAGCGCAACCCCAGCAAGCAAGAGCCTTCCGGTCTGCCACTCGCCGCCCATGCGACCGATCAGCAATACCAGCCAGCTGGCGCCCCATGCCCCGGCGAAGGCCAGCAGTGGCAGGCTCCAGGCCTGTGGAACGACTGCGGGTATGAGCAGCGCGACCGCTGCCCCCACTGCCGCGCCGCTTGCACTGCCCAGCAGGTAGGGCTCCGCCAGCGGGTTGCGAAACACGCCTTGGAACACCAGTCCGGCAAGCGCCAGGCATGCGCCCACAAAAAATGCGGCTGCCACGCGCGGTGCGCGCCACACCCGCACCAGTTCTGCCTCCACACCGCTGCCCGACCACCATGCCATCGGCGACACAGTCGCTGCGCCCACGCTCAGGGCAAGTACGGCAGTCGCGAGCCCAAGCACGCCGAACGTCGTCCACGCTGCGGCAGGAGACAAGCGCCCATGGGTGCGGGGCGTGCTCATGAGAAGCGCTCTGGGTGCATGGCGCGGGCGTATTCGGCCACCGCTTCTATTTGCCGTGGACCTGGAATCAGCTTGTGCCCACGCTCAAGCACCACCACGCGCCCCGTTTTGACGGCGCGCAGACTGTGCCAGCCGGGCCGTGCGGCGATGTGTGCGGGGTCCTTGGGCGATTGTTGAAGTGAGATGATTACATCCGGATCGCGCACAAAGATCGCCTCGGCACTCACCTGTTGGGATCCCCTCAGGTCTGCAAAGACGTTGCGTCCTCCGGCCCAGCCCAGTGCGTCGTTCGCATAGTGGCCGGTGCCTATGGTCTGGAAGGCGCCGCGCGCGGCCGCTGCCGTCTCCAGGTAGACGCTGCAGGGCGGAGCATCTGCCACCTGGCGTGCAATGGTCTGCAGGCGGCCTTCCAGCGCTGCGCGTAGCGCATGCGCGGCTCCTTCCACTCCTGTGGCGCGCCCCAGCAGATCGATGTTGCGCATCACCGAGGGCAGGTCAGGGTGTGCCAGCACGACGACTGGCACCTCCGCGCGCTCGAAGGCATCCACCAGTGTCAGCGCTGAATGGTGCGAAGGGGTCACGACCACCATGTCGGGACGGTGGGCGGCCACCGCCTCTGCAGAGTAGCCAAGGCTGCCGCCGATACTCGGCTTGGCCCGTGCAGATTCCGGCCAGCGCACGCGTCCGCCGATGGCGACAACCCGGTCTTGCAAACCGAGGGCCCACAGCAACTCCACGTTACTGGGAAACACAACCACGATGCGCTCAGGCGAGCGCGGTATCCGCACGTGCCTGCCCACCGCATCGACGACTTCACGAGGAAATTCGCTGGCGGTCCATCCGGTCGACCCTAAGGAAATGCCTGTCATGCCAATGATTGCAGCGCGGCGCTTCATCGGACGAAGGTGTACCGCACGCGGGCGAACCAGGTGCGTGGCGCCCCCGCATTCCCAGCCTCTTGCGCAGACAGGTCGTCGCTGATGTAGTACTTGTTGCTCAGGTTGTTGACGCCCGCCTGGAGGGTGAGCGAAGGCGTGGCCTTGTAGCTCACCGCCACGTTTGCGAGGAGGTAGGCCGGGAGCTTTTGAGGATTGACGACGTTGTCGCGCAGAAAACGCGTACCGATGTAGTTCGCGTTGAGGCTCCCGCTCCAGCGACCAGCGCCATAGGTCACACCGGCACCCGCAATGTTGCGTGCTGACATGCGCACGCGATAGCCGCCAAAGTTGGTACTGGGTGCGCCGGTATCGGTGTATGTCTGGAAGTCGCGCAGCTTTGCGTCTTGCCAGGTGTAATGGGCGTAGCCGGCCCAACGCGACGACATGCGCCATTGCAACTGGGATTCGACGCCCTTCACTCGCAGGGTGGCGTTGCTGAACACGAACGAGTCGGGCCCGTTGCGGTAGGCGCGTTGTCCGTCCACTTTGTCGGCCTGGAATGCACTGATCTGGTAGGCCCAGCTGTCGCTGCCAGCGCGGCCTTTGATGCCCAGTTCCTTGCTGCGTGTGAGTTCGGGCCGCAGGATGTCTGGCGCCACGATCCCGCCGCGCGTGTTCAGTGCCACGGCCTGCGGGCGGAACCCTTCGGTCACATTGGCGAAAGCCGTATGCATTGCCGTTCCAGAGTCTGCAAACACCCAGTCAATGCCAACACGCGGACTGGTACGACTGGCTTCCTGGGCAGAAATGACGGTCGTGTTGGATCGGCCCAGCGATTGCTGAAAATGGTCGTGCCGAAGGCCTGCGGTGACGCCAAATACACCCCATTCCATGCGGTTCTGCATATAGAAACTGCGGACCTTCTGGTCAAAGCGTGATGTGGTGATGGCGCCCCTGACTCCGCGAGGGTCGATGTTCACGTTGCTCACCGGCACGTCGTAGTTCGGGCCGCGGTAGGTGGGAGCATTGGTGAATGCGGGTGAAACCTGGTCTTGCCAGCTGCGCTCCAGGGTCATGCCGCCTTGCAGCTCGTTGGTCCATCCAGTGCCCGTGGCCAGGTGCGTGAGCGCCAGGTCGTGAAACAAGCCACGGTCGGCCGTGTCGATCTCGGCGTAACCCTTGGTGACCGCTGCGGGTGGTGGAACGATGGTGATCCCGCCAGCGAACATGCGGTCGTATCGCGCGAAGCTGGTGAGATGGTTGAGCGACCAGCCGCCGCCAAAATCCACCTTGTTCTTCCAGGAAAGTGACTGGTATTCGCCCGTGACATGCGAGCCTGGAATGCCGAAGTTGTCGCGCGAGGTGATGCCAAACATCGGTCTCCCGTTTTGCAGCGGCACGATGGAGCCTCTGTCGGCTTGCACCTTTGAGTCATAGAACTGAAAGCCTGTAGTCCAGTCACGCGTGGCAGCAAAGTCACCGCCCAGCAATACAGCCGCCTGGTTGCGACCGGCATCGCGCTGAAAGCCGTTGTAATGCCCGCCAGATAAGCCAATGTGCAGATTGCCCTGATCGAAATCCCAGCGGTAGCGCGCGCTGGCGTCGGTGCGGCCGAAACTGCCAAGGGTGGTCGTGATCTCCCCGCCGGCACGCTCAGGCTTGAGAAAAAACTGCGCAACGCCGCCGATGGCATTTTTTCCGTAGAGCGCCGAAGCCGGGCCCTTGATGAACTCGATGCGGTCTATCAGGTCCGGCGCGATCAGCGTCACGTCTGCATTGCCTTGCAGCACGCGCAACGGGACGCTGTCGATCAGCACCAGTACATCCTGGGTATCGCGCAGCCCGCGTGTTTTAAAGCGGGTGAAGTAATTCCCCTGTGTTCCCAACTGCAGGCCCGGCACGGTTCGAAGGGTGTCCTCAAGCGTTATCGCGCCAACGGCGTCCATCTGGGCTCGCTCGACAACCGTGGCAGCGAAGGGCAGGCGCAGTGGGTCAGCCTCCATCCGCGTCGCTGTGGAAATGGTCTTTTTCTCGCTGATTGTCAGAACAGGCAAGGAGGCTTCAACTGCCTGCGCCGCAACAGGGCTGATGCCCAGTGCGACGTTGGCCCCAATCAAACTGCCCCACCGTGCGATGGAACGGCCTTTGAACGCGCTGCGCTCGCGCACTGTTGCCGCCGACGTGGCGTGAGCGCCGCCGGGCCTGAACAGATTGGAAAGTGCCCAATCCCAGGCATCTTGTGGGTGTGCAATGCGCAGGGCACTGCGGATTTGTCGTCGAATCATTGGCGAAGAACTCAATGGATGTTGGGGTCTTGCGACGGCCTATCTGTGGACGGATGGGCGGCAAGGCGAGTCGAGGCGCTGCTGGTTGGATACTTCCCGAGCGGTGGGCGCAGTGGTAGCGCCACGCCGCAGCGGCTAACGAAGCCGAAATGTCTATCGACCATGAGGTTGATGGTCAAACCCGCGTCTGTCCTTGTGATGTTATCGATAATTGGTTATCAATATCGTAACATGGGACAATGGTGCCCGCGCAAAACATCAACAATCTCTCCGAACTGCATGGAACGTTTCTCCCGACAGCGAACGGCCATTCGCAATGCAATTGACGCGGCAGGCAGGCCCTTGTCCCCGCAGGAAATCTGCGATGCCGCCCAGATCGAGGTGCCCGGTCTGGGCATCGCCACCGTGTATCGAAACCTCAAGCAGTTGGTAGAGGCCGAAGAAATCACGGCAGTGGTCTTGCCGGGAGAGAGTCCGCGGTACGAGTCCACGCATCAAGGCCATCACCACCACTTCCAGTGCAACGAATGCAGGCGCGTGTTTGATATCCACGACTGCCCGGGGAATCTGGATCGCCTGGCGCCAAAGGGCTTTCAGGTGGAGCACCACGAGTTGACGTTGTACGGACGTTGTGACCGATGCGCGCTGGCTACAACGACGTTTGGCCACGACAGTGCTTAGGCACTGACACCGCTACCTTTCCCGCCGGCTATCAGGTCAGGATGTGTGCTTCTGCGCTCATTGTGGAAAGGCACGCACCGTCCATGCGGTTCACGGGCCATTGCATTCGGCGCGGGACCCTCTGATGCTGGAATGAAAAAAGCCCGCAGGCACTGCCTGCGGGCTTGATGTTTGCGTACGGACGGCGCAGCGCGCCGCGTCGATCAGCGGTTGGCCAGAGGTGGCACGTCGCGGCGCACGGAGCCGGTGAACAGCTGGCGTGGGCGGCCGATCTTGTATTCGGGGTCGCCGATCATTTCGTTCAGCTGTGCGATCCAGCCCACGGTGCGGGCCAGGCTGAAGATGCCGGTGAACAGGTTCACCGGGATGCCGATGGCGCGCTGCACGATGCCAGAGTAGAAGTCCACGTTCGGGTAGAGCTTGCGCTGCACGAAGTAGTCGTCTTCCAGGGCGATCTTTTCCAGTTCCTTGGCCAGCTTGAACAGCGGGTCGTTTTCCAGACCCAGCTCGGCCAGCACTTCGTTGCAGGTCTCTTGCATGAGCTTGGCGCGGGGGTCATAGTTCTTGTACACGCGGTGGCCAAAGCCCATGAGCTTGACGCCGGAGTTCTTGTCCTTGACCTGCTTGATGAAGTCGCCGATCTTCTCCACGCCGCCCTGGGCCTGGATGTCGTACAGCATGTTCAGGGCAGCTTCGTTGGCGCCACCGTGAGCAGGGCCCCACAGGCATGCCACGCCAGCGGCGATGGCAGCGAACGGATTGGTACCCGACGAGCCGCACAGGCGCAC
>LNEG01000077.1 GCA_001464865.1 Burkholderiales bacterium Ga0074133
GCTCAAACAGCCGCAGCGAGTCAGTCCACGAAGCGTGTGTCCTTCGGCACACGCCGCCCCACGCCCTGCGCTCCTCGGCGCATACAGAGGGGATGGGGAACGGACATCCATTCGGGCCTTTGCTTCGCTCGGCCCAGCTTCGCGGGCGACAGCGCCTCGCGCAGCCAAGCGCCGCTGGCGCCGGGCGCGGCCCATGCCGGGTCGAGCGCCGCGATGACCCGTGTGGATGTTCGGTTGTTCGGTTGTTCGGTTGTCCGGTGCCCTAGCCCTTCTGGCTGCGCCTGCGCCGGGGCGGTTGCGGGGTGGCAGTCGCGCAAGTGCGCGGCTGCTTCGTGATCTGACTCGCCGCGGAGTTCCGCGGCGCACCCCGCAACCGCCACGGCGCAGGTCTGCCCCTTCGCTCCGCGAAGGGGTCGCAGACTGAGGGTCGCCTTTTCTTTGCTTACTTTCTTTTGGCGAAGCAAAAGAAAGTGAGTCGCTCGCCGGGCGACTCCCGGCTTCCGCCCTGAACACAGGCATGGAATAGCCACAACAAACGAAGCCTGAGACGGGCTCAGCCCGAAAGGGGGGGGACTCAGTCAGCGTTCAGGCCTCAACGGACTGACCGCGAACGGGCGGCGATGTCCCGCCACGTAATGAAAGCAACCTCGTCAAAAATCGATGGCAAAACCACCAGAAAAGCATTGATCCACAAAGTCACGCGCGCGGAAGACAGCCCCCTGCGACCGAGAAGCGACGGCTAAACCCGCACCGTCCCCAACGGCAGCGCCACCACCTCCCCCAGCAAGGCCGCCAGCGCCACCCCCGCCGCCTCCACCACAGCCCCCCCCTTCTCAGCTGTAGCAGCATCCGCCCGACCCACGGCACCACCCGGGTGGTAATCCTGCATGGCCCAGCCCATCTTGGCGCTCTTGCCGTTGCCCAGAATCGCGTAGCGCTCAGCGCGGTCCTGCGAAGTCGAGCGGAAGTTCTGCGCGTGCTCCATGCGCACCGTGGCGGGGGCCAGGTGCAGCATCATCGACGTCTCGATCTCACCCGCGTGGATGCCAAACCGGTGCTCTTCAGCACTGAACTGGCCTTGCACATCAGCCGGCAGCGGCAGGCTGAACCAGCTGGCGCTGTACACCAGCAGCCCGTGGCGCTGGCGCAGCTCGCGGGCCGCGATGTCCATCACGGCCACATTGCCGCCATGGCTGTTGAAGATCAGCAGTTTTTTGACGCCCGCACGCGCCACGCAGGCACCGAGTTCGGTCCACAGCGCGATCACCGTGGCGGGCGACAGCGTCAGCGTGCCGGCAAAGCCTTCATGCTCGGTGCTCAGGCCCACGTCCTGTGGCGGCAAGAACAGCACGGGCAACGAAGGCGGCAGGTGCGCCACGGCAGCGCCGATCACGCCCTGCAGCAGCGTGGCATCGACCGACAACGGAAGGTGCGGACCATGCTGTTCGGTGGCGGCCACGGGCAGCACGGCCACGACCTGTTCGGCCTGACCAGTGGCCTTCAGGGCGGAGAAGTCGCGGGTGGAGAGGTCTGCCCAGAAGCGGGAAGGCAGGGGCGGGGAAGACGTGGCGTCGGCAGCAGCGGCGTTCATCCGCGCATGGTAGTTCAGTCAGGCCAGCCAGTACGCCACATGGCCCGCCCCGGCCAACAGCAGTGCCGCCACGGCTGCGGCAGTGAGGCGGGTCGGCACGCTGCGGTGGCGCTGCCATCCGAGCAGGCCCAGGCCCAGGAGCACCACCAGCCCCCAGATGGCGGCCAGGGCCACCCACACCACGCCCACATAGGTGCAACCGAAGCTCTCGCAACGCAACCCGAACGTGGCGCGCGACAACGCAGCCATCACGGCCAGCAGCACCCAAACGGCCCACCCGGCCTGACGCAGCAGCCGGCGAGGCCAGCGCTCGGGGGTCTCATGCGCGCGGAGTGGCTCGGCGGGACGGTGCATGGCGTCAGACATGCAGCAGGATCTCGTCCTGGTGATTGGCGATGTGCAGGCTGTGCGCCTGGGCGAAGCGCGCCTTGTCCAGTGGGCCATAGGCAAAGTGCGGGGCCAGAGCACCCTGGTGGCGCTCAAAGCGTTCGATCGCGGCACGCAGGCGGGCGGCGGCATCCGGCAGGCGGGCATCCAGCCGCAACGCAGGGGCGCCGGGAATGGGGTCGGCCAGGCCATGGTGCATGCGGCCACGCCAGCTGAACACGGCAAAGGCCGCGGCACCCAGCGTGTGCTGGAACACGGCGCTGCGCGGCTGGGGAAAGCCATCCATGCTCATCTCGATGCTTTGCGCCAAGTGCTCCAGCACGGCCGGCAAGGGCCACGCACCGGTGGTACGGGCCTGGCGTGCGGCCACCACGCGGTCCAGCCAGCGCTGTGCATCGGCCAGGCTGGCGACGCGTGGCTCGTCGGCCAGCGCCATGCCCGGAAGGGTCGGCACGGCAGTCATCAAAGGGACCTGGAGCAGGGTACGGCGTTTCATGGCTGCCATCGTAGGGGCCGCGCGGGCGCCCGTCTGTCGTGTGCCTGCCACTTCCGCGCAGTACTGCCAGCTGCCCACGCCGTCAGGCGCGCACTGGCCCAAGCCATTGAGGAGCACCTGCAAGCGGCCTGCACGCGGCCTGCCCCTTCAACTGTCAGCCGTCACATCCAAGGCTGCAGCACCCATGCTGCAGGGATACCATCGCACGATGACCCAAGACCTATTCCGCCAAGACGCCTACCTGCGCGAATGCAGCGCGCACATCACCGCCCTGCTGCCGGACACCGGCGGCATCGTGCTGGACCAGACAGTGTTCTATCCGCTGGGCGGCGGCCAGGCGGGAGACAGCGGGCACCTCGTGCTGGCCGACGGCACGGCCGTGGCCATTGTCGACACGCGCAAGGGCAAGGACGCAGAAGGCAACCCGACCAGCGACATCGTCCACCTGCCTGCGCCCGGTCAGGGCGACCTGCTGGCCCGGCTGGCCGTGGGCATGCCGGTGACGGCCCGCATCGACTGGGAGCGCCGCCACCGCATGATGCGGCTGCACACCACCACACACCTGCTGTGCCATGTGGTGCCGCAGCTGGTCAACGGCTGTTCCATCACGCCCGACTACGCGCGGCTGGACTTTGCCATGACCGACCCGCTGGACAAGGACACGCTCACCGCCGCCATCACAGCCCTGGTGGCAGCCGCGCACCCGCTCACGGTGGCATCGATCAGCGACGAAGAGCTGGACGCCAACCCGGCCCTCGTCAAGAGCATGAGCGTGCAGCCTCCGCGCGGCACGGGCCGCATCCGCACCATCCGCATCGGCGGCGATGGCGATGCGCCGCTGATCGACCTGCAACCCTGCGGCGGCACGCATGTGGCCAACACCGCAGAAATCGGCACCATCACCGTAACGAAGATTGAGAAGAAAAGCGCCACCACGCGCCGCGTGGTGCTGGGCTTTGCCCAGTGAGCGAAGCGAAAGGCGGTTTTCTTCGGGGTGCACTCATTTGCGCG
>LNEG01000078.1 GCA_001464865.1 Burkholderiales bacterium Ga0074133
TGCCCAGTGAGCGAAGCGAAAGGCTGTTTTCTTCGGGGTGCACTCATTTGCGCACAGCGCAAGTGGGTGCGCACCAGAAGCACCATGCCCTGCCACCACGCGCCGCGTGGAACCGGGCTTTGCCCGGTGAGCAGCCTGTGCACTCACCTGCCTGGCTGAGACAAAGTCAACAATCTTGAGCCCTTGCGGGCCACTGTTGCAAAGCCTTACCCGCAGAAGTGGCCGCCAGCGAAAATACGGGGCTGCGCAAAGGATTCGCCCAGACGCCCCAGCGCTGCCCCGGTTTTCCCACGCTTTCGATCCGCCTACCGGGCGACCGCCCGAATCTGTCATGCTGCCTTCGCTCCGCCCCATTTCACTTGCCACACTGCGCGCGCACCGCTGGGCACGCCCGGCCCTGCGCACCCTGGGCGGGCTGATAGGCCTTTGGCTGCTGGCGTGGCTGGCGGTACCGCCGCTCGTCAAGTCGCAGCTGGAGCGCGTGGCGAGCGACAAGCTGGGTCGGGCCGTGACGGTGGGCGCGGTGGACTTTCGGCCCTGGTCGCTGGAACTGGCGCTGAACGATGTGACCGTGGCGGGGGCAGACCCCAGCGGTCTGCCGCAACTCACCATCGGCCGCATCTATGCCGACGGCGAGCTGCAGTCGCTGCTGCGCCTGGCGCCCGTCGTGGATGCCTTCACGGTCGACCGGCCGATGCTGCGCCTGCGCCACCTGGGCGGCGGCCGCTACGACGTGGACGACATCCTGGCCAAGCTGGCGGCCCAGCCCCAGGACGACGCTGGCAAAAGCCCGGCGCGCTTGGCGCTGTACAACCTGGCGCTCACGGGCGGCAGCGTTGACTACACCGACGACAGCGTGGCCGGCGGCAAGGCCCACGAGGTTCGCGACCTGGCGCTGCGCCTGCCGTTCCTGAGCACGCTGAAAGCCCCGCACGAAATCCGCGTCGAGCCCCACCTGTCGTTCGCGCTCAACGGCAGCCGGTTCGACTCGTCCGCAGCCAGCACTCCCTTTGCCCAGACGGGCCGCAGCGAGGCCACCATCCGCTGGGAGGGCCTGGACCTGGCGCCCTACCTCCCGTACCTGCCTGCCAGCCTGCCCGTGAAGGTGCACAGCGCCACGCTCGACATGGACGTGAAAGTGGCGTTTGAACAGAACCCGCGCATGGCGGTGAAGCTGTCGGGTGCCGTGAATGCACGCGGCGTGCGCCTGACCGACCGGCAGGACAGCGACCTGCTGTCGTACGAGTCGCTGAAGATCGACATGGCCGATGTGCGGCCGCTGGAGCAGGTGGTGCATCTGAACCAGGTGGAGCTGACAGCGCCCGTGGTGACCCTGGCGCGCAATGCGGCGGGGCAGCTCAATGTGGCGCAGCTGGCAACGGGCACGTCCACCACGCCCTCCACGCCCACCTCGCAGCCCGTAGCCGTGGCCGACCCGGCATCCGCACCGCAAGCCCCCCCCGCCAAGCCCGCCGCAGCCGCTGCCACCCCCTGGTCTGTGCGCCTGGCCCACGCCGCCGTGCGCGGCGGCACGGTGCGCTGGGCCGACCAGGCCGTGCGCCCCGCCGCCGCACTGCAGGCCAGCGATGTCGCGCTGGAGCTGGCCGACCTGGCCCTGCCGATGGACAAGCCCTTCACCTTCAAGGGCGCGCTCAAGCTGCAAGAGGGCGGCCTGAGCTTCGCGGGCGAGGCCAGCGAGCGCAAGGCCAGCGTGAACGCATCGCTGCAGGCGCTGTCGCTGCAACTGGCGGCGCCCTACCTGGCCCAGGTGCTGGAGCCCGCCGTATCGGGCCAGCTCACCGGCGACTGGGGCCTGCAGTGGGAAAACTCGGCCAAAACCGCTGTGCCGGGCAAGGCTGTGCAGCCACCCGCCAGCGGCATCACGCTGACGGCAGGCCCGCTGGCCCTGGAACAGTTTGCGCTGCGGCAGGGCAAGACCACGCTGGCCAGCGTGGGCCGGCTGGCGGTAGACGGCGTGCGGGTGCCGCTGGACGAGCGCACCGCCACGCTGGGCCGCGTGGCCGTGATGCAGCCGCAGGTAAATGTGGAGCGCGCTGCTGACGGCCGCTGGATGTTCGAGCGGTGGGCCAAGGCAACGCCCGCGGCCTCGCCCGATGGAGCGGCGACCGCCGCGGCCACACCCGCCGCCGAGGCAGCCTCCACCCCCTCCGCCGCGCCCTGGAAGGTCCGCGTGGCCGACTTTGCGCTCGAGCGTGGCACCGTTGCGTTTGCCGACCAGGCCCAGCCGCGGCCCGTGGCGCTGGAAATGTCGGGCCTGCAGGTGGCGGCCACTGACTGGGCCAGCGACGGCAGCCAGCCCGGGGCGCTTCAGCTGTCGGCCCGCGCTGCCGTGCCGGTACCGGCAGGGCGCACCGCGGCAGCACCCGGCAAGCTCGACTTCAAGGGCACGTTTGCCATGGAGCCCCTGGCGCTGCAGGGACGGCTCGACCTGGCCCGCTTGCCGGTGCATGCGCTCGATGGCTATCTGGCCAGCCAGTTGTCGATAGAGCTGCTGCGCGCCGACCTGGGCTTTCAGGGGCAGCTGGCGCTGTCGCAATCCGCGCAGGGCACCAGCCTGCGCCTGGCGGGTGACGCGGTCGTGGATGCCCTGCGCGCCGACAGCACCGCTGCATCCACCCCCAAGACCGAGGCACAGGTGGGCCGCGAACTGGTCTCGTGGAAAAGCCTGAACCTGCGCGGCCTGTCGGTGGCCACAGCCCCGGGCACCGCGCCCAGGGTCGAGATCAAGGAAACCAGCGTCATCGACCTGTTCGCCCGCGTGACGGTGAACGAGGCCGGCCGCATCAACCTCAGCGACATTGCCACGCCGCCTGCGCAGGTGCAGGCCTTGTCGCAGCTGCGTGCGGCCGAGGCCGAGGCCAGGGCGGCGACCGGCAAAGGCACGCCGCCTGCGGCCGCGGCATCCGCACCCGGATCCGCATCCGCATCCGCATCCGCTAGCGCGTCAGCATCCACCACCACGTCGGCAGTGTCCGTGACGGCGGCAGCGCCCGACCCCCTGGCGCCCGTCGTGGTGTCGGGGCCCATCAGCCTGGTCAATGCGCAGGTGATCTTTTCAGACTTCTTCATCCAGCCCAATTACTCGGCCGACCTCACGCAGCTCACAGGCCGCCTGGCTGCGTTTTCATCGCAGGCCAACGCAGGCGACCCGGTACTGGCCGACCTGGAACTGCGCGGCCGGGCCGAAGACTCGGCCTCCATCGAGATCACGGGCAAGCTCAACCCGCTGGCCAGGCCGCTGGCGCTCGACATCACCGGCCGCCTGCGCGACCTGGAGCTGCCGCCGCTGTCGCCCTACGCCGTGCGCTACGCCGGCCACGGCATCGAGCGCGGCAAGTTGAACATGGACGTGAACTACACCGTGCTGCCCAGCGGCCAGCTCACGGCGAGCAACCGGCTGGTGCTGCACCAGCTCACGTTTGGCGAGCCCGTGCCCGGCGCGCCCGGCAGCCTGCCCGTGAAGCTGGCCGTGGCCCTGCTGGCCGACCGCAATGGCGTGATCGACCTGGACCTGCCCATCAGCGGCTCGCTGAACGACCCGCAGTTCCGCCTGGGGCCGGTCATCGGCCGCATCATCGTCAACCTGATCGGCAAGGCGCTGACTTCGCCATTCAGCCTGCTGGCCAGTGCGCTCGGCGGCAGCGGTACCGAGCTGAGCCAGGTGCCCTTTGCGCCTGGCAGCGCCGCCCTCACGCCCGAGGCGCAGGGCAGCCTTGCCAAGGTGGTGGCCGCCCTCACCGACCGGCCCGCCTTGAAGCTCACCGTGACCGGCACCGCCAGCCTGAAGGAAGAACGCGAGGGCCTGCAGCGCGAAAGCCTGCGACAACGGGTGCTGGCCGAGAAGCGCCGCGCCAACCCGGCCGATACCTCCCCCGTGTCGGACACCGAGTACCCCACCCTGCTCAAGGAGGTGTACCGCCGCGCCGACATGGCCAAGCCCCGCAACCTGGTGGGCCTGGCCAGAGAGCTGACCACCGCCGAGATGGAAGCGCTGCTGATGGCCAGCCAGCCAGCCACCGAAGCGATGGCCGCGGAACTGGCGCACGACCGCGGCCAGGCCGTGCGCGCGTACCTGGTGGCTCAAAAACTGCCGCCGGAGCGGCTGTTTGTGGCGGCCCCCAAGGCCAATGCATTGCCCGAGCAGTGGACGCCGCGGGCCGACCTCAGCCTCAAGGCCGAATAGGGCCTGCACTCCGGTCGGTACTGCCCGGCCCGGCATGCGCGGAACGCCGCCGCCCCGCACAATGGCGAACCGTTTCAATGGCGGGGCGGCAGGAACCAACCGCACCCGCCACCGCTCCCACACTGCAACCATGCCCATCCGCCTGCTCCACCGCCTTGCAGTTACTCTGCTTTTGATAGCTGCCAGTGCTTACTGGACAAGCGCCAGCGCCCAATTTGGCTCAAAATCCGCTGCAGCAACCGCAGCAGGCAGCAGCGTCGTCACCACGCCCTATGTGCGCGCCGAGCTGCTGGCCCACGCGCCGCAAGGCGTGGCACCCGGACAACCGCTGTGGCTGGGCCTGAAGATCACCCACCAGCCGGAGTGGCACACCTACTGGAAGAACCCCGGCGACTCGGGCCTGCCCACCGACCTGGCCTGGACATTGCCCCCGGGGCTGGACGCTGGCGACATTGCCTGGCCGGTGCCGCGCAAGATGCCCATCGGCACGCTGGCCAACTACGGCTACGAAGGCACGGTGCTGCTGCCGGTACCCGTGACGGTGGCCAGCACCTTTGCCCCCGGCCCGCTGGCGCAGGACGCCACCATCCGTCTGCGCGCCTCGTGGCTGGTGTGCCGCAAGGAATGCATCCCCGAAGAAGGCGAGTTCACGCTGCAGCTGCCCATCAGGAGCACCACCGCACTGCACGCCGCAGCGTTTGAGGCCGCTGCCAAGGCGCAGCCCCGCCCGGTGATGGCCGGCACCAGCGGCATCATCCCCGACAGCCAGGCGCAGCTGGCAGACGGCAATGCGCTGCAGGTCAGCGTGCAGGGCCTGCCCACCGCGCTGCGCGGCAAGGCGCTGGACCTGTTCCCCGAAACGCCCGAAGTCATCGACAACGCCGCGCAGTGGAGCCAGAGCTGGAACGGCAGCGTGTGGACCGCGCGCATCCCGCTGGCCGCGCAGCGCAGCAACAGCCCCAGCGTGATGCCCGTGGTGCTGGCCGTGCAGGACGGCGGCCACGGCGCCCGCGAGGGCTACCGCGCCGAGCTGAAGGTGCTGGGCACCTGGCCCCCCGCGGCGAGCATGGCCACGGTGTCTCCCGCGCTGGAGGCGGCGCTCAAGGCCAACGCAGCCAATGCGGCGGGTGCAGCCGTGCCTGCGCCCTCGGGTGCATCGGCCCTGACGCTTGGCGCCGCCCTGCTGGGCGCTTTGCTCGGTGGCCTCCTGCTCAACCTCATGCCCTGCGTGTTCCCGGTGCTGGCGATCAAGGTGGTGGGCTTCACCCAGCACGCGCAAAACCGGCGCGCCCACCGCAACAGCGGGCTGGCGTACACCGCCGGCGTGGTGCTCTCTTTCCTGGCGCTGGGTGCGCTCATGCTGGGCCTGCGTGCAGCGGGCGAGGCCGTGGGCTGGGGCTTTCAGCTGCAATCGCCCGCCGTGGTGGCGGGGCTGGCGGCGCTGTTCACGCTGATCGCGCTGAACCTGGCCGGGGTGTTCGAGTTCGGGCATTTCCTGCCGTCGTCGGTGGCCAGCCTGCAGGCGCGCCACCCGGTGGCCGACAGCTTCCTCACCGGCGTGCTGGCCGTGGCCGTGGCATCGCCCTGCACGGCGCCGTTCATGGGCGCGTCGCTGGGCCTCACGGCCACGCTGCCCGCTGCGCAGGCACTGGCGGTGTTTGCCGCGCTGGGCCTGGGCCTGGCGCTGCCCTACCTGGCCGCCAGCCTGGTGCCCGCCGTGGCGCGTGCCCTGCCCCGCCCCGGCGCGTGGATGGACACCTTCCGCAAGCTCATGGCCTTCCCCATGCTGGCCACTGTGGTCTGGCTGGTGTGGGTGCTGGGCCAGCAAAGCGGCATCGACGGCGCAGGCGCGCTGCTGATCCTGCTGGTGGGCATGGCGCTGGTGGTGTGGGCGCTGTCGCTGGCCGGCCGCGCCCGCCTGTGGATGGGCAGCGTGGCCGTGGCAGCCATGGCGCTCATGCTGTGGGCGTTTGCACCGCATGTGACCCGCGTGGCGCCCGCCGCCGAAGTGGCGGCAGCGCCAGCCGGCAGCAGCCCCGTTTCGGGGTGGCAGCCATGGGCGCCCGGCATGACAGAAGAGGTCGTCGCCAGCGGCCGCCCCGTGTTTGTGGACTTCACCGCCGCCTGGTGCGTGACCTGCCAGTACAACAAGAAGACCACGCTGGCCAACGCCGACGTGCTGGCAGACCTGCAGGCGAAAAACGTGGCCCTGCTGCGCGCCGACTGGACGCGCCGCGACCCCGCCATCACCGCAGCCCTGGCCGCACTGGGCCGCAGCGGCGTGCCGGTGTACGTGTTCTACCGCCCCGGCAAACCGCCCGTGGTGCTGACCGAGATCCTGACCGTGGACGAAGTGCGCCGCACCATCGCCACGCTGTGACCGTTGTTTGCCAACCCCTGAGGAGACCGTCATGAAGCTGCTTCGCCGCACCCTGATTGCCACCGCCGCCCTCGTCGCGCTGGGCGCCCAGGCCGCCGCCACCGTGGGCCAGCCCGCGCCCGACTTTGCACTGAAGGACACCAGCGGCAAAACGGTGCGCCTGTCGGACTTCAAGGGCAAGCATGTGGTGCTGGAGTGGACCAACCCCGGCTGCCCGTTCGTGAAAAAGCACTACGACAGCGGCAACATGCCCGCCACACAAAAAGACGCCACCGCCAAGGGCGTGGTGTGGCTGTCGATCAACTCCACCGAAAAAGCCAGCAGCGACTACCTGGAGCCCGCCAAACTCATGGCCTGGAAGACCGAGCGCAAATCGGCCCCCGCCGCCGTGCTGATGGATGAGGAAGGCACCGTGGGCAAAGCCTACGGCGCGCGCACCACGCCCCATCTATACATCGTCAACCCGCAGGGCCAGCTGATCTACGCGGGCGGCATCGACAGCATCCCGTCGGCCCGCGCGTCCGACATCGAAAAAGCCACCAACTACGTGAAGGTGGGCCTGGCCGAGGCGCTGGCAGGAAAGCCCCTGTCGGCCGCCACCACGCAGCCGTATGGCTGCAGCATCAAGTACAAGTCACCGGCCTGAGCGCCGCCGCCTTCGGACAAGCCGCGAGCAAGGTCCCATGCGTACACTGGCTCCATGCTCCGCACCCCCGACACCATCAGCACCCTGCGCGACATCCTGACGCACTGCCGCACGCTGGCGGTGGTGGGCCTGTCGCCGCAGTGGCACCGGCCCAGCTACTTTGCGGCCAACTACATGCAGGCGCACGGCTACCGCATCGTGCCGGTGAACCCGCTGGTGGCGCGCGATGGCGGCTCCATCCTGGGCGAGCCGGCCTACGCCAGCGTGACCGAGGCGGCTGCCGCGCTGGCCGCGCAGGGCATCAAGATCGACATGGTGGACTGCTTTCGCAAGAGCGAGGACATCCCGCCCCTGGCCGAAGAAGCCATCGCCGTGGGTGCACGCTGCCTGTGGCTGCAGCTGGGGGTAACCAACGAAGCGGCTGGCCTGCGCGCCGAGGCAGCGGGCCTGCAGGTGGTGCAAAACCGCTGCGTGAAGATCGAGCACGCCCGCCTGTTTGGCGGCCTGGGCTGGATGGGCGTGAACACCCGCGTCATCAGCGCCAAGCGGCTGCGGCAGCTGCCGTACTAGCGGGCTGTTTGGCCACATGAAATGCTATTTAATTGATAGCTATATAGGCAAATAAAACCTTGGCCTGCGGCCAATTTGGCTTAAAAATGACTGATACCCAGCCCCCTGGCGGCGACCGCGCCTTCGGTTTTGGCACCCGAGCCATCCACGCAGGCGCCCAGCCCGACCCCGTGACCGGCGCGCGCGCCACGCCCATCCACCAGACCACGAGCTTCGTGTTTGACGATGCCGAGCACGCGGCCAACCTGTTCAATCTGGGCACGTTCGGCCATGTGTACAGCCGCATCACCAACCCGACAGTGGCAGTGTTTGAAGAGCGCATGGCCAGCCTGGAAAACGGCCGCGCCGCCCTGGCCTGCGCCAGCGGCATGGCCGCGCAGATGGCGGCGCTTCTGGCCATCTTGAAAACCGGCGACCACATCGTGGCGGCCAGCACGCTCTACGGCGGCACGGTGGGGCAGCTGGGCGTGGGCTTTTCGCGGCTCGGCATCGAGACCACCTTTGTGGACCCGGCCGACCCTGCCAACTTTGCGCGCGCGGTGCGGCCCAACACCCGCGCCTTCTATGGCGAAACCATCGGCAACCCGCTGGTCAACGTGCTCGACATCACTGCCATCGCCGACGTGGCCCACGCCCACGGCGTGCCGCTGGTCATCGACAACACGGTGGCCAGCCCCTACCTGTGCAACCCTTTGCTGCTCGGCGCCGACATCGTGGTGCACAGCGCCACCAAGTACATCGGCGGGCACGGCACGACCATGGGCGGTGTGGTGGTGGAGGGCGGCAAGTTCCCGTGGGACAACGGCCAATTCCCCGACATGGTGGAGCCCAGCCGGGCCTACCACGGCGTGAAGTTCTACGAGACCTTTGGCGACTTCGGCTACACCATGAAGGCGCGCATGGAGGTCAACCGCACCTTTGGCGGCGTGCTGTCGCCCATGAACGCGTGGCAGCTGCTGCAGGGCGCTGAAACGCTGCACCTGCGCATGCGCGAGCACTGCCGCAACGCACTGGCCGTGGCGAAGTTTCTGCAAGGCCACCCGCAGGTGGCGTGGGTCAACTACCCCGGTCTGGCGGATTCGCCGTACTTCGACCTGGCGCAAAAGCAGTTCCGCGCAGTGGATGGCGCGCCGGGCGCCTCGGGCATCCTCACGTTTGGCGTGAAGGGTGGGGCAGCAGCCGGCGAGAAGTTCATCGACGCCTGCGAGTTTTTAAGCCACCTGGCCAACATCGGCGACGCGAAGACGCTGGTGATCCACCCCGCATCGACCACGCACCGGCAGCTCAATGAGGAAGAACTGGCCCGCGCAGGTGTGAGCGCGGACATGGTGCGGCTGTCGGTGGGGATCGAAGACCTGGACGACATCCTGTGGGATGTGGACCAGGCGCTGGGGCGGGCACTGCCTTGAAATGCTACTTTTTCAATAGCGAGCAGGGCAGATAAAACAAGGACTTCCAGCCAAAAACGCCCTCAAACACGTCAGCGAGGCGCTCCCAGCCGCTGCGACAGGCTGCGCGATGCCTCGCGCAGATGCTGCGCCGCCGGGCTCGCGGGCCCGGCCTGCAGTGTGGCGCTGGGCCCGATGGTGGCG
>LNEG01000079.1 GCA_001464865.1 Burkholderiales bacterium Ga0074133
CTGGCGAGTCGATCTTCAACATCCCGATCTACGCCTCCGTCAAGGAAGCCGCCCAGCAGACCGGCGCCACCGTGTCGGTGATCTACGTGCCCCCCGCAGGTGCTGCGGACGCGATCTGGGAAGCCGTCGAAGCCGACCTGGACCTGGCGATCTGCATCACCGAAGGCATTCCGGTCAAGGACATGCTGATGGTGCGCAACAAGATGAAGGCCAAGGAAGCCGCTGGCGGCAAGAAGACCCTTCTGCTGGGCCCCAACTGCCCCGGCCTGATCACGCCTGACGAAATCAAGATCGGCATCATGCCCGGTCACATCCACCGCAAGGGCCGCATCGGCGTGGTGTCCCGCTCGGGCACGCTGACGTACGAAGCCGTGGCCATGCTGACCGAAGTCGGCCTGGGCCAGTCGAGCGCTGTGGGCATTGGTGGCGACCCCATCAATGGCTTGAAGCACATCGACGTGATGAAGGCGTTCAACGACGATCCAGACACCGATGCCGTGATCATGATCGGCGAAATCGGTGGCCCGGACGAAGCCGAAGCCGCCCAGTGGTGCAAGGCCAACATGAAGAAGCCTATCGTGGGCTTCATTGCTGGCGTGACCGCCCCTCCCGGCAAGCGCATGGGCCATGCTGGCGCGCTGATCTCTGGCGGCGCCGACACGGCCGATGCCAAGCTCGCCATCATGGAAGAGTCGGGCTTCATCATCACCCGCAACCCATCTGAACTGGGCAAGTTGCTCAAGGCACAGCTGAAGTAATCAGCCACACCTGCGTCCGCAGGCACTCCTGCGGACGCACCGGGCGGCACGGCCCGACGGACTGACAGCCCCCATAAAAGAGAAGCGCCCGAGACCTTGGTCTCGGGCGCTTCTTTCATTCACGACAGCGGAGTTCAGCATGGGATTTCTGCATAGCAGGTGACCTGGCTCCCGCCGGGGGCCTGACAAAAATGGCAGAGTCGCGCTGTAGCACCCTTGGCACAGGCTGACACGAACAGCCCACCCCACCATCCAGCGGCCTGGCAACGCGCATTGCGCAGGCCTGAACCACGCGCCCTGAACTTTTTGCAACGGCGTGGATATTGCTTGAAATCTTCCCACTCATCAAAACGGGCGACAGCAAAGTGGGTTCAGGAACCTGGGGACGGCGGCGTGAAATGTGGCGGACCGAAGGCTTCTGGGCTGGCGTAGTCTGCGCTGGGGCGCTGGGGCTGGCTGCGTTGACAGGCGCAGCGCAGCGCCTGGAGTATCGCTTTTACGATGCCGCGGCTCGAAGCACGCTTTCGGCGGGTGCTTCCGACATTGCCATCGTCGGCATTGACGAAGCCACCATTGCCGAACTGGGTCCGTTGCCGTGGTCACGGGACGTGCATGCCCGCATGGTGGAGCAGCTAGGCGCTGCCGGCGCGCGAGCCATTGTTTACACCCCTGCACTGCCGGAGCAGCCCGCCGAACGCGGGCTGGCATATATCCAGCGGATCGGGGACGTTCTCTCGCGAACGGGAGACGGCTCCCCTTTGGCGACCGAACTGGGCCGCCTCGTGGGGGAGGCGGGTGCCGCGCTGGATGGCGAGGCGCGCCTGGCGCGCGCGATACAGCAGGCGGGCAATGTGCTCCTGGCTTCTTCCTACACCGGCCATGCAGCCGTGGCACCGCCTCCGCCGTACGTGCTGCGCAGTGCGCTCGCAGGGCCCGGTGCGCCCACCTTGTCAGCGGCTGCAGCGCAGCACCCCGCAGCCGCGCTGGGCCAGGCGGCAGCCGGGGTGGGTCACCTGCATCCGTCGGCCGACGCTGACGGCAAGGTCAGGCAAATCCACGGCCTCCTCAATGACCACGGCTCCGGGGTGGCGTCGCTTGCACTCCTGGCCGTGCAGCTGCAGATGCCCGCTGGCCAGCGTAGCCTGAAAACCGCAGCCCCGGGTCTGCTGATCGGGAGCCTCGCGGTTCCGACCGATTCCACATTTTTTCTGCGGCCGCGCATGTTCATCAATGCGGCGGCTGGAGCCAGCCCTTTTCCAACGCATTCGTTTTCGCAGGTGCTGGCGGGCAAGGTGCCAGCGACTGCGCTCAAGGATAAGACCGTGCTGGTCGGCACCACCGCCCCGGCCCAGGCGCCACCTTGGCAAACGGTGGATGGCCGACCGGTCCCTCCGGTTGAGATGCTCGCACACACCATCTGGTCTGTGCGGCAAGGCGGCCTCCTGCAATATCCCGCGTGGGCCGGGGTGGCTGCCTTGGCGAGCGCGCTCGGCGCCCTGTGGGCCGCTGTCCTCGCGCTGCCCAGGCTGTCAACGAGCACCGTAATGACAGCGGGCGTGGCCCTGGCCCTGGTCGCTGCCTGCACGGAGTGGGCATTGCTCCGCTATGCCGGGATCTGGGTGCCGCTGCTGCTGGGGGCAGCCGGGTGGCTGGCCGGGACCGCAGCCGTGCTGGCTGGTCGCGTGGCGAGAACGCGAAACACCACGAAGACCGCCAAATCTACCGGGTCCGCCGAAACCGATCGGATGATGGGCCTTGCGCTCCAGGGACAGGGGCAACTGGACATGGCCTTCGAGCGCCTGCGCAAGGTGCCCATGAGCGATGCGCTGCTGGACAACCTCTATCACCTCGGCGAGGACTACGAACGCAAGCACAACGTCGCGCGCGCGAAAGCGGTGTACGGCCTGATCCTTCGGCATGACCGGGATTACCGCGACGTCCGCAGCCGGTACAAGCGCATCCGGGCTGATATGCATCGTGAGGAGAACCCTTCGCAGGGGCCGCTCGCATCCACAAGCTCGTCGCCAGACAGCGTTGGTGTGCCTGCGCCGCCGCTCGGAGGCAGTGCAACCGGGCAGATCACCAAGCTGGGCCGCTACGGGATCGAGCGCGAGCTGGGAAAAGGCGCGATGGGCGTGGTGTACCTGGGACGCGATCCCAAGATAGGCCGGGTGGTGGCGCTCAAGACCATGGCACTGGGCAGCGAATTCGAGGGCGCAGCGCTGATCGACGCGCGCACGCGCTTCTTTCGCGAGGCAGAGACAGCCGGGCGTCTGCAGCACCCCAACATCGTGACCATCTTCGATGCTGGCGAAGAGCACGGACTGGCCTACATCGCCATGGAGTTCCTCCGTGGGGCTGACCTTGCGAGCGCCTGCAGCGAAAGCGCGCTGCTGCCAGTGCCGGTGGTACTGTCCATTGCTGCGCGCGTAGCCGACGCGCTGGCTTATGCACACGCGCACCAGGTCGTACACCGCGACATCAAGCCAGCCAACATCATGTATGACGCTGCCACCGACAACGTCAAGGTCACGGATTTCGGCATCGCCCGCATTACGGACTCCAGCCGCACGCGCACAGGACTGGTTCTGGGCACACCCAGCTTCATGTCGCCGGAGCAGCTGGCTGGCAAGAAGGTGGACGGGCGGTCCGATTTGTATGCGCTTGGAGTCACGCTGTTCCAGCTGCTTTCCGGGCGCCTGCCGCTGCGCGGCGCCTCCATGAATGAGTTGATGCGCCTGATCGCAACCGTAGAGCCGCCAGATATCCGCCAGTTGCGCCCTGATCTGCCAGCTTCCGTGGCCCAGGTGGTAGCGAAGGCATTGCGAAAGCGCCCCGAAGACCGTTACCAGACCGGGCAGCAGCTGGCGACCGATTTACGGTCTGCCTGCGCGGCCATCGGTGGCACCGGACCTGTGGTCTATGATTCGGCTCGCGATGTGACAGGGCATGAGATGGCGGACTATCAGGAAACCGTGACGGAGACACCCGCTCGCCGGGGTGCGGAGCCCCCGCCTATTTCAGGTGCCCGATAACGCTCGCCACCACTTCCATGACCTACGAATTTTTCGCCCGGACGGACAAGGGCCGCGTGCGCGGCAACAACGAAGATGCCGTCGCCGTCGATGAGGATGCGCAGATTGCCATCCTGGCGGACGGCATGGGCGGGTACAACGCGGGCGAAGTGGCCAGCGGCATGGCGACCACCTTCATCCGGGCGGAAATGGCACGATGGATGTCGCAGGCAGGCGCAGACCCTCAATCCACCGAAGTCCGGCGGGCGCTCGAGACCTGTGTGGAAAACGCCAACCACGCCATCCTGGGCGCTTCGCTGTCCAACCCGCAGTATGCGGGCATGGGCACGACCCTCGTGGTGGGAGTCTTCCAGGGAAACCGGCTCATCCTGGGGCATATCGGCGATTCGCGCTGCTACCGCGTGAGGGACGGCGCAATGCAGCAGATCACCCGCGATCACTCCTGGCTTCAGGAGCAGGTGGATGCCGGTCTGCTGACGCCCCAGCAGGCAGCCATGTCTTCCAACCGCAACCTGGTCACACGGGCCCTGGGCGTTGAACCCAATGTGATGATGGAGGTCAACGAATTCCAGGTGGCACCCAATGATCTCTTCCTGCTGTGCTCAGACGGTCTCACCGACATGGTTTCCGATGAAACGCTGGAAGAACTTGTCTGCGAGCCTCTGTCTTTGGAGGAAAAAGCGACACTGCTGATTGATACCGCCAATGCCAATGGCGGTCGTGATAACGTGAGCGTCCTGTTGGTTCAGGCCGCCTCCGGAGGCAAGAAGCGTGGCCTTATGTCCAGATTGCTGGGGGCCATCGATGGCCCGAAATAAAACAATTCATCAAATCAGGAGTGGATCATGCCGAGAATGATCGTTTCGATCGACGGGGTCGTCATCAAGGAAGTGCAGTTGACGAAAGAGCGCACCACACTGGGACGGCGCCCTTACAACGACATCGTCATCGACAACCTGGCTGTCAGCGGTGAGCATGCCGTCATCCACATGACCGGCCAGGAGGTCGAGATCGAGGATCTTGGCAGCACCAATGGCACTTACGTCAACGGCAAGGCTGTCAAGAGGAACGACCTGCGCAACGGCGACACGATCGAGGTCGGCAAGTACAAGATCCGCTTCATGCATGAGGCGGACGGCCAGAATTTCGAGAAGACGATGATCTTCAAGCCCGGCATGGTTCCCCCGATGGGCACGGCGTCGCGCCCGGCACCACTCGCGGGTACGCCACCGGCAGCGCCGGTGTCGGCGGTCATCCGGGTCATGTCGGGTGCGGCGGCCGGCAGGGAAGTGTCTCTGCAAAAGGTGGTGACCACGATTGGCAAGCCGGGTGTGGCCGTTGCGTCCATCACGCGACGCCACCAGGGTTTCGTGCTGGCGCATGTCGAAGGGCCCCATATGCCGCTACTCAACGGAGCTTCCATCGGCTCGGCGCCAGTGCCGCTCAAGAATGGTGACCGGCTTGAATTGGCGGGCACCGAGATGCAGTTCGAGCAGCACTGAGCGCTGCGCATGGCGCGAAGGCGCTCATCGGACGCTCCGCCCAACAAGCCCGGTCCGCGGGCGCGCCGACGCGGCGCGAACTGAATGCGGGGCCCCCACTTGTCCTTGATCGCGCGACACTGGCGGCGGATGGTCGTGACCATGATGCCGCTTGTGCTTGGGCTGCTTCACATCACCGATGTGATGCACGTCCAGGTGCTCGAACGCCTGGACCACATCATCTATGACGCGCGTCTGCGCGCGACGATGCCAAACACGCGTGATGAACGTATCGTCGTTGTCGATATCGATGAAAAAAGCCTTTCGCGCGTGGGCCAATGGCCGTGGGGACGCGACAAGCTGGCGGGCCTGGCACGGGAGCTCTTCGAGCGACAGCAGGTGGCGGTGCTGGGCTTCGACGTCGTCTTTGCAGAGTCCGACAGCAGTTCCGGGCTTGGGACACTGGAGCAGCTGGCAAGTGGCGCGCTGAAGGGCCAGACCGGATTTCGAGAGCAGCTGGCCCGCCTGGCACCCCAGCTGGACTACGACGGACTGTTCGCCCAATCACTCCAGGGCAGACCTGCCGTATTGGGCTATTACCTGACCAGTGATCGCCAGGGCCGCACCCAGGGCATGCTGCCCTCACCGGCTCTCACGAGCGAGCAGCTGCGCGGGTCTCCCCTCAGGGCCACCAGCTGGAACGGGTTCGGCAGCAACATAGAGAAAATCGCTGCCGCAGCACCCGCAGCCGGATTTTTCAACTCCATCACGGATGCAGATGGAGTGGTGCGGTCGCTGCCACTGCTGGCGGAGCATCAAGGCAAGTACTACGAATCGCTTGCACTGGCCATGTTTCGTGTGGCAATCGGCCAGCCCGAGGTTCATCCCGGTTTCGCGAATCCGACGCCCAACGGCGCCTTTGACACGCTGCGCAGTGTGGTCCTGCGGCAAGACGGCCGCTCGTTGGAGCTGCCTGTGGACGAGCGCCTCGCCGTACTCATCCCGTTTCGCGGCCCAGGTGAGTCCAGCGGCGGCTCGTTCAGGTACATCTCTGCATCTGATGTCCTCGAGGGTGCACTGGGACCCGCCGAACTGCGGGATGCGATGGTAATCGTCGGATCCACAGCACCCGGATTACTCGATCTGCGCGTCACCCCGGTGGGAAGGGCCTACCCAGGCGTTGAAGCACATGCCAACGTGTTGTCCGGGTTCATGGAGGGTCGCAGCGTGGTCCGGCCCGACTATGCCACTGCCTTTGATGCTGCACAGCTGATTGCCGCAGGCGTGCTGCTGGCGGTAGCTTTGCCACTGCTCTCGGCCGCCGCATCGGTGCTGTTGAGCATCTCCGTGGTTGCATTGCTCGGCGGAATCAACGCATGGCTGTACATCGCATATGGCCTTGCGCTCCCTGCGGCCACAGCGATCACCATGTCGCTGATGGCCTTTGCGCTCAACATGGGATATGGCTACTTCGTGGAAAGCCGCTCCAAACGCGAGCTCGCCGCGCTCTTCGGCACCTACGTGCCACCGGAACTGGTGGATGAGATGGTCAAGCAGCCAGACAAGTACACCATGAAGGCAACGAACCGTGAGATGACGGTCATGTTTTGCGACATGCGTGGGTTTACCGCCATGTCCGAAAAGATGGAGCCGCAAGAACTCCAGGCTTTGCTCAACGAAGTCTTCAGCCGGTTGACACAGATCATCAGGAACCACCGGGGCACCATCGACAAGTACATGGGGGACTGTGTGATGGCGTTCTGGGGGGCTCCGGTCGAGACGCCTGACCACGCCGCATTGGCGGTGCAGGCGGCGCTGGAGATGGAACAGGCTGTGCAGGAGATCAACAAGATGCACAGGGATCGGAATCTGCCGGCGATCGGCATAGGGATTGGGCTCAACACCGGGCTGATGTGTGTGGGAGATATGGGTTCGAACATACGGCGCAGCTACACCGTGATCGGAGATTCGGTCAACCTTGCTTCGCGGATCGAGGGTCTATCGAAGCACTATGGCACATCGATCCTGGCAAGCGAATCCACTGTCCACGGTGCATCCCGCCTCGTCTGGCAAGTGCTGGATGTCGTACGCGTGACTGGAAAGGAGCAGCCCGTGGCGGTGTTCCGGCCCATTGCGGACAAGGCCGTGCTGTCGCCCAGCCAAGAACACGAGCTATCGGTGTGGCAACAGTTCTGGAGCTCCTACAACGCGCGTAACTGGACGCAGTGCGAGGTGCAGCTAGGCCACTTAGCCGCATCCAATCCCGGCTGCACGCTGTACACACTGTATGTGGCCAGGGTCGCCGAATTGCAAGCTTCAGGACGATTGGCAGCCCATTGGGACGGCGTGACACGATTCGACGTCAAGTAAACGCTTCG
The DNA here is from genome assembly GCA_001464865.1 of Burkholderiales bacterium Ga0074133. GTDB lineage: Bacteria > Pseudomonadota > Gammaproteobacteria > Burkholderiales > Burkholderiaceae_C > Acidovorax. The sequence continues at coordinate 7,653 of LNEG01000079.1, forward strand.
GATCAGGCAAGCAGACAGGCCGGCACCTCTGTGTGGGGCGAGTTGGGGAACCTCTTTAGAGTAATGCCAACAACCGGTCTCGGCGGGGCTCATACGTCATGACATTACTGAGTGACAAATATGTAATTAGCCTCCTCAACTTGACCATGCTGCGGTCACAAGAACCTTTGCTCTGTCTGTACAGACTCCTGCGCCAGTAACTCCCAGCCTCGCGCCCCCCGGTAAAACAATCCGTCCCCTATCGCTCCCAAGGCATGGCACGCACATTGCATAACCCCACCGCATTTGCAACTTTCCTAGGAGTTTTCATGAAGCGCTCTCTCCAAAAGGGTTTTACCCTGATCGAACTGATGATTGTGGTCGCGATCATCGGCATCTTGGCTGCTGTGGCACTGCCTGCCTACCAAGACTACACCGTGCGCGCCCGCGTGTCGGAAGTGATTCTTGCCGCGTCAGCGTGCCGCACGTCGGTCACCGAATCGCTGCAAAGCGCGCCGAATGCGGATGCACGATCGGCGATTTCCGGTTGCACGATTTCCAACACAAAAATGGTCCAGAGCGGCTCCTCCGACACGAACGGCGTCATCACAGTCGTTGGTAGCGAAGGCGGGTTGAAGGGCGACACCACTTCAACCGCTAACTCCATCCGTCTGGTTCCATATATCGCTGGTACTGCAGTGAACGGCACCAACGACGGCGGCAAGACGATTCAGGAATGGCGCTGCGGCCCAACCGCCACCAACCCTTTGCCAACCAAGTATCTGCCAGGCTCTTGCAAGAACGCTGGTTAATTCCACAAGAAACCCAGGTTCACACCTGGGAAGCAGAGGCCGCTTTTGCGGCCTCTTTTTTTTCCTCGACTCGCCGCTATGAAAACTGAATTTGCCTACAAGCACGTTTCTCTTTACGCTTGGCTGCTCATATCAGGGCTCGCGTTGAGTTGGCTGATACCCAACCACTATCCGCCGTGGTTGGCATTTCACTCCAATGCATGGGTCGGAATTTCCCTCCTGCTGATTGCCCTGCGCGTTGTTTACATCTCCAAGACAAGCGTAGAGCTGGAGAGAGGCGGGATAGCCTTATTGCTTATCGCCCTCATACCGTTATTGCAGTACATGGGCGGCTTACTACCACTGATGAGCGACACAGTGCTGCGTACGCTTTATCTGTTCGGCGCGGCCACGGCTTATATTCTTGCATGTCACTGGAACAAGATTGAGCCTTTTGGCGCTGCCAGCCACATACTGGCAGCAACAGCAATCGCCGCCGTGGGGTCTGCTGGCTTGGCGACCTACCAGTGGCTAGGATTAGCCCAGAACATGGGGCTCATGGATATCTGGGTTCTGCCTTTTGCCGAAGGGACGCGACCCTATGCGAACATCGGACAACCCAACCAACTCGCAAGCCTGCTGCTCTGCGGCCTGCTGGGCGTCGCATGGTCATGGAACAAGCGTCAGATCGGCGGATTGACAGCAGCAGGGCTGGCAGCGTGGATTCTCTGGGGTGTTGCACTCACAGAGTCCCGCACGGTCATGCTCACGGTTGCTTTGGGCTTCGGTGTCGTGACTGTGGCAGGCACACGATATTTGCAGAAGCCGGAAGTACGCGCCGTTCAGGCGCTATTGATTTTTTACTTTGTATGCCTGTTCGGAAAGGGCTATCTGGCACAGGCGCTCGGACTTGACATACCACTTTCCATGCTCGAACGCTCCGCTGGCGAACTGAGAATTTCACTGTGGAAGATGTCACTTGAAGCAAGCCTCCAAAGCCCTTGGTGGGGATTTGGCTGGGGCAGATCAAACGCAGGCTACTTTCTTGTCTATGAAAAATATCAGCAGACTTTCGGAAATACCTACTTCGAGCAAAGCCACAACCTCATACTGGATCTTGCACTTTGGGCTGGATGGCCGTTCGCTGCAATAGTCACTACTGCGGCAGGCCTCTGGTTCGTACGCACAATAAAGACCGCTCGCTCCGTGGAGAGCTTCATCATACTAATGGCGTTGTCGGTTTTTCTGATACATGCAATGCTTGAGTTTCCATTGCATTATGGCTATTTCCTGTGGCCATTTTTTGCACTTGCAGGATCTCTTTCGTCCAGCCACGAAAACCGGGAAACCCCCGTGATACGCATTCCAAAACCATGGTCACTGACCATCATTGCAGGGCTGCTCGTATCAGGATTTATCATCATCACGGACTATTTGAAAATTGAGGAATCGTTCAGTGAATTACGCTTTCAAATAGCAAGGATCGGCTCAGGGCACGATGAGACGCTTCCCAAAACCTGGATCCTGACAGATTGGCCAGATGTAATTGCTCTGGCACGAGAAACCCCGCGTTCAGGCATGACAGGCGAGGAGATTCGTCACTGGGAGGCTTTGCTGATGTACAACACGTCGCCCTTGGCCTTGCGAAAGGTGATTGGCGCTAACCGACTCAACGGGAAAGAAGCCGAGGCCCAGGCATGGGCGCGTCGTGCTTGCTGGCTACTTTCTCAATCCGCATGCCGCGGCTTGATCGAAGAATGGGAGGCACCAAAGGATTCGACTATTCCTGGGGCTCTACCCTCCAGGCCTTGAAGTCCCAAGAGCAGGTCGCGTTGGCCTGACTTGCCTCCATGCTTCTCCGACACGCGAACGTCATGAATGGACATACCGCGGTCAACCGCCTTGCACATATCGAAGATCGTCAGCAGCGCAAGTTGTACTGCTGTGAGTGCTTCCATCTCGACTCCCGTAGGGCCGACCGTCTCGACGGTGGCTCGGCAACAGACTCCGCAGACACCCGACTCATTGACGCCCGATATCACAAAATCCACCGCAACATGGGTCAACGCCAGAGGATGACACAAAGGAATCAGATCGCTCGTTTTTTTGGCGCCCTGAATACCAGCGATGCGCGCAATGCCGAGCACATCCCCTTTCTTCGCAGTACCCGCCCGGATCAGCTCTAAGGTTTCTGGAAGCATATCGATGCGCCCCGACGCGATTGCGGTGCGATGGGTGGCTGGCTTGGCGGCCACATCGACCATAAGAGCTTGGCCGTGGGCATCGAAGTGGGTGAGTGCAGGCATTCAGGGATGGGGCGGCGCAACCGACCGTTGAACATTGATCAAACTAAAGCATCATACGACCATGAATCACTTGAAAGCTCGCTTACGCGCCAGCGGAATTCACTTGGGCATCAGCTTGTGCGTGGCATTTCTGGCAGCACTGCTCGTCTTTGGTGTTTGGTACCCGTACCCGTACCGGGAGATATCGGGCGGACGTGCTCTTTTCCTGCTGGTGGTTTGCGTGGATGTGGCACTTGGGCCGTTGATCACCCTCGTCATATTCAACCAGGCCAAACCCCGAAAAGAACTTTATGTGGACATCACGGTGGTCGCTTTTTTGCAGCTGGCCGCATTAGCTTATGGTCTATGGACCGTTTTCGCGGCTCGCCCAGTCCATCTGGTTTTCGAGTACACACGAATGACCGTGGTTCACGCCGTAGATATCGACCCCAGTTTGCTGGTCAAGGCTCCGCCAGCACTTCAAACGTTACCCCTCACGGGACCCACCCTCATTGCACTGCGCCCCTTCAAGAACGCCGAAGAGCAGTTTGACGCAACCATGTCTGCACTGGCAGGGCCTCCGCTGGCAGCGCGAACGGATCTCTGGCAGGCCTATCTCGACAGCCGCGCCAGAATTCTTCAAGAATCAAAGCCCGTCGAGGAATTACGACAGCGTTTTGAAAAGCAAACGCCCCTGATCGACGCGGCCGTCTCGGACACGCGCAGGCCAATCCATCAGTTGCGATACCTTCCCCTGGTCGGACGTGACCAGGCTTGGACCATGCTCCTGGACGCAACCACTGCAGAGCCTGCGGGATTCATTCCCCTGGACTCGTTCTGATCGTGCCTCGATGCGCAGACGCAAAGAAAGCATAACCCTGAAGTCGTTAAGAGCCGTTGTTCTCGCGACTGGCTTGGTTTGGGGAGCTGCATCCATATGCGCTCAACCCGCGCTCCCCACCCTCGGCGACAGCAGCGACCTCACCATCAGCGCCGAACGCCGCTTGGGCGACCGAATCATCCGCGAGCTTTACCGTGACCCTGACTACATCGATGACGCGGTGCTGGCCGAGTATGTGCAATCGGTCTGGCAGCCGCTGGTGGCAGCGGCACGGGTCAGAGGAGAGCTGACGCCGGAGCTGGACGAGCGCTTCGCATGGGAAATCCTTTTGGGGCGGGACAGGACGGTCAACGCCTTTGCCCTGCCTGGCGGCTACCTCGGCTTGCACCTTGGCCTGATTGGCGTGGTGGAAACGCGCGATGAACTGGCTTCTGTGCTAGCCCATGAGCTCAGCCACGTTACGCAGCGGCACATTTCGCGTCTGCTCACCCAGCAGACCAAGCAGACGCCGTTGCTCCTGGGAGCCATGGTGCTCGGCGCACTCGCGGCCAGCAAGAACCCGGCGGCAACGCAAGCACTTGTTGTCGGAGGCCAGGCGCTGGCCATCCAGAACCAGTTGAACTTCTCGCGGGACATGGAGCGCGAGGCCGACCGGATTGGCTATGGGCTGATGGCCCCGGCGGGTTTTGCGCCGCAAGGGTTCACCGGCATGTTCGACAAACTCCAGCAGGCCAACCGGCTCAACGACAACGGGTCGTGGCCCTATCTGCGTAGCCATCCGCTGACGACGGAGCGCATGGCAGACATGCACTCGCGCGTCCCCCCCGGCTCTGCAGCGAAGCCCACTGGCGGAGCAGGGCCACAGGCGTTCAAGCCGGGCATGATGGCGGCGCGAGCGCGCGTACTTTCAAACCCGGGGGTGGATGTATTGCGGCAATGGATCGCAGAGCCGCTGGGCACCGGTTTTTCGGCACAAAGGGCAGAAAAGCAGGCGGCTGCACTCTACGCTTCGGCACTGGGGAGCAGCAAGCTGCGCGACTGGCCCCAGGCTCGCGCCACCGCCCGAAAACTACTCGATGCAGTTCGGTCAGACCCTGCCGCGGCCCGACTCGCTTCGCTGCTGGCCGCCGAAATCGAGCTTGCAGCTGGCGATGCAGCGGCAGCCATTGCGTTGATCCCTCCAGCCTCATCGGCAGATGCGAACGACGGCAGACCTGCACTGCTGTTGCGCGCGCACGCTTTTCTTCAAGGTGCTGCACGTCACGACGCGCAAACGCTGACCGGCTCATTGCAGACCTGGGTGACAACCCATCCCCGTGATGCGAGCGCGTGGCAGTTACTGGCATCGATCTGGCAAACAACAGGCCAGCCGCTGCGCGCCATACGGGCCGAGGCCGAGGCACATGCCGCAAGGTACGACTACGCTGCAGCTGTAGACAGATTCAAGGCCGGGCAAGACATGGCACGCCGGGGAGTCTCTGCCGCAGACCACATTGAGGCATCCATCATTGACACCCGGCTGCGTGCGGTCGAATCACTTCTTCGAGAACAGGCCGCCGAGCGCTGACTCGATCAGGATTCCGAGCACCGAGTAGATCAGCGAGCCCAGCAGTGCCGCGCCGAACCCGGCGACATGAAAGCCCTCCAGAACCGAGGCTGCAGCCCAAAACATGAGGGCGTTGATAACGAACAGGAAGAGTCCCACGGTAACGATGGTCACGGGCAGCGTGAGCACGACCAGCACTGGGCGCAGCACGACGTTGAACAGGCCGATGACAAAGGCCGCGATCAACGCCGAGGTGAAACTCTCCACCTGCACGCCGCTGTAGACGTACGCCACGAAAAGAAGGGACGCCGCGCTCAGCAGCCATTTGAAAAGCAGTCTCATGGCGCAAGAATAGCACCCGGCCAGCAGCGTGATCAAACAAACGCGGCGACCGCTGACCGAGGCGTGTGGGTCTCTATTCCATCCCAAGCATGCACAACGCACCGATCCCGGTGACGAGGCTGCCCAGCGTGCCGGGCAGGCCCGACCAGCGCGGGCCCGCGGCTATCGGCACCTCGTCGTGGGCCATGCGGGGCCGGCGCATGTCAATGACCTGCGCCGGCGCAGAGTGCCCCGCCTGCAACTGCGCCGTCAATTCGGGCAAAGGGGCCTTGGCGAGCATGGTGGTCACAGTGCCTGCGTGTGCTGGCAGGGTTGGCAGGATCTGGGCAAACAGCTTGTCGGCCCATTTGTCGCGCCAGTTCTCACGGGCGCGGTGGCTGACCCACTTGCTGATGCGGTGGGTCATGCGCGGGGCACAGGCGACGAGCAACCATTGCGTGCGAGCCGATGGTTGCCGAGCCAGCAGCGCGGCCAGGCCCTGTTGCGCGCTTGGGGCGTCGTCGACGTAAACAATGAACCTGTCCATAAACGACTCCTTGCGATGACAGTGCCGGTCCACGGCAGATTGCACCCAGCGGCGATGCAACAAAGCCAGGACCGGCTCGGGGCGTCAGGCGCCAGCGGGGCCGGCAGCAGCACGGCGCGCCAGCACCGCCTTGCCGATGGCGAGCACGAGCACTGCGCCTGCAATGCTTGCTCCGTATCTGATCCAGTCGGTTTGAGGAAGTTTCACCATCCACTGCCACTTGTCTGCATTGGCAAACACGGGATCCGTCACGAGCATGCCGCCCGCAATCCAGCCCAGCAGCATTCCGCCGAGCACGATGATCAGGGGGAATCGCTCCATCAGCTTGATCACCAGCTGGCTGCCCCAGACGATGATCGGGATGGAGATAAGCAGGCCAAGGACCACCAGCAGGAAGGAGTGCTCGCCTGCATTCTGGGCCGCGCCTGCAATTGCAATGACGTTGTCAACGCTCATCACCAGGTCAGCCACGATGATGGTCTTGATGGCCGCAAGCAGTTTGTCGCTGCCCTGAACATCGCCGTGACCGTCCTCATCGGGGGCCAGCAACTTCACGCCAATCCACACCAGCAGCAACGCACCCACGAATTTGAGGAATGGCAGAGCCAGGAGCGTCATTGCGAAAGCGATGAGAATCACGCGCAGCACGATGGCGCCAGCGGTGCCCCAGATGATGCCCTTGGCGCGCTGGGCAGGCGGCAGCTTGCGGCAGGCCAGGGCGATGACCACGGCATTATCCCCACCCAGCAAGATGTCAATGATGATGATCTGGCCCAAAGCAAGCCAAAATTCGGGCGACGTTAAAAAGTCCATAAATTCCTCGGATTGATACGCAAAAGGGGGCTTGCTGCCACCGCAGCGCTAGCCTTCTCCCCGTCCAGGGACACGGTCAGCAGATCAAGGAGCGTCCAGAGCGGGTCGGATATGCGAAGGACGGCCTTGATCAGCCCTGAAAGGGCCCGTCAAAGGTCTTGCTCAGCCGGGACACCGCACGTGACCACAGCCCGGAGCGCCGGAAGCAATGCTTCGTACTGACGACGGTTCCGACAGCCTGCACAGAGCGTCATGCGGCGACGCCATGACCTAGCGCAAACTGGGAGCTACTCCCCTTCGAAGCTGGCGATTGGAACACCGTGAGCACCGCCACGCAAGCAAGTTGCATTGTGGATACTGCGTATACCCTTGGTCGCATCTGTCGCTGCGTCCGGCTCTGCAGCCGTCTTCGATACACCCATGCCGGCAAGGCCAGGCACCTGGAGCTATCATCCGGCGCCCTCTACACGGCACCCATGGCACACATCCACATCACCGACATCGAAGCTGCCATCAACCACTGGCGTGCGCTCACCCCATCTCCCGACGGGATCACGCTGGCGCCTGCACTGCGCGCACTGGGGGGCGTGTACGCGCGGATGATCTATGCGCACGAGGACACCATTGATGAGGACAGCTTGCCGGCGCCCGCCCTTGCCGCCTGGCAGGCCTGGTACGACACGACGCCGGACACGCCCTGCATTGCCATCTGCTCCACCAGCCAGGGCGACGACCTGTGCAAGGGGTGCGGCCGCACTTTCGACGAGGTGCAGTTCTGGCCGGCCTTCACACCGGCAGAAAAACGCAGCGTGTGGCGGCGTATCACCCTTGAACACTCGGCGTGGCGATTCAATCGTTATGCGGAGCGCGCTGCGGAAGGGCCCAGCGCTCATCCCGGGAACACGGCAGCCCCGGCCTAGCGGGGATAGATGGGCGCAGCCTCCCGCGCGCGCCCTTGATACGGGCATGCGGTGCGAGCCTGTACGCCAGCCCGCCAAACGACTATGGTGCTGCCATGCTCCGATTGACGCAGGCCCCCAACATCGCCATCGCCACGCTCTGGGCCGATCTGCTGTGCGAGGCCGGCATGGCCGCCTCAGTGCAACGTCAGTATCTCGGTGCCGCGGCCGGGCACCTGCCGCCTGGAGAGTGCCTTCCGGAAATCTGGCTCGACCACGACGAACATGTCGCACCGGCGCGGGCACTGTTGAAGGATCTTCAAGATCTGCCCCAGCGGCGCTGGGCGTGTACCTGCGGTGAACTGGTGGAGGGTGGCTTTGAGCAGTGCTGGCAATGTGGCGCACTCATGCCCCGTTGACCGCGCGCTGACGAGGGAGCGCATTCGCGGTGGCGGCAAACTGCCGTGCCGCAGCCTCCGTGGTCAAAGGTAATTTCGCTATTATTTATATAGCATTCAGACCAATTAAAACAAGCACCCCGACCTAAAAAGACCAGATAAAAGGGCTTCGGGGCTACTTCCAGCGTACCGGTTCAACATGCACGCTGCCCTGCGTGCTGCTGAGTGTGATGGCACCCTCCTGTACAGTGGCCTGCAACTGCATGCTGCGCTCGGCCAGCTGAGCCAGCGCCTGCGAAGCTTCGGAGGGGATGCGCCAAACCTGCAGCTTTTCGAGGCGCGAAAGCTTCGTCTCGATGGACTTCCACCAGATCTCGGCGGCGTGGTTGAAGCAGTAAACGATCACAGCATCGGCCTTGCTGCACGCCTTGGTCAGCGGTTTGTCCTCGGGCTGGCCCACCTCGATCCACACACGCCTGCGGCCTGTGAAATCAGTGAGGGATGCATCCGGATCGTCCGGGTCCGACAGTCCCGCGCCAAACGCCAGCGTGCCATCCCCATTGCAGGTGTCATTGAGTTCATGCGCCTGGATGGCCAGTGCAGCCAGCCGCACCATCATGCGTTCATCCGTCTCGCTGGGATGCCTGGCCAAGGTCAGTGCGTGGTCCGCGTAGTAGCCATGGTCGATGTCGGCGATCTGGAGATTCGCCTTGAAGATGGTGGATTTGATAGCCATGGAGTTCGAACTGCTGAAAGAAAAGCCCGCCGCAGATTGCATGGCGGGACGAGGAGGCACACGGCGCGGCGTACGGAAATGCGTAGCCGCTAGGGCGTGCCTTCGGCAGGTGACGCGGACGAAGTACCCGGTGCAGGGCGCCGCGGTTTCCACCGCAGGGCTGGCTTCTCCACCAGATGCCATGACAACACGGCAAAAAACAGCGCCGCAGCGATGCTCAGGGCCAGCGCCAATGCAAAACTCAGACTGGCACCGGCCCACCACAAGGTGGCCTGCTGAACCGGGAAACCGTAAATGTACAAACCGTACGAAAAATCACCGAACCGCCCCGCCCGCGAAACACCCGGCGTGCACGCACTGCCCCACACGACAGCCAGCCCGGCGAGCACCAATAGCGGCCCTTGCCCATTCAACGGCGAGGGGCCCCATGCGTACAGCAAGGCCCCTGCGACCAGCAGCCCTGCAGCCGCCAGCCAGCGGCGAGGCTGCCACACCCAGCTCCACCTTGCAAGCACCACTCCGAAAGTGAAGATCATCCCGTACTGGAGCGCAAACGACCACTCGGGAAAAGGTGGCGCCCTGTAGCGCCACTGCAAGGCAGCTGCAAGCGCCGACAGCGCAGCGAGTGGCAACCAGTGCCAGCGCATCAACCCCAGAGCCCCCAACAGAGCAAGTACCGCGTAACAGCCCACTTCCAGCGGTATCGTCCACAAAGGGCCGTTCACCGAGCCAGGGTGCGGGCTCGCAGGAAAAACGCCCGGCAGGCTGGGGTGAATGTCGAGCACCAGGTTCTGCAGGTGCTGGCGAGTAGCCGCATGGGTGAAGTACTCCCTCAACGGAAGTTGGGTCACCAGCGGGCCCAGCACAAAAATGGCCAGCAACACCACGACCACGAGCGCCGGCCATATGCGCAAGGCCCGGCGCATTGCAAAACGAGGAACGCTCGGATCTGCCGTCCAGGACTGGCTCACCAGATACCCGCTGATCGCGAAAAACAGCACGACGCCAATGGCCCCTGGCTCGTTGCCAAAGATCAGTGGTGTGGGCATGCCCATCAGGGCGTACTGGTGGCTCCAGATGACCAGCAACGCGGCCGTCATCCGCAGGGCATCGAAGTTGTTAGCCCGATGGATCGCGACCGTATGCCCTCGCTCGGGCCCCGACTTCAGCTCCACGGTCAGCACGCAGCGATCAGACGCGGCGCGCCAGTTCTGCCGCCTTGCCGACATAGCTGCCCGGCGTCATGGCGAGCAGGCGGTCTTTCTCGGGCTGGGGGATCTCCAGCGAGCGGATCAGCCCGTGCAGGGCCTCGGCGGTCACGGTCTTGCCGCGTGTGACTTCCTTGAGCTTCTCGTAAGCCCCTTGCACGCCATAGCGGCGCATCACTGTCTGGATCGGTTCAGCCAGCACTTCCCAGGATGCGTCCAGGTCGTCGGCCAGAGCCTCTTCGTTCAGTTCGAGCTTGTTGAGCCCGGTCAGCAGCGATGCATACGCCAGCGCTGCGTAGCCCAGGGCCACACCCATGTTGCGCAGCACCGTGCTGTCGGTCAGGTCGCGCTGCCAGCGGCTGATGGGGAGTTTTTCGGACAGATGGCGTAGCAGCGCGTTGGCCAGGCCCAGATTGCCTTCGGCATTCTCGAAGTCGATGGGGTTGACCTTGTGCGGCATGGTGCTGGAGCCGATCTCGCCCGCCTTGAGGCGCTGCTTGAAATAGCCCAGGCTTACATAGCCCCAGATATCGCGCGACAAGTCGATAAGGATGGTGTTCGCGCGCGCCACGGCGTCGAACAGCTCGGCCATGTAGTCGTGCGGCTCGATCTGTATGGAGTACGGCTGGAACGTCAGACCCAGGCCCAGCGGCTCGGGTGTCTCGACGACCTTCTTGCTGAAGGCTTCCCAGTCGAAGTCAGGCCAGGCCGACATGTGGGCGTTGTAGTTGCCCACCGCACCGTTCATCTTGCCCATGATCTTCACGCCGGCGATACGGTCGCAGGCGGCCTGCAGGCGCACCAGTACGTTGGCCATTTCCTTGCCTACGGTGGTGGGGCTGGCGGTCTGGCCATGGGTGCGGCTGAGCATGGGCACGTCGGCATGGGCGTGAGCCATCTCGCGCAGCTTGAGCATCACACGGTCCAGCCCCGGCAGGATGACCTGGTCACGGCCCGAGCGCAGTTGCAGTGCGTGGCTGGTGTTGTTGATGTCCTCGCTGGTGCAAGCGAAATGCACGAACTCCGAGGCCTTCTCCAGTTCTGGGCGGGCTTCGAACTTGCTCTTGATCCAGTACTCCACGGCCTTGACGTCGTGGTTTGTTGTTTTTTCGATCTCTTTGATCGCTGCCGCGTCGGCTTCTGAGAAGTTCTTGATCAGACCCAGGAGGTAGGCGCGTGCGCCGGTGGTCAGCGGCTTGAATTCGGCAAAGCCGGCGTCCGACAGGGCGATGAACCAGGCTACTTCCACCTGCACGCGGCGGTGCATGTAGCCGTGTTCGCTCATGATGGGGCGCAGGGCGGCAAGTTTGCTGGCGTAACGGCCGTCAAGCGGCGACAGGGCGGTGATGGTGGACAGGCTCATGGCGAGCGATTGTAGGTTGTAGGTTCAAGGGCCCACGCATAGGCGCTTGAGGGACCGCGGCGGTCGGGCAACCGGTGGCGGGTGCCGATAGAATCAATCGGGAAATGGACCTGCACATCCCGCGCACTGGAAAACACACCATGAAACTGATCGGAGCCTCTGCCAGCCCTTACGTCCGCAAGGTGCGGATCGTGATGGCCGAAAAAAAGCTCGACTACCAGTTCGTACAGGAAAACGTCTGGGCTGACGACACGACGATCGCCACGTCCAACCCGCTGGGCAAGGTGCCCTGCCTTGTGATGGAAGGCGGCGAGGCGGTATTCGATTCACGCGTCATCGTCGAGTACCTCGACACGCTGTCGCCTGTGGGCAAGCTCATCCCTGCGCAGGGCCGCGAACGTGCAGAGGTCAAGACCTGGGAAGCATTGGCCGATGGCGTGATGGATGCAGGCGTGCTGGCGCGACTGGAAGCCACCTGGGCCCACCGCAAGGAAGGCGAACGCAGCCAGGCGTGGATTGACCGGCAGCTGCGCAAGGTGAACGACGGTGTGAAATCGATGAGCCAGGGCCTGGGTGACAAGCCCTATTGCAGCGGGATCCACCTGAGCCTGTCGGACATCGCCGTAGGGTGCGCGCTGGGTTGGATCGAGTTCCGCTTTCCAGAGATCGGCTGGCGCGCGGAATACCCCAACCTTGGCAAGCTGATGGACAAGCTGATGCAGCGCCCCAGCTTTGCCGACACGCGTCCATCCTGACCCATGGATTCGCGGACGCACGCCGCGGCGCATTGACTGCTTGGCGGGCGCGAGTCGCCCGAACCGGAGTCCCGCGCGGCGCCGCAGGGAACCAGTCGGCCTAGGAGCCTGTCGGACTTGGAGCGTCGAAAGCGAAAATCGGCCCCAGCGAGGACAGTTTTTGCCGAATTTGCAGCCCCATCGCCGAGCTATGGGGCAAAAAGGCGGTTCAAAATGGACCGCTGCGGTCGATTTGCAGCCGACGATTTCCAAATCCGACAGGCTCCTAGCTGTTGGCGCGCTTTTTCAGCCAGCGCATGAGCGTGCTCACGACCGGCAGCTTTTCGTACAGCTCTTCGGCAGCATCCCAATAGTCCCGGTGCACCGAGACCAGCCCCTGCCCATCGAAGACGAGGTGCGACGCACCGCGCACCGTCTGCGTCACCCCTTTGTGGAAGCTTTTGAAGGCAAACAGGAAGTCCCACGTCAGGAAGCACTGGTTGCCCTGCACCACGCGGCCCGTCACGATGAACCGCGGGTTCTCCAGCGCCACGAACATGTGGGCAAAGATCTGTCCGATGGCCGGAACGCCGCGTACATCATTGAACGGGTCCTTGAAGCGCGCATCGGCGGCGTAGAACTGGCTCATCCGGGCCACATCTGCAGGCGAGAGGTTCTCGAACAGCGCAATGACGCGCGTTACGGCCTCTTCCGCAGGGCCCTGCGCATGGTTCAAGGCGGCAGATGGGGTTTCAGGCAAGCTGGGCATCAGAGTCCTGTGAACCGGCGGATGGCCGGAAAGTACAACCGGTAGGGCAAAAGGCGCAGCATCTTCATCACCCGCGTGAAACGCTTGGGAAAGTGGATGTCGAAGTGCCCGGCAGACCAGCCCTTGAGGATGGCCTGCGCCGCAGCCTCGGGCGAGATCAGCGCGGGCATCGCAAAGTCGTTCCCAGCGGTAAGGGGCGTGGCCACGAACCCTGGGTTGATGACGCTCACACCCATGCCCAGATCGTGCAGGTCCAGGTACAGCGCCTCGGCCAGGTTGATAAGAGCCGCCTTGGTGGGCCCATAGGCCAGGCTCTTGGGCAGGCCGCGAAAGCCCGCAACGCTGCTGATCAGGCTTACATGGCCGGGCTGACCGGCCGCCGCAGCCGCCAGCATGGCTGGCAGCACGCCCGCCAGCACAAGCAATACGCCGGTGTAGTTGACCTGCTCATGCCGCAACATCTCCGCCAGGTTGAATTCGGTGGCACGCGTGTCACGGTAGTAGCCCGCGCAGTAGCAGACAAGGTCTGGCGCGCCGCCTGCCAGCACTTGCGCGGCCACTGCCTGTACATCGGCCGGTTCGGCGGTGTCCAGCGGCAGGGCCTGGCTACCCGGGTGTTGCACCACGAAAGCGTCCAGGGCCTCACGGCTGCGGGCCGACACGATCACCTGCGCGCCGCGGGCATGCAGCGCCGACGCTGTGGCACGCCCGATGCCGCTGGAGGCACCCACCAGCCAGACCCGGCGGCCCTGCCAGTCGCGCAGAGGAGGATTGAGGCTCATGGGACGCGTTTCGTGAAGGACAGCGTGATCTCACCGAGCCGCACACCGAACTTGCTCATGGTGGCGCGGTTGAGCATGACCCGGTCATCAATGAGGTACATCCAGTCGTCCAGGTCCACGTTGTAGACCTTGCCGTCCACCGGCAGCGCCAGCGTGTAGGTCCAGCGGAAGGCGTTGCCGCGCGTCTGGCCCTGGGCCGTACCCACCACATCGTCCGCCGTGCCGGTGTAGCGGCCGTCCGCATGCTTTGTCAGGCGCCAGATGCGGCGCTGAGTGGTACCGTCCGAGTAGGTGAAGGCTTCATCCAGCACGCCCTCGTTGCCCTTCCACTGGCAGTCCATGACCACGGTGAAACGCTTGACGATCTGGCCGCTGCGATCCTGAAAAATACCCCATGCGTCGATGGTCCCGTTGAAGTAGGTGGCCAGGTCGAGCACCGGCTTTTCGCTGGCGTAACCCTCCAGCGTCTGGCTGGCGCAGCCCGAAAGGACCACGGGTGCGGCCACGGTGGCCGCCAGAAGAAGGCGTCGTCTTTGCATCATGGGGGGGTGCCCTCGGTCGGTCGCTGGGGAGAACGTGCCGCGTTCATGGCGTGCGGCAGGATGAGAAAGAAATACAGGGCTGCCGCTGCACACAGCTTGAGTGCGCACGGCAACACGGCATAGGCCAGGCTGAGGATCTGCAGGCCCTCCTCGCTGCGCGCGCCCGGCGTATAGCCCAGCACCCCCAGCAGTGGTAATGCAAGCCCGGCAGCAAGCGCCAGGTTGAGCTTGGTAGCAAAGTTCCACCAGCCAAAGTAGGCACCTTCGTGCCGGCCGCTGTCGCCCTCGGCTGCGATCACCCCCGCCAGCAGCGCGCCTGGCAGTGCCAGGTCGGTGCCCAGGGCTGCGCCCGACAACGCACAGACCAGCAGGAACGCCATGGCGTCACCCGTGCCCAGCGTGGCAGTCCACACAAAAACAGAGATCGCCAGCAGCATGCCGGCCAGCCAGGTCCGCGCAAGGCCCCAGCGGGCCACGGCACGCAGCCACAACGGAATCGACAGCGCGGCAGACACGAAGTACGCCGCCAGAAACATGGGCTCCTGCGCGGGCGGTACCTGCAGGCGGTCCTGAATGAAGAACAGCACCAGCGTGGCTGGAACGGCGCTGGCGATGCCGTTGAGCATGAACACGGCCAGCAGGCGGCGAAAGCCGGGCTTGGTCCAGGGCCTCCACAGGTCGGCAAGCCCCCCGGCGCCATGGCCGCCAGCAGCCCGCGCAGAGGCGCCAGCCGCGGCATCCGGCCGCGGGCCGCACGACCACGCCCACCAGCCCAGCGCCAGCGCCAGCGCAAACACAGCCACCATGGCAGGTAGCCCGGCAAGCGCCGGCAGCACCGAGGCTACGACCACGCCCACTAGCGCTGCGGCCTCGCGCCATGCCACGACGCGACTGCGCGCCAGCTCGTCGCCGCCCAGGCGCGCGCCCCACGACTGGTGTGCGATGCCCAGCTGGCTGTAGGCCGTGTAGGTGACAAGCAGGGCCACCAGCGCCCAGGCCACCAGCGCGTCTTCGCCCCGCACGGCCGGAAAGAACAGCGCCCAAAGCCCCAGCGCCAGCACCACGGCAGACCCTGCACCGACGGCCAGCACGCTGCGCACCGACCGGCCAAACAGGTAGTCGGCCAGGCGCCCCAGCAGCGGGTCAGACACGGCATCGAACAGCCGCGCAGCCAGCAGCACCGCGCCCAGGGTGGCCAGCGGCATGCCGAATTCCCGGGCGTAGTGATTGGGCAGCAGCACGTACAGCGGCAGCGCCACGAACGCCAGCGGCAGCCCCAGCAGGCCATACGCGAGCAGGCCGCGCCTGGACAGTTCGCCGCCCGCCGGAGGCCGGGCACCGGGCGGGTCGCCCTGCCCCGCTGCCAGGGCCGGGCCGGCGACCGGCAAGGCGGGCGAACGAGACGAGGTCATGGGCGCCCTGCGGGCCGCAGCGCCGACACCAGCTCCTGCCGCAGGCCGGGCTCCGATGTCTGTGGAGACAGCCAGATGCCAAAGAACAGTCGGGCGAATTCGGCGTCGGGCACCTCACCCACCACTTTCCCGCCCATCTCGAACACGGCGCCGGTTCCGGGCCGGTACAGGCCCGTGAGGCGGTCGCCAGGTTTTACGTCGGGCAGGGCCGCCTTGAGGTCTTCCTGCCAGCGCGCCGCCTGCTGCGCCGAGAAACTGCCCACGCGGCGCATCTCGTCAATGGACCGCTTCGCGATGGCTTCGGCGGTGAAGTTGCGCTGGTAGGTGAGCTCCAGCGCCAGGGGCTGTGTGGCGTAGTCATTGAGATCAAAACCGGGGCGCACCCACAGCCGGGCGCTGTACACCTCAAAGCCCAGGAACCGCAGTGCCCCCTGACCAGCCAGCCGCATGCCTGCGGTGGCACCGCCCACGCTCGCAGGGCCCGCCACCGCCTCTGCCGGCCGCGCCTGGGCAGGTGACGGCGTATTGGCGCGCACCACGGCAGGTTCAAGGCAAAAAACGGCCGTTGCGGCGATAGTCACTGCACGAACAGCTACGTTTTTCATGGCGTTCAGTCCTTGACCAGCGTGTACTGCACAAGATCGATATTGCCCATGGCGAACCCGGCCTCGCAGTAGGCCAGGTAGAACTCCCAGATGTGCATGAAGCGCTCGTCAAATCCCAGCTCCATGATGCGTGCGCGCTGGGACAAGAAACGCTCGCGCCAGCGGCGCAGTGTCTCGGCATAGTCCTGCCCGAAGGCAAATTCATCCTCCACGCGCAGGCCGGCGTTTTGCGCGGCACGCCGGAATTCGGTGGGGCACGGCAGACAGCCACCCGGGAAGATGTACTGCTGGATGAAGTCCGTGGAACGGATGTAGCGCCCGTACAGGCTGTCTTCGATGACGATGCTCTGGATGCAGGCCTTGCCGCCCGGCTTGAGCAGGCGGTGGATGGTCTCGAAATACGTGGGCCAGTATTCGCGCCCGACAGCCTCGATCATTTCGATCGAGCAGATGGCGTCGTACGGTCCGTCGGAAATGTCCCGGTAGTCCTGAAGCCGCAGGGAGTGCGCGGTGTGCGCCAGGCCCGGCTCATTGCTGTGCAGGCCACTCCCAGCGCTCACGCGGCGCATGCGCTCCACCGCGAAATCCAGCTGTTCCGTGGACAGCGTGACGCCGGTCACGGACGCGTCGAACTCGACCGCGGCCATCTCCGCCAGCGCACCCCAGCCGCAGCCGATCTCCAGCACGCGCGAGCCGGGGCGCACGCCAGCCATGGCCAGGGCACGCCGCACCTTGGCATGCTGCGCCTTGCGCATGTCGCCCGACAGATCACCCTCGAACCACGCCGACGAATAGTTCATGGTGTCGTCGAGCCACAGCGAGTAAAACGCATTGCCCAGGTCGTAATGGGCATGGATATTCTTCTGGCTGTTGGACCGCGTGTTGCGGTTGAGCAGGTGCTTGATGCGGTACAGCAGGCGACCGGCCCAGGTGCCGTAGATCACGCCTTCCACATGCTGGCGGTTGGCAATGAAAAGCTTGATGAGGTCTGTGAGGTTGGGTGTGGTCCAGTCGCCTGCAATGTAGCTCTCGGCAAAGCCGATATCGCCCGACTTGAGGGCTGCCGCAAAGAGGTTCCAGTTCTTGAGCGTGAGGGCCGCCGACAGCCCGCCGCCGTGGCCGAAATGCCGCAGCGTTCCGTCGGGCAGCAGCACCGACAGGCTGCCGTGCTGAAGGCGCTGCAGCAGCCTGAACGCGGCCTGCGCGGCAGCAGGTGCGCCGGCCGGGAGTTCGCCTGCGGACTGGGAGGGGGCGGTGGTGGTGGTCGTGTTCATGTCGCGTTTCTCGGGCATGTCGTCAGCGGGTCACGATGGTGGCAGGGGCCGTAGGTTTGGAGTGGAACCGCACTCTTTTCAGCCACAGGCGCAGAGCGTGCCAGTGGATGCGCGCGATCAGCGCCAGCGTCATCGCGGGGTAGCCCCACAGCGCCTTGCGCAGCGTACGGGCCGTCACAGGGTGCAGTGATCCGCTCACGCTGGTCTGTAGGAGCGGCCCACTGTCGTCGTCATAGTCGATGCGTACCACCGTGCGGCCGACGGGCGCCGGTGCGTCGTCAAGGGCGGGCGCGCCTTGCACGGGCGCGGCGGCACCGGTGCGCATGAAGCGAAAGCGATAGCCGCCGCTGATCTCGCAGAAAGGCGACACATGAAAGACCTTGCGGGCCTGTATCTCGGCACCGTAGGCTGGTTGGTCCAGCAGGTAGCAATGGCGTTCGCCAAACGTGTTGTTCACTTCGACCACGATGGCGCGCAGACTTCCGTCGCCCCGGTGGCAGTACCAGAAGCTCACTGGTTTGAAGGTGTAGCCCAGCACGCGCGGGTAGCAGTGCAGCCAGACAGGGCCGGTGGCATCGTCCACGCCCTCGGCCTGCAACAGCTCATCCAGCCACGCCAGGGCGCCGCCCTGCTCCGCGCCGCGACCATCGCCGTGGTCCACATCATAAAAGCTGATGGCCCCGCGACGGTTGACGGCCAAAAGGCCCGGCTCTGCTGCCAGGCTGCGCATGGGCAGCATCAGGAAGAAGGTGGGGTAGGAAAACGCGTGGTGACGCGGGCGCAGCCGCGTATGGCGCACCTGCCCGAAGCCCAGCAGCGGCGCCGGGACTGCAGATACTGGCGCGACCGCGTTCACGCGGCCTCCGCCATGGCCACCGGCAGTACGGCGCGCAGGCTGTCGGCAACGGCCAGACCCGATTTCAGGCCGTCCTCGTGGAAGCCATAGCCCGTCCAGGCGCCGCAGAACCAGGTCCGGGACCGGCCCTGGATGTTGCTCACCTGGCGCTGCGCCCGGATGGCCGGGCCGTCAAACACCGGGTGGGCATATTCGTAGCTGCCGATGACCTGCGCTGCGTCGATGTCACGCACCGGGTTGAGCGAAACCACCACCGGCTGTGCAAACGGGACGGGTTGCAACTGGTTGATGAGGTAGTGCAGACACACGCGGGCTGATTCCTGGGCGTGGTCGGCAGCGCGCTCGTAATTCCAGGCAGCCCATGCGGCCCGGCGTTGCGGTAGCACGGAGGTATCGGTATGCAGCACGGCCAGGTTGGACTGGTAGCGGATGGCACCCAGCACTGCGCGCTCTTCCAGGGTGGGCTGGGCGAGCAGCGCCAGCGACTGGTCCGAGTGAGTGGCCAGCACCACATGGTCGAAATGCTCGACCTTCCCGTCGGTGATCACCCGCACCCCGGCGGCATCGCGTTCGATGGAGCGCACGGGGGTGGACAGACGCTTGTCGCTGATGCCGGCCAGGATGCGCTCCACGTAGTTGCGGGCGCCACCGGTCACCGTCCACCACTGCGGGCGGTTGCTCACCTGGATCAGGCCGTGGTTGTGACAAAAGCGGATCATCGTGGCCACGGGGAACTGCAGCATCTGGTCGGTCGGGCAGCTCCAGATACAACCCAGCATGGGCAGGAAGTACCAGTCGCGGAAGGCGGCGCCAAAGCGGTGCTCGCGCAGGAAATCCCCCAGCGGCTGCGCCAGTGCGGCTTCGGAGTTTTCTTCGGCAATGCGGGTGCACAGCTTGTTGAAGCGCAGCAGGTCGCGCAACATGCCAAGGAACCGGGGGCTCAGCAGATTGGAGCGCTGCGCAAACACCGTCGAGAGGTTGCTGCCGCTCCACTCCAGCGCGCGCCGGCCTGCGCCTTGCGGTACCTGGACCGAAAACGACATGTCAGATTTGGAGGTCTCCACGCCCAGCTCGGCCAGGAGCGCGATCAGGTGGGGATAGGTGCGCTCGTTGAACACCAGAAAACCCGTGTCCACGCCGTGCGTGACCATGTTGCCCAGCGGGTCGCGGAGGGTGACATCCACCGTATGGGTGTGGCCACCGAAGTAG
>LNEG01000080.1 GCA_001464865.1 Burkholderiales bacterium Ga0074133
CTCAAGCTTGCCAAGGAGGCCGACGCCATCCTGTTCGGTGCTGTGGGCGACTGGAAGTACGACAAGCTCGACCGGCCGCTGCGCCCCGAGCAAGCCATCCTGGGCCTGCGCAAGAACCTGGGCCTGTTCGCCAACTTCCGCCCCGCCATCTGCTACGAGCAACTGGTGGGCGCATCGAGCCTCAAGCCCGAGTTGATCGCGGGCCTCGATATCCTCATCATCCGCGAGCTGACCGGGGACATCTACTTTGGCCAGCCGCGCGGCCGCCGCGTGGCCACCGACGGCCACTTCCCCGGTGCCGAAGAAGCGTTTGACACCATGCGCTACAGCCGCCCCGAGATCGAACGCATCGCCCACGTCGCCTTCCAGGCCGCCCGCAAGCGCAGCAAGAAGGTCACCAGCGTGGACAAGGCCAACGTGCTGGAAACCTTCCAGTTCTGGAAGGACGTGGTCACCGACGTGCACAAGGAATACCCCGACGTCGAACTGCAGCACATGTACGTGGACAACGCGGCCATGCAGCTGGTCAAAGCCCCCAAGGCGTTTGACGTGGTGGTCACCGGCAACATGTTTGGCGACATCCTGTCGGATGAAGCCTCCATGCTCACCGGCTCCATCGGCATGCTGCCATCGGCCAGCCTGAACAGCAGCAACCAGGGCCTGTACGAGCCCAGCCACGGCAGCGCACCCGACATCGCCGGCAAGGGCGTGGCCAACCCGCTGGCCACCATCCTCTCGGCTGCGATGATGCTGCGCTTCAGCCTGAACCAGGAAGCCGCCGCCCAGCGCATCGAAGCGGCTGTGCAGAAGGTGCTGGCCCAGGGCCTGCGCACGCCCGACATATACAGCGACGGCACCACCAAGGTGGGCACGGCGCAGATGGGCGACGCGGTGGTGAAGGCGCTTGCCAGCTAAATCTGGCGGCTTTGTCCACCCCGCAAGGCGTCGGTTATCCGGCGCTTTTTTCTTGGGGGATGCGCCCCGGCTTCACACCCACCCGTTGTCGATGAACTCCAGGATGGAGTAGCGCCGGTTTTCCAGAACCTGCTGGCGCACTGCAGCCACGATCTGCGCCACGCCGTCGGCGTACGGTGCATCGCCGTACACGCGGGTTTCCAGCCGGATGCTGCAGGCGCCGTCTTCGATCACCACCTCATGGAAAGCATGCCGGGCCAGATGCTCGGGCGGAATCTGCAGTGTGCTCTGCTGGACCTGCGCATCCCGCACCGACCGGATCTCCGACGCATCCAGGCCCAGCGCCTGGGCCATGCTGACCGCCGTGCCCGGCACGGACGTCTTGCCCGACTGGTGGGATTCGACCAGCCCGATGCGGTAACTGCGGAACAACGGGCCGCTGCGCCCGAGCATCGCCATGAACTTGAGCATCAGGATGTTGGTGTTGGGGCACAGGATCACGGGGCATGCCACGGGGCCCTCCTCCAGCACGGAGCCGGTGGCCAGCTCCACCAGCGCCGAATGCGTAGCCTCGCAAAAGCGCCGGACATCATCCATCTCGCGGCCCGAGCCCGCGTGGACGACGATGGATTTCACCGTCTCGACATCGCCCGAGCCCCACGGCACGACCCGGCCACCGTGCCCCGCATCCAGCGCCGCCAGCAACTCCCGGGCGAGCTTGCCCGATCCCACGACGATGACTTGCATGTTCCGAAATCCGATCCATTGAAAACAACGGAGCGACTGTAGACGCTAGAGCGGTCCCAGAAGACAGCTGCAGGCTTATCGCGCTCACCAAACCGTGCCAAACGCCGCGGCATCTCCATCAGCTACAATTCCAGCCCATGTTTGCCGCCCGCCCGTTCGCCCTGAACACAGCATCCGCCGCCCAGGCCGGTGTGGCTGCGCGCGCAACCATGATCAAAACCACGACCACCATTAAGGGCTGATCCAGCTCCGGTATCGTCGTGCGCCCTCCCTGGCCCAGACGAGCCGGGGCAGACAGTCCGGTCGAGCACTGTTTGTAACTATGAAAAGGGGCGAGAAATGAGCAAGTTGGTAGGTTTGGTCGGCTGGCGCGGCATGGTCGGCTCAGTGTTGATGGACCGCATGGTGCAGGAAAAGGACTTCGACCTGATCGAGCCCCTGTTCTTTTCCACCTCGAACGCAGGTGGCAAGGCCCCTGCTCAGGCAAAGAACGAATCCACGCTGCAGGACGCGTTCAACATCGACCAGCTCAAGCGCTGCGAAATCATCATCACCGCCCAGGGCGGCGACTACACCAACGAGGTATACCCCAAGCTGCGCGCCGCCGGCTGGAACGGCCACTGGATCGACGCAGCATCCTCGCTGCGCATGGAAAAGAACGCGGTCATCGTGCTCGACCCGGTCAACATGCCCGTCATCAAGAATGCGCTGGCCAACGGCGGCAAGGACTGGATCGGTGGCAACTGCACCGTGAGCTGCATGCTGATGGGCGTGGGCGCGCTGTACAAGGCGGGGCTGGTGGAGTGGATGAGCACCCAGACCTACCAGGCCGCCTCCGGTGGCGGCGCCCAGCACATGCGCGAACTGCTCACGCAGTACGGCACGCTGAACGCCGAAGTAAAGGCCCTGCTCGACGATCCCAAGAGCGCCATCCTGGAGATCGACCGCAAGGTCATCGCCAAGCAGCGTAGCCTGTCTGCAGCCGAAACGGCCAACTTCGGCGTGCCGCTGGGCGGCTCGCTGATCCCCTGGATCGACAAGGACCTGGGCCTCGGAAAAAGCCAGGACGAGCCCGGCTGGGGAATGTCCAAGGAAGAGTGGAAGGGCATGGCCGAAACCAACAAGATCCTGGGCATGGGCGAAGGCTTCGACTCGGCGCCCGTGCCAGTCGACGGTTTCTGCGTGCGCGTGGGTGCCATGCGCTGCCACAGCCAGGCGCTGACCTTCAAGCTGAAGAAGGACGTGCCTGTGGCCGACATCGAGGCCATGATCGCGGCCGACAACGAGTGGGTGAAGGTGGTGCCCAACACCCGCGAAGCGACCATCAGGGATCTGACCCCTGTGGCTGTGACCGGCACCATGACCATCCCGGTCGGCCGTGTCCGCAAGCTGGCCATGGGGCCCGAGTACGTAGGTGCCTTCACCATTGGCGACCAGCTCCTGTGGGGCGCTGCCGAGCCCCTGCGCCGCATGCTGCGCATCCTGCTCGACGCCTGATTCCCCCCACCAAGAGCGCGCACGGTGTCACTGTGCGCGCTTTTTTGTTGGCGAGCCACAGACACAACCAGTTACGTCCCGTTGGCAATAGGCAACATGTGTTCGCACCAAACCGGGGCACAAACCGGGCGCTGAAAGCTTCCGCGGCACCTCAGCTTGTCAGTGCAAAACATTGATGCTATGGTGCTTTTTACATATTTTCACGCGCCGGGGCGGGATCAGATCATGCGAAAAAAAACGCCGCTCGACCGAGCCGTTCAAAAACCTCATCAGTTGTTGGCAAACATGCATCGTTGGAAATTTTCTGTCCTGGCGGCCGCGGCCGTCGCGTCGGCCGGCTTTTACTCGGCTGACGCGTCCGCGCTGGCGCTGGGGCGCATCACAGTGCAGTCTGCCTTGGGCGAGCCGTTGCGCGCCGAAATCGACATTCCCCAGATCACCCCTGCAGAGGCAGACACCCTGCGCGCAACCACGGCCACGCCGGATGTGTTTCGCACGCAAGGGATGGAGTACACCCAGCTCGTCAGCAATCTGCAGTTCCAGTTGCAGCGGCGTCCCGACGGCACCGCGTTTTTGCGGCTGAGCAGCGAGCGGCCCGTGAACGAACCTTTCCTCGACATCGTTCTGGATGCCAACTGGGGTTCCGGCCGCATCGTGCGCAGCTACACGATGCTGTTTGACCCTCCAGCCTTGCGCCGCCCAACGCCGGCAGCCACTGCCGCCCCACAGATCACGGCACCCACTTCTCCTTCAGTGCAGGCTGTTCCTGCCGCGCCGCGCCCGCAGGCAGCCGTGCGATCTGCCGAGCCCGCTGCTCCACGACCTGCACCGGCGCCAGCAGCAGCCCGTGCGGCTCCTGCCGGCGGTGTGACAGTCCAGTCCGGCGACACCGCTGGCCGGTTGGCCAATGCCTACCGCCCTGCAGATGTTTCCCTCGACCAGATGCTGGTCGCCATGATGCGAGCCAACCCGGACGCATTCATCCAGGGCAACGTGAACCGTCTCAAGGCTGGCGCTGTGCTGCAGATGCCCGACCAGGCAGCCGCCCAGGCAACCCCGGCCCCGGAAGCGCGCCAGATCCTGGCGGCACAGGCCCGAGACTTCAATGAATTCCGCCGCAAGCTGGCAGGTGCCGCCCCATCGACCGAGGTGGCAGCCGCCCAGCGGTCTGCTGCCGGCACAGTGCAGACGCGGGTCGAAGACCGCAAGGCTGCGACTGCAGCGCCTGACAAGCTGACCCTTTCGAAGGGTTCGGTGCAAGGGCAAAAAGCGGCCGAAGACAAAGTGGTCAAGGACAAGCAGGCAGACGAAGCAGCCAGCCGCATGGCCGAGCTGTCCAAGAACATCACCGACCTGAACAAGCTGGGGGCAGCATCTGCGGCCGCAGGCAGCGCACCCGCCCAGGCTGCCAGCGGTGCAGCTGGCGTGGTCGTGAAGACCCCTGCCGTACCGGCCACGCCTGTGGCTCCTGAAACCCCTGCCGCCGCTCCGCCCGTCGCATCGGCGCCAGCACCTGTGGCCAGTGCGCCTGTTGAGGCCCCCGCCGCGACGGAGGCGGCATCGGCACCCGCTTCTGCCCCTGCCGAGGTCCCGGCCGCTGCACCTGCGCCCGCAGCCCCCCCACCGCCGCCCGTTGCCGTGCCGCCTCTCGCTGCTGAACCCAGTTTCATGGACGGCTTGATGGAAGACCCCGTTTTGCCTCTGGCAGCTGGCGGTCTGCTCGCACTTTTGCTGGGTTTTGGCGCTTACCGTGTTGCGCAGCGACGCAAGCAAGCTGGCGGTGTGGACAGTTCTTTCCTGGAAAGCCGCATTCAGCCTGATTCATTCTTTGGCGCCAGCGGCGGCCAGCGTGTGGACACGGCCAACAGCGACATGACAACCGGCTCGTCCATGGCCTATTCCCCGAGCCAGCTCGACGCTGGTGGCGACGTGGACCCCGTCGCCGAGGCGGACGTGTATCTGGCTTATGGCCGCGACCTCCAAGCTGAAGAAATCCTCAAGGAAGCCATTCGGCACAATCCCGCACGCGTGTCCGTGCACGTCAAGCTGGGCGAAATCTATGCCAAGCGCCAGGATCGCAAGGCACTGGAAGCCGTTGCAGGCGACGTGTTCAAGCTGACCCAGGGCGAAGGCCCTGACTGGGCGCGGATTGCCGAACTCGGCCGCGAACTTGACCCGGAGAACCGCATCTATCAGCCGGGCGGACGCCCTGGCATGCCTGACGACGACTATCCGTCGCTGCCACCGGGCAGCTTTGCCAGCACCTTCCCCGGGGCGCCGGCGGCTGGTGCAGCGGCCGTTGCCATGGCCCCCCCCGATCTGGATCTAGACCTTGATCTGGACCTGCCAGATGACGCGTTGACAGAGGCGCCTGCAGCGCCGGGTGGTTTTGCGGCCGCCGCTGCCGCTGCGTCATCGCCTAACCGGGCCAACGCCACTTCGAATGCAGACGACGTGTCCACTGTTCGCCCTAGTCTGGAGCCTGCGGCACCGACTGACTGGGCCCCGCAGGAAACAGCACCGAGCCCGATTGCGCCTGCGCCCATGGCCTCCAATCTCGATTTCCCGAGCGTTGAAGACCTGAGCATGGCACCTTCGGGCCCCCTGCCGCTCATGGGAGACCCACCGGACTCAGCGCCGATGGAGTTTGACCTGGGTGAACTGTCTCTTGACCTGAATGCGCCATCTCAACCCATGGCGCGGCCAGCTGCGGCCACGGTCGCGACAACTGCCGAGCCTGACGACGAGGACGACGGCGCAGCAGCGGCTCAGGATGACCCCCTGGCCACAAAGCTTGCACTGGCTGAGGAGTTCAACGCTATCGGTGATACCGACGGCGCACGCACCTTGATTGAAGAGGTGGTCGCCGAGGCCAGCGGCATGCTCAAATCGCGCGCCCAGCGGATGTTGGCCGACCTCGGCTGATGCACCCCGGCAGCAGTAAGCAGCCCGCCAGTTCCCGATGCTCGTCCCGGGCCATCCCATGACACGGGTGGCACTGGGCGTCAGCTACAACGGCCACGCCTACAGTGGCTGGCAGAGCCAGCTGTCTGGCAACACCATCCAGGACAAGCTAGAGGCGGCGCTGGCGCGCTTTGCGACGCACCGCGTAGGTACGCTGTGCGCCGGTCGCACCGACGCGGGTGTGCACGGGCTGATGCAGGTGGTGCACTTCGACACGCCGCTTGACCGCCCTGCGGCCTCGTGGGTGCGGGGAACCAACACCTTTTTGCCGCCAGACATCGCTGTCCAGTGGGCGCAACCCGTTACGGATGACTTTCATGCGCGGGGCAGCGCAATGGCCCGTCGTTACGCCTATGTTTTGCTGCAGTCCCCCGTGCGACCCAGTGTTGACGCAGGTCGGGTAGGGTGGGTGTTCCGTCCTCTGGACCAGGATGCCATGCAGGACGCTGCAGATCTGCTCGTTGGCGAACACGACTTCACTTCGTTTCGAGCTTCGGCTTGCCAGGCCAAGTCGCCGGTCAAGACGCTTCAGCCGATTCGCATCACCCGCAGAGGCATGCACGCGCCACATCCCGAACCGGGTTGGGCTCCGTGCTACTGGCGCTTTGAATTCGAGGCCAATGCCTTCTTGCATCACATGATCAGGAACATCATGGGATGTCTGATCGCCATTGGACAAGGCGAGAAGCCCGCACGCTGGATGGAGCAGGTGCTGGATGCACGTTCAAGAGATGCCGCTGCCCCCACGTTTTCGCCAGACGGCCTTTATTTTCTGGGGCCGGTCTACGACGCCCGCTGGGGGTTGCCCCAGCGCACGGCTGCGTATGATTGGCTCCCATGAACACGACTCCCGACGCCAGACTCCCGCCACAGCAACCACCGCGAGCAGGGACCACTCAACACGGTGCCGAAGGCCGGAGGTGGACGGCTCACGACGAGCGGGCAGCCACTCGTGATTCAGGGCTGCCGCAGACGGCCACAAGAACACGCATCAAGATCTGCGGACTCACCCGTGAAGAAGACGTGGACGCTGCAGTCGCGGCGGGTGCAGACGCCATCGGTTTCGTGATGTATGCCCCCAGCCCGCGCGCAGTGTCTCCCGAACGCGCAGCACAGCTGGCCAAGCGGCTTCCGCCCTTCGTGTCGCCGGTGCTGCTGTTTGTGAACGAGGTCACCGCCACCGTGCAGGCCATCAGCGCACTGGTGCCAGGCTGCGTGCTTCAGTTTCACGGTGACGAAAGTCCGGCAGACTGCATGGCAGGAGCCGCCAGCCCCAGCCGCCCGTACCTGCGCGCTGCGCGGATTCCCCTTGGCGAAGGTGCGGCGCAGTTCGACCTCGTAAAATACGCACTCGAACATTCTCACGCGCAGGCCATACTGCTCGACGCACACGTCGAGGGATATGGCGGCAGCGGCAAGGCATTCAATTGGTCACTCCTTCCACCAAGCGTCAGCTCTCACCTCGTTTTGTCTGGTGGACTCACGCCTGCAAACGTGACCGATGGCATTTTGCAAGTCCGCCCGCGTTGCAAGACGCTGGCGGTTGATGTCAGCTCCGGCGTCGAGGCCGATGGCCCCGATGGCAAGCCCGTCAAGGGCATCAAGGACGCCGAGAAAATCCAACGCTTCGTAGCCGCGGTGCGCGCGGCCGATGCACAGCTTGCAAAGAACCTTCATGACCTCCTATCAGCAACCTGATCCCGCGGGCCACTTTGGCCCTTATGGTGGCAGCTTCGTCAGCGAAACACTGACCCACGCCATCCAGGAACTGCGCGACGCGTACGCGCGCTACCAGCACGACCCAGAGTTCCTGGCTGAGTTCAACTACGAGCTCAAGCACTTTGTGGGGCGGCCCTCGCCGATCTATCACGCCGCCCGGACGAGCCGCGAGATGGGCGGGGCACAGATCTACCTCAAGCGTGAAGACCTTAACCACACCGGCGCGCACAAGATCAACAACGTGATCGGCCAGGCCATGCTCGCCAAACGCATGGGCAAGCCGCGCGTGATTGCCGAGACCGGCGCGGGCCAGCACGGCGTGGCCACCGCCACCATCTGCGCCCGCTACGGGCTGGAATGCGTGGTGTACATGGGCGCGGAGGACGTGAAACGCCAAAGCCCCAACGTGTACCGCATGAAACTGCTGGGCGCTACTGTCGTGCCCGTGGAGTCCGGCAGCAAGACGCTGAAAGACGCCCTGAACGACGCCATGCGTGACTGGGTGGCGAATGTGGATAACACCTTCTACATCATCGGAACCGTGGCGGGTCCCCACCCCTACCCCATGATGGTGCGCGACTTCCAAAGCGTGATCGGCAAGGAATGCATCACCCAGATGCCCGCCATGCTGGCCGAGCAGAAGGTACTGGCCGAGCAGCCCGATGCAGTCATTGCCTGCGTGGGCGGCGGCAGCAATGCCATGGGCATCTTCCATCCCTACATCCCGTTTGAAAAGACCCGCCTGATCGGCGTCGAAGCTGCTGGCGAGGGGCTGGAGTCCGGGCGGCATTCGGCCTCCCTGCAGAAAGGAAGCGCCGGCGTACTCCACGGAAACCGCACGTTCATCCTTCAGGACGAAAACGGCCAGATCACGGAAACGCACAGCATCAGCGCCGGGCTGGACTACCCCGGCGTGGGCCCCGAGCACGCCTGGCTGCAGGAAATCGGCCGCGCTGAATACGTGGGCATCACCGACAAGGAGGCGCTGGAGGCCTTCCACTATCTGTGCCGTACTGAAGGCATCATTCCCGCGCTCGAATCGAGCCACGCCGTGGCTTACGCAATGAAGTTGGCCAAAACCATGCGGCCAGAGCAGTCCATCCTGATCAACCTGTCCGGGCGTGGCGACAAGGACATTGGTACCGTGGCTGACCTGAGCGGAGCAGACTTCTACTGCCGCCCCAGCTGCCAGGGCCAGTCGGTCAAGGGAGGTGAGCAGACCGTGAAAGTGATGATCAAATGAGCCGCATCGAAGCGACTTTTTCGACCCTGAAGGTCCAGGGCCGCAAGGCACTGATTCCCTATGTGACCGCGGGCTTCCCGTTCGCCGACATCACCCCGGCGCTGATGCACGGCATGGTGGAGGCAGGTGCCGACGTGATCGAACTGGGCGTTCCCTTTTCAGACCCCATGGCCGATGGTCCGGTCATCCAGAAGGCAGGCGAAAAAGCCCTGAGCCTGGGGATCGGAATGTCACAGGTACTCGACCATGTGCGCGAGTTTCGCAAGCGCAACAGCACCACGCCAGTGGTGCTGATGGGCTATGCCAACCCGGTGGAACGCTACGACCAGAAGCACGGCGCCCATGCATTCGTGCGGGATGCGGCAGCGGCTGGTGTGGACGGAGTGCTCGTCGTGGACTACCCGCCAGAGGAATGCGAGGCCTTTGCCGCAAGCCTGCGCGCCCACGGCATGGACCTCATCTTTCTGCTGGCTCCCACCAGCACCGATGCGCGAATGGCGCAGGTGGCCAGGGTCGCGAGTGGCTATGTCTACTACGTGTCGCTCAAGGGTGTGACAGGCTCGGGTGCGCTGGACACGGCTGCAGTCGAGCAGATGCTCCCGCGCATCCGCCAGCATGTCCATATCCCGGTGGGCGTAGGCTTCGGTATTCGCGATGCCGCAACAGCCCAGGCGATCGGCAAGGTGGCCGATGCAGTGGTGATTGGCAGCAGGATCATCCAGCTGATCGAAGACCAGGAGCACGCCAAGGTGGTCCCCATCACCATCGATTTCCTGCGCGGGATCCGCAAGGCCCTGGACGCATAGACGCATAATGCAGCCCGACGCGCACCCTGCCCCGTTGCGGGGCGCCGTAGATCACACCCTGCCCGGCCCCGGGCCCCCGCTGGGCCCCGCAAGCTGAGCTATTGAAGAGGAGAACACCATGTCCTGGCTCGAAAAACTTCTGCCCTCGAAAATCCAGCAGACTGACCCGACCGAGCGCCGCCAGGTGCCCGAAGGTCTGTGGATCAAGTGCCCGAGCTGCGAAACCGTTCTCTACAAGGCCGACCTGGAGCAAAACCAGAACGTTTGCCCGACCTGCAGCCACCACCATCGCATCGGCGCGCGCGCCCGTCTGGATGCGTTCCTCGACGCCGAAGGACGCTATGAAATCGGCCAGGAAGTCCTGCCGGTGGACGCCCTGAAGTTCAAGGACAGCCGCAAGTACCCCGAGCGCCTGAAAGAAGCGCTGGAGAACACGGGAGAGACGGATGCGCTCATCGTCATTGGTGGCGCAGTCAAGAGCATCAATGTGGTGGCTGCCTGCTTCGAATTTGACTTCATGGGCGGCTCCATGGGTTCTGTGGTGGGCGAGCGGTTTGTGCGCGGTGTGGAAACGGCCATCGAGCAAAAAGTGCCCTTCATCTGCTTTACCGCCACCGGTGGCGCGCGCATGCAGGAGGGACTGCTCTCGCTGATGCAGATGGCCAAGACCAACGCGGCCCTCACCCGTCTGGCCAAGAAGGGGCTGCCCTACATCAGCGTGCTCACCGACCCGACTATGGGCGGCGTGAGTGCCGGGTTTGCTTTTGTGGGCGACATCGTGATCGCGGAGCCCAAGGCCCTCATCGGCTTTGCCGGCCCGCGCGTGATTGAATCCACTGTACGTGTGACGCTGCCGGAAGGATTTCAGCGTGCTGAATTCCTCCAAACCAAGGGCGCAGTCGACTTCATCTGTGACCGCAGGGAATTGCGCAATACCGTCGCCAGCAGCCTTGCAATGCTTCAGCGCCTGCCCGCCGACTCGGTGATGTAGTCAGGTCAAGGCGCTGGCATCGGTCGGCCCGCGCCAGCGGGCTGGCTGCGAGGCAAAATGCTATATTATTAATAGCATTCAGCCATGGTTTTACCTGGGCCTCACGGGCTTTTTGCTTGAAATCGCCCGATTCAGCGCATCACGCTGGCTTGCAGATGCCCAAGTACGATCATTGCCACCTGCAGCAGCACAAGCAGCACGAGCGGTGAAAGGTCGATACCTCCAACCAGGGGCACGAATCTCTTTATCGGTCTGAGAACAGGTTCGCAAAGCCGCCCGATGACATCGGCAATAGGCGAGCGGGTCTGCAGCCACGACATCACTGCGTACACGATCATCAGACCGATCAGCCCGGACACCGCGACGCGCGCCAGCCCGAAGAGCACCATCCACGGCAGCCACGCCCATGCGGCGGCAGCGCCCAGCAAAAGCAGCACCAACACGTACTGCACCAATTGCACCAGCGCCGCCCCGATCAGGCTGGAGACATCCCATCGCCCCACTGGCGTGATCACCTTTCGCAGAGGCATTACCAGCCAGTCGGTGAGCGCAAACACCAAGCCCCCTACCGGATTGGAAAACGACACCCGTTGCAGCTGCATGTAGAGCCGCAGCAGACAGGCTCCTGTGATCAGGCCGCCAATGACGTCAAGCAGGAAAGAGGCGATCTGGTAGAGCATGGGTCGGTACAGCCGTAAAAGCGGGTGAGGTCATGGGATGATAGCGGCCAGTATTCCATTTGCCCCATGCCACAGCCACTGACACTGTCATCGCTGCCTCTCTTCCCGCTGGGCTCCGTGCTCTTCCCCGGAGGGCTGCTCGCGCTACGGGTGTTTGAGGTACGTTACCTCGACATGGTGCGCAAATGCCACCAAGCAGGCGCTCCGTTCGGCGTGGTAGCACTCACGGAAGGCCAGGAGGTACGCCAGGCGGGTTCAGCACAGGAGCAGTTCTGCGACGTAGGGACGCTGGCGTCGATCGAAAAGCTGGATAACCCGCAACCAGGTCTGATCACGCTGCTATGCCGCGGTACCCAGCGCTTTCGAATTGTCCGGCGGTCGCAATTGACGCATGGGTTGTGGACGGCGGACATCGAGCACATTGATGAAGACTTGGCGGTGGCTGTGCCGGATGACCTCAAGGCGGCTGCCACGGCGCTTTCCCAGGTTCTTCACACGCTACGGCAGCGCGAACCAGACATCCCTGCGCTGCCCCCCATCGGTGCCGACCAATTCAATGACTGCGCCTGGGTGGCCAACCGGTGGTGCGAGCTGCTGCCTGTTCCCCTCGAGTTAAAGCAGCGCTTGATGGAGCTGGAGAACCCGCTGGTCAGACTGGAACTGGTGGGGGATGTGCTCGAGCGGACGGGGATTGGGCAGTAGCCTCAGCTGTTACGTGCAGCCAGCTTAGGATCAACGCGCGGCGTATTCGGGCACTTGGCTTTGCAACCAGGCTCTCAGCGAGGAAGCAGAAGGTGCTACACCCAACTCTGCAATGCTACGACCTACTGCCTCTGGATCTACACGAACCTCGCCGCGGGTCTTCGCGATGTGCAGCTTCGGGTGGGGGGTAGGTATAGTCGTCTCGCCGTTGGCCAAGAGTTCCTCAAACAGCTTCTCACCAGGTCGTAAGCCCGTGAACACCAGGGGGATTTCCTGTTCGGTCTTGGCGGATAACCGGATCAGAATCCGGGCAAGTTCGACGATCTTGACGGGCTCACCCATATCAAGCACGAATATCTGCCCTGATTTCCCCACCAGACCAGCCTGCAGCACAAGCTGAGCGGCTTCGGGAATGGTCATGAAATACCGCACTATGTCCGGATGTGTCACCGTCAACGGGCCGCCGCGTGCGATTTGGGCCGTAAACAAGGGCACGACCGAGCCACTGGAACCCAGCACATTGCCGAAGCGCACTGCAACAAAACTCGTGCCGACGTGTTCGGCTGCCACGGCTTGCATCACCAGCTCTGAAAGCCGCTTGCTGGCACCCATGACATTGGTCGGATTGACCGCCTTGTCGGTGGATATCAAAACAAACCGCGCGGCCCCCAGAGAGCCGGCCATGCGCGCGGAATTCAAAGTGCCCAGAACATTTGTACGGAGTGCCTCAATCTCGTTGAGGGTCTCCATCAGCGGCACATGCTTGTATGCTGCGGCGTGGAACACGACAGCCGGGCGGTGCAAGCGCCCGATCGCGAGCAGACGCTCGGCCTCTCGGACATTCGCGGTGTAATACAGCCCCTGCATCTGCGGGTGCGCCTCGCGCAGTTCCTGCTCCAACTGATAGATGGCGTACTCGGAGACATCCACACACACCAGCCGCGAAACGCCAAAGCGCGCAATCTGTCGGCACAGCTCGGAGCCAATGGAGCCACCCGCGCCGGTGACCAGCACTGTCTGGCCAGCAATCAGATCCGACAAACCCTTTTCATCGAGCGCCACCGGTGCACGGCCGAGCAGGTCTTCAAGCTCTATGCGCCGCGGTTGACCCGCTTCGGCACGCAGCCATTCTTCGGGACGCGGCATGGTCAACAGGGGAAGCCCGACTTCGCTGGCACTCATCAGGGCCGCACGCCTCGCATCGGACCCGGCTGCAGAAACGACGAGAGCAGCCGCCGCCTGGGTACGCACGGCAATACGTGGCAAATCTGAAAGCCCCCCAAGCACAGTCAAGCCCTGCAGGGAACGGCCTTTTTCAGCGGCAATCGGACTGACGATACCAACGGGCGACCACAGGTGTGCACCGCGCAGGGTAGGCAGGGCCGCTGCCGCATCCTGCACCGAGCCCACCAGCAGTAGTGGCTTACCGTTGGATACCTTTTGCGCACGCCTGACCAGCAGCAACCTTGCGCTTACGCGAGCACCGCCCAGCAACAGCAGCACCAGCATGGGGTGAAGAAGCAGCACCGAACGCGGGAAGGACTCGACGCGCCACATCAACACCGCAGAAGCAGTCAACAGGCCGGCGAACACCACGCCATAGATCAGGCGCGTGAGCTCTGCCACGCTCGTGTAACGCCAGATGTGCCGGTAAACCCGCCACAGAAGCAGACTGGTGCCGTAGGACAGCAATGGCGCGGGCAGGGTCTGCAGCATCATGGTCTGGAACTCGTCGGGAGTGTCCAGGTTGAAGCGCAGCCAGAAAGCCAGCGACCATACCAATGCCACCAATACAAGGTCGACAGCGGGTCGTACGAACAGACTGAGTCGCATCAGTTTTTGCAAAAATTGAGTGCTGGGCAATGCATGTCAGAGTCGTTGATAATCGTGCGGAAGCGGCCGTAGCCAACAACTCCAATAATGACAGACAAATCTATACTCATCACTGGTGGCACGGGTTCATTCGGGAATGCATTCGTCCGCACCGTGTTGCAGCGTCACCCGGATATCCGGCGGCTTGTCGTTTTTTCACGAGACGAGCTCAAGCAGTTCGAGATGGCGCAGGTCTTCTCAGAAAAGAAGTACCCCGGCCTCCGCTACTTCATCGGCGATGTGCGTGATGAGTCCCGCTTGCGCCGCGCGCTTGAGGGCATTGATATTGTGGTGCATGCCGCAGCGCTCAAGCAGGTACCAGCTGCGGAATACAACCCCTTCGAATGCATCAAGACGAACGTTCTAGGCGCGCAGAACCTCATTGAAGCCTGTCTCTCCAACGGCGTGCAACGGGTCGTGGCGCTTTCCACTGACAAGGCGGCTGCGCCGGTAAACCTGTACGGTGCGACCAAGCTGTGTTCTGACAAGCTGTTCATTGCTGCCAATAACATCACGGGTCGGCGAGACCTGCGCTTCAGCGTCGTCCGCTATGGCAACGTGATGGGCAGCCGGGGCTCTGTCATCCCGTTCTTCCTCGAGCGCCGCACAGGCGGCGTGCTGCCGATCACCGATCCGCGCATGACACGTTTCAACATCTCGCTGCAAGAAGGCGTCGACATGGTCCTTTGGTCCATCGAAAACGCCTGGGGCGGCGAGGTGTTGGTGCCGAAGATTCCGTCCTATCGCATCACCGACGTGGCAACAGCGGTGGCGCCCGAGTGCCGTCACGAGATCGTCGGTATCCGCCCGGGCGAGAAGATTCACGAGGAGATGATTACTTCCAGCGATTCGGCGAGTACCGTCGACCTCGGAAGGTACTATGCGATCCTTCCGACCGGAGCTCAATACACACTGGAAGACTATTGTGCCAAGACGGGCGCGAAGCCCGTTGCGCCCGGCTTTGCCTATGACAGCGGTACCAACCCCGACTTCCTCTCGGTGGACGACCTTCGCGGCCTCATCGGGAAGAACGTGTCCGCCTCTGCGGCGGCGTGAGTGCGCGGTAATGCACATCCCGTATAGCTGCCAGCAGATCACCGATGAGGACATCGCCGCAGTCACGACCGCGCTGCGGTCCGAATACCTGACTCAAGGCCCCGCCGTAACTGCCTTCGAAGACGCCTTCGCAGCGCGCCACCAAGTCGCGCACGCCGTGGCCGTGGCCAACGCCACCGCTGCCCTCCACATCGGCTGTTTGGCGCTGGACGTGGGACCCGGCTCACTGGTATGGACAACCCCGAACACCTTCCTCGCCTCCGCGAACTGCGCGCGCTACTGCGGAGCGGAAGTCGACTTCGTGGACATGGACCCAGCCACGCGCAACGTCAGCGTCGCCGCGCTGGCCGAGAAGCTTGAGCGGGCGCAGGCTGCGGGTCGGATTCCTTCCGTCTTCATCCCGGTCGATTTCTCCGGATTGCCATGCGACATGCGCGAAATCCGCAGTCTCGCTGATCGTTATGGTTTCCGCGTCCTAGAGGATGCTTCACATGCTGCCGGCGCATCGTACCTCGGCCGTCCCGTGGGTAGCGCATGGGCCGACCTCACCGTCTTCAGCTTTCACGCAGTGAAGATCGTCACCACGGCCGAAGGCGGTGTCGTCGCGACACAGGACCAAGCGCTCGCCGCCCGCCTGCGGCTCCTGCGCTCGCACGGCATGACACGTGACCCCGTGCAGATGGACCACGTCCCCGAAGGCGCCTGGTACTATGAGCAGCAGCTTTTAGGCTTCAACTACCGGCTCACCGACCTGCAGGCGGCTCTGGGCTCTTCGCAGTTACGGCGCATCGACGAACTGCAGGTAGAGCGTCTAAAACTGGCCGCCCGCTACGACACGCTACTGGCCGCGCTACCGCTGCGCCTGCCACCGCGGCTCGATGACCGCGAATCCGCGTGGCACCTCTACGCGGTGGAGCTCGACCTCGCCCGGACGCCAGCGAGCCGCGCTAAGGTTTTCGCGCGCATGCGCGAAGCCGGTATCGGCGTGAACGTGCACTATATCCCCGTGCACCTCCAACCCTACTACGAACGGCTCGGCTTCAGCCGTGGCGACTTTCCCGCGGCGGAGGCATACTACGCGCGGGCCATTACCCTGCCGCTTTTTCCAGGTCTAACGTCTGAGCAGCAGGAATTCGTGGTTAACACCCTCGCTCGCGCACTTAACTCCCCCGGCTCGTGAACATTGCATTGATACCGGCCCGTGCCGGCAGCAAACGCATTCCCGGAAAGAACGTGCGGGACTTCTGCGGCGCACCCATGATTACCCATCCGATACGCGCAGCGCTTGCGAGTGGCTGCTTTGCTCGCGTGATCGTATCCACAGACTCGCAGGACATCGCTCGCATCGCGCGCGAGGCCGGCGCCGAAGTGCCCTTCCTGCGGCCAGCGGAGCTTTCCGACGATCTCACCGGCACGGCGCCCGTAGTGCGTCACGCCATTTCCGAACTGGGCCTATCCGCACACGGCGATGATGCTCTGTGCTGCATTTATGCAACAGCCCCCTTTGTGCGCGCGGAGGATCTTGCAGCGGGCCTGGCCGCGCTGCGTGCACGCGATGCGGACTTCGCATTCGCGGTAGGCCGCTTCGCCGCGCCGATACAGCGAGCGCTGTGCATCGATCAACATGGCCTACTCAGCATGTTCGACGCGACACAATACACGCAGCGCTCGCAGGACCTCGAGTCCGCGTACCACGACGCCGGTCAGTTTTACTGGGGCACCGTGCAAGCTTGGCTTCGTAGTGGTCAGCCCTACGAACAATCCGTCGTACCGGTCCTACTACCGCCGTATCGCGTGCAGGACATTGACACACTGGAAGACTGGCGCCGCGCCGAGTTGATGTTCCGCGCATTGCAGAAGCAGGAGTCTACGCAGTGATCGTTTTTCGTACGGAGTGTGGCGCCACGCAGGGCTGGGGGCACATGATGCGGTGCCTAGCGGTAGCCGATGCCGCGCGCGCGCACGGCGGAAACGCGCGCTTTGTTGTCACGGGTGATCTTGCGCGGGCTCGCGCGCTCGCCGCAAGTCGCTTCGTCGTGGAACAAGCGCGCAAGGGATGGGAAAGCACTCTGCCGGTACCGTCCAACCGAGGCGTTGTCGTGCTCGACGGCTACAGCCTGGGAGCCGAGGAGGCCAAGCGCATAGTGCGGGCCGGTTGGACGCTGGCTGTGATGAGTGACGATGGACGCGAACCGATTGCACAGGCGCGCCTCATCGTGAACGGCAACCTCTTTTACGCGAGACCGGAGGTTTATACAGCAGCATCGCATGCGACGCTGCTGCTTGGCCCACGTTTTACACCGCTGCGCCCAGAGTTGCACACACACCGCCGAGAGGAATCGGTGCGGGCACGCGCAGGCAGGATCATGGTGCTGCCGGGCGGCTCCGACGCGGGTGAGCTGATCGCCCCCGTGCTGGACATCCTGCTGAACGAAACCCCTACCGACACGACTGTACTTTTGGCCGGCACGGCGCGCGACGTCGACGCCCGCGGCCACCGGATTGAATGGGTACGCGAGCCGCAGGAGGTCGCCGCCGCCATGGGCGCGAGCGACATCGCCATCGCTGCGGGGGGAATGTCCAGCTATGAGCTTGCCTACTTGGGCATCCCGTCGATTCTCGTACCGGCGAGCGCGATGCAGAGGCCCGTTTCCGCGGAACTGCAGCGGCTGGGAGTCGCGCATCTGGTCCAGCACGAAGCGCTGCGGTCGCAGCTACCCGCCTTGCTAGACGCACTCGCAGGAGCCGCGCCGCGCCAGGCAATGCGCGATGCGGGGCTTTGCCTCTTCGATGGTCGCGGCGCCGCGCGCATCGCCTCCGCATTGCTGGGTCTGGAGAAACAGAATACATGAACACTCGATTGTGGGACATCTGGAATACCGGCGGCGGCCCGCAGTACCCGCATGCGAAGGTCATCCAGTTCTGCATGCGTAACTACCCGCCAGCAGTACGTAGCGCGACGCGGGTTCTCGATCTCGGTTGCGGCAGTGGTGTAAACACGCGCTTTCTAGCCGAGCAAGGCTTCGACTGCGTGGCGACCGACATCTCCCTGGTGGGCTTGGCTAATACTCAAGCGCTACTCGCACGGCATGGGCTGCGCGCTTCCTGCGCGGTGGCTGAGATCAGCGCGCAGCCTTTCGCTGATGCATCGTTTGACTGCGCGATCACCATTGGCGTACTGGACAGCGCCGGGCCAGCTGCAGCGCGTAAGGCTGTCTCCGAGCTTCGGCGCACGCTCAAGCTGGGCGGTCGCGCCATCTGCGTCTTTGCGAGCGATGCAGATATGCGCGTAGGCGCTGCCACGGCCTACGGCCTGTACGGCTACCGTCACGATGAAGTTGTGGAATTGACAACGGGTTTTGCTGAGGTCGCAATAGACCGCTACATCACCACGTACGATAGTGGACGCCGTCAACACAACGACTTTTTGGTCACCCTTACGCGATGAACGAAACCTTACGCCTGCGCAACCACTACCACGCACTGTTGCAGCGCCACGGCGACACCGCCGAGGCTGCGCAGTACTCAAGCCGCGAAAGTCAGGAGAGGCGCTTCCTTCAACTCATGCGCATTGGTGACCTGCGCGGGTCCCGAGTGCTCGACTTCGGCTGCGGCACCGGTCACCTCGCGACCTTCCTAAGTGAACGTGACATCCGCGTGGCATACACGGGCGTGGACGTCGTCGAGGAATTGTTAAGTGTCGGGCGCGCCAAGCATCCGCATCACCGCTTTGGCCAGCTTACGGATTTCACCGGCGAAGCCTTTGACTACGTGATGGTCAGCGGCGTATACAACAACCGGCGTACTGACAATCGCCGCTTCTGGCAGTCTTCGGTACGCGAACTCTTTGGGCTATGCACTCGCGGTCTTGCCTTCAACATGATGAGTGCGTACGTGGACTTCGAAGATCCGCACTTATTCTACGAAAAGCCGGAGACAGTCTTCACCTTCGTCAAGCAGGAGCTGACGCCCTTTGTCAATCTGCTTCACGACTACGAGGTCAAAGCGGGCGTGATCCCGTTCGAGTTCTGCATCCAAGCACTCAAGGCTCCGGCCCCATGACCCACACCCCATGAGCTGCGCCATCATGCAGCCCACCTATTTGCCATGGGCAGGCTACTTCAACCTCATGGCACATGTCGATGATTTCGTATTCCTCGACGACGTGCAGTTCGAGCGTCGCTCTTGGCAGTCGCGCAACCGGATCCTGCTGGATGGCCACGAGCACCTGCTCACCGTTCCTGTGCGCAAGAGCGCACGCGACACCCGTTTGGACGCGATAGAGTTGGCAAGCGACGATGGGTGGCGGGATGTACATGCGCGCGTACTTGAGGCCGCCTATGGTCGGGCGCCATTCGGGCGTGAAGGGCTTGAACCCGTGCTTGGCGCCTTGGCGGATCGTACGATCGTCAAGCTAGCGGACCTCACCGTGCGCATTATCGAAGGCTGGCGCAGTGCACTGGGATTGTCGGCGCGTACACATCGCGCAAGCTCACTCGGCTGCGGCGGCTCGCGCTCGGAACACCTCGCGCTCATCTGTCGAGCGCTGGGCACGCGCGACTACCTTTCTCCGGCCGGCTCTGAGGCGTACCTCACCGAAGACCGGTTCATTTCGCAGTTCAACATGCACCTGAGCATCCAGTCGTTTCTGCCTCGTCCCTATACACAGATGCGTGCGGCACAGTTCGTCAGCCACCTCTCGCTGCTTGACGTGATAGCGCACCTGGGAATGGACGGTGCGAATCGCTACATCCGTGGAGAGTCGGCATGAGAATCGCCGCGCGCCAGATCGGCCAAGACCATGCACCCTATGTCATTGCCGAGATGTCTGGCAACCACAACCAGTCTCTCGAACGCGCCCTCGCGATCGTTGACGCGGCGGCAGATGCAGGTGCCAATGCCATCAAGCTGCAGACCTTCACACCCGACTCGATGACGTTGAACCTGACGAGCGGCGAGTTCTACATCGGTGATCCGGCATCCCCCTGGACGGGCTCGAGCCTCTACGACCTATATCGCCAGGCACAAACACCCTGGGAATGGCACGCCCCCATCATGCAGCGAGCGCGCCAGCGAGGTATGGCCTGTTTCAGCTCACCGTTCGACGAGGCAGCAATCGACTTCCTTGAGGAGTTGGACGTACCCGCCTACAAGATTGCATCTTTTGAAAACGTACACTTGCCCCTAATCCATAAGGCAGCTTCCACGGGCAAGCCGTTGATCATTTCCACCGGCATGGCCTCGGTCGCCGAGCTAGCGGAGGCCGTGGATGCCGCGCGCAGCGCCGGATGCACCGAACTTATCCTGCTCAAGTGCACCAGCACATATCCGGCCACGCCGCACAACACGAACTTGCGTACGCTACCGCACATGCGCGAACTCTTTGGTTGTGAAGTGGGCCTGTCCGATCACACCATGGGCTGCGGCGCGGCGGTAGCGTCCGTGGCATTGGGCGCCACGGTCATCGAAAAGCACTTCACGCTCGCCCGTGCCGACGGCGGCGTGGACAGCAGTTTCTCTCTTGAACCCGCAGAATTCAAGACGCTGGTGGTGGAATCGCTTCGCGCATGGGAAGCCCTGGGTCAGGTGAGCTACGGGCCCGTGCCGGACGAGATCAAATCGGTGGCCTATCGGCGCTCAATCTATCTTTCGCGCGACGTGAAGGCTGGTGAAGTTTTCACCACGGATAACCTTCGCGTCATTCGACCCGGCCGCGGGCTCGCGCCAAAGTTCCTGGACGTTGTGCTGGGCAAAAAGGCCAAGTGCGATGCAGTGCTGGGTACCCCGCTGTCCTGGGATTTACTCGGCTAACGCGCCCGGTCCGCGCCGGCCCAGTTCTATCACAAGCTTCGCGACACGCTCGGCTGAACTGCCGACGTAGAAAGCCGTTGGATCAACAAGCGGCGCGCTGCGCCGACAGGCAAGGGCTGCGTCCAGCTCAGCCCACGAGTCCACACCCTCGGCAAACCCAAGGTCTGCGTAGTTGTAAGAAGCTTCCCGTACCGAGGGTGCGAACTTCAGACAGATCGTGCGCTTGCCGGCGAGCGCCGCCTCAAGACCTACTGTGCTGGTCTGCACAACTACGATGTCGGAGGCGAGCAGTAGGGGATGCAAAGGCTCCACTGACGGCTTGCTGCGGTGCAGCCGGGGGCCGGGCGGCAGCGTCGGATAGAGGTGCCACTCGCTAGGGTGGTAGCGCGTGACCAGCGCATCGTTGGCGTGCGACTGGACCCAGCGATGGAGCCATTCCTGCACCTCCGTGCCGAAGCCCTGATTCTGCCACGCCACCGGCGTCCCGGGCAGTTCCTCCCGGTGCCCGGCAAACAGGATCACGCGCTGCTGCGTCCACCCGAGGCTCTCGCGCAACGCGCGCGCCTGCAGCACCACCTCGGGTGCGCACAGCGTGTCAAAGGCAGGATTGCCGGTCACGACAAGGCGCTGCGCCGCCATGCCTGCCTCAACCATCGCTTGCTTCACGGCGGGCGACAATACTGTGATGCGGTCCGCGTGTACTGGGCGGTAGCAGTATGGATCCGTGGCGTCGACGAACAGATCGGTCATGGACAGTGACGAGATGCCCAGGCGTAACGCCGCCTCCGTGGCCGCGGCCTCGGTGCGCGGCGAATTGGTTACCACCACGATGTCGGGCGCGAGCTGGCGCACCACTGCCGTCATGAACTCCAGCGGATGGAAGCCAGTGCGACCACGCTCCGCATAGCGCTTTGCCGCGCCCGCCTCACCCAGCTCGCGCACCCACTGCGCGTAGTTCACGCCGAGGTACCAGAGGCTTTCCTCCTCTTCGACATCGGGGTGTGAATTCTCACCCAGTAGGGCGCGGCCCCAGGCAAGTACACGTTCGCGCTCAGGCACCAGATGCGCGAAATCGCGGTAACCGAGGGGCTTCAGCCCCAGCTGGGAGGCCTTGCGATAGCCGGTGGTGAGCGCCATCACCGTGCAGGCGATACCCCTTGCTTCCAGCTCGCGTACTACCGGCGCGATCATGGGGACGTGGCCGCCGCCGTAGGCGACCAGCAGGGCCGTCTTCACTTTCTCCTCAGGAGCAACAGCTCGGAGTGAAATCCGTCCACGGTACGGAAACCAAAGGGCAGCACATTGCGATCCACAAGTTCGTAGCCAGGGAGCATCCCGACATAGTCGTCAGCGCGGATAGGCACCTCAACTCCCACTGTGCCGGGGCCACGCCACGCCTGCTTACCCTCGCGCAGGTTGCGCAGCAACACCCAGCGAGTCTGCAGGCGATCCACTTGGTGCAGGTAATTCGCCACCACTGGCGGTTCCATTTCCTGAAAGGAGATGAAGTTGACAAACAGGTCGACCGCACCGCGCAAGCTGCAAATCTGCCACGAGCAAAGCACCGAAGCCGAGGGCAGGGAAGCGATGTCGATCACGGAGCGCATGCGCGTCTGCACGTAACCTGCGACCCGTGCATCGCCGAGCGCAGCGCGCAGGTAGCGCTCTGCCACGAAGCTGGTTGGCGGG
Source organism: Burkholderiales bacterium Ga0074133 (assembly GCA_001464865.1). GTDB lineage: Bacteria > Pseudomonadota > Gammaproteobacteria > Burkholderiales > Burkholderiaceae_C > Acidovorax. Next base: position 22,693 of record LNEG01000080.1, read on the forward strand.
ATGTCGACGTCGATATAGCGCCAGTCCTCCACCCCCCCACGGCGAGGATCTCGCCGAGAGTGCCGAAGCCGCCACCCACTTCCAGCACGGTGCGCACGGGCTCTCCGCCCAGATGCTTCTTGAGGAACGCGAGCCCCAGCAGATAGTTCAACGAAGAGCGGCTGAAACGCCGGCCGTCGAACGTGAACTGCTCCTGCGGTGCGCCGAAGCTGCATTCACTAAAGCGGTGCAGCGCCGGCAGCCGGTCTGGGTCATCGGCCGCGAGGAGCACGCGGTAATCGGACAGTGCAGCAAGTTCGCCACCGAGTAACTGGTCCAGCGTCAGCTGCGCCTTGCGGTCATTCGGGGCGACTTGCGCGAACCCATACCGCAAGCCGGCGACCTGCTCCACACTCAAACTGTTCCCAGGAGTGCCGTAGGTGGGCACAAAATAGCCAAGCGGCAGCGGCAAGCTGCGGAAACGCTCCACCCCCTGCTCCACGAGCTCGCGTTCGATCTCGGCCGATGCCTCGTCCCAGAATGCGGTGGGCCGGTATAGCGCCTCCTGGGCGCGCATGTCGTCGCGCGCGAGGCGCAGATCTGGGTAGTCGTTGTTCATATTTTGACAGCTTCATTCCACAAGGCAATCGCCGCCAGCGCGCGCAGCTCCCGTGTCAAATTGCCACGGCCGTCGCGATGATTGTCCAGCATGCGGTTGACTACGGCCGGCTCGAACAGCTGCGCGACCACCTCACTGGCACCGAGGGTCTGGCGCAGCCAGCCATGCAGCTCGCCCTTGAACCAGTCGCCGATCGGCACCGTGAACATCTGTTTTTTTCGGTGGGCAAGGTCTTCGCCGATCAGCGGCGCCGCAGCACGTTTGAACCAATGCTTTTTGTCGCCCTGAGTTGAGAGTTTGGTCCCGCCGCGCGAGCGGAAGGCAAACTCCATCAGCCGCCGGTCCAGGAAGGGTGTGCGCGCCTCGATACTCACCGCCATGCCCATACGGTCGGGCTTGACCAAATTGTTCCCGGAAAGCAGCAGTTGCATGTCCAAGTAAAGCGCTTGGTTCACCCGGTCGAAGTGTCTCGCCTCGTCGAACCACGGCTTGGCAACTACCGAAAAGCTGTCGATTCCTGCCAAACGCTCGGTCACCTCTGGCCGACACAGCACGGCCTTGGCCTCTGGTGTGAACAGCGAGATGCTATCGAAGTAGGTGCGTCTGAACAGAGAGTCGTCCAACTCGGCCACGCCCGGGCGACAAAAGAAAGCAGCATATTTGTCGTATCCGGCAAACAGTTCATCGCCACCATCGCCGGTCAGAACCACCTTTACCTGTTGAGCTGCCAGCTCACTCACGCGCAAGGTAGGCATGAACGAAGCGTCGCCGTGAGGCTGATCCAGGTGGAAGAGCACCTGAGGCCAGCGGTCCAGCATGTTGAGTTCCGCGACTTCCATCGTGTGGGCGCAACCAAAACGATGCGCCGCCTGCGCCGCGAATGATGACTCGTCGTAACGCGGATCTTCAAAACCAATGCAGAACGTCTTGACCGGCTCTTTCACATGCCGCGCCATCAGGCCGACGATGGTGCTGGAATCCACCCCCCCCGATAGAAAGGCGCCAAAAGGCACGTCGGCACGCAGGCGAATGCGCGTGGCGTCGTCGAGCAGCGCCATGAACTCTTCGGCCCACTCGCCAAACTCAAAGTCTTCCTCGCGTTGTTCCGCCAGGCACCACCAGCGCTGCGTCTGCACATGGCGGCCCCGCTTGTACTTCTGCCACGTGCCGGGCATGACATGCCGCACGCCCTCGTAAGCAGTCCAGGGCGCCGGGATGTAGTTGAACGTCAGATAGTGGTGTATGGCTTCAAGGCACATCCCTGGCTTGTGTTGCATGGCCGGCCACAGAGCCTTGGGCTCGGAGCCAAACAGCAGACGCTGGCCGTCGTCATGCACAAACAGGGGCTTGACCCCGATGCGGTCGCGCGCGAGGTATAGTGCATCGTCGCGCGCATCGTCGATCGCAATGGCAAACATGCCGTTGAGCCGGGTCAGGCAGGCAATACCATCGCGTTCGTATAACCGCAGGATGACCTCAGTGTCCGACTGGGTGCGCAGACAGACGCCTTGGGCGCGCAGTTCGCTAGCCAATTCCACATGGTTGAAGATCTCGCCGTTTTGCACCACGGCGATCAGGCCGTCATCGCTCACAAAGGGCTGGTGCCCGCCACCCAGGTCGATGATGGACAAGCGCCGGTTACCGATGGCCACGCCACGCTGGGGCTGGTGATGAATGCCTTCGTCGTCCGGCCCGCGGTGGAAGATTGCCTTCGCCATACCGCTCAGCCCCTCTTCACTCAAGGGCTGGCGTCTGCGGTCCCAGTAGCCAAAGATGCCGCACATGGGTCAGTTAGCTCCCTTGCCGCGCAGCCGTCGTAGCGTCCACCAGCAGATTTTCAGGTCCAGCCAAAGCGACCTCTCGCGGGTGTAGCGCAGGTCGGCTTCCAGCCGCTGCGCCTTGGTCGACTCGGACCGATACAGCGCTTGCGCCAGCCCGGTGATGCCAGGCCGCACGCTGCAGCGCTGAGCCCAGTCGACCGCGGTGTACAGGTAGCGCTGCTCCAGCACATCCGGGCGAGGGCCCACCAGGCTCATGTCGCCGTTGAGCACGTTGATAAGTTGCGGCAGTTCGTCAATGCTGGTGCGCCGAATAAACCGGCCGACCCGGGTGATGCGCGGGTCGTTGCAGGTCGTGAAGTAAGGCCCGATGCTGGCAGCGTTCTTCACCATGCTGCGGAACTTGAACATGCCGAATTCACGGCCATGCAGACCTACGCGGGTCTGGCGGAAAAGTACCGGCAAGCCGGTCTCGAAAGCGATGGCCAGCGCAGCGCCCAGAAGCAGTGGACTCAGGGCGCACAATGCCAACAAGGCCAGCACCATGTCCATGGCGCGCTTCAAGCAGCACTCTCCGCCGTGCGCAGCGCCATCGACGCCGCCACGGAACCAATCAAAGCACTGATACGCAGCCGGTCCGCATCGACTTGGCCGGGCGTGCGCATGCGCAAGACCCGCTCAGCGTTCCGCAAGGACTCAACCCCTGCCTCGAAGGTGTGCACGGCAGCGCCGGGCGCATCGTGCCGATGAAAAGTGCGCGACAAAATCACCGCCTGCGAACCCAGGCGCAGATGTTCGGCCAGCACATCACGCCCCGGTAGCAGTCCCTCGCCCAATCGCGCAATCCCGCCGAAGCCGAAACGCAAGCCATGGGCGGACACCCGGTGTGCCACGGTGTCCAGCACCCCCTGAGCCAAGGGCTCGAACATGAACTGGCAGCCCAGCGAAAGATGCAGATCGTTCAGACCTACAAAAACCTCGCACAGGCCGGGTGTCCCAATCCAGTCATCAAGCGTATGGAGTGCGCCGGCAGTCTCCAGCAGCGCCACAATGGGCGCGCGCCCGGACACAATACGACTGAAAGTCCGCAGCTCGTCGGGGGTTTGAAACATTGGCAGCATCACCCAATCAGCCCCCTGCGCAATCACAGCATCGATCTCAGCCGGTGTGCTGGCGTGAAGTGGATTGACCCTCACCATGAGCCGCGCCCGTCGCAGTTGGGCCTTGACCCGACCCACATCTTGAATTTGGTGGGTGGTGATGAAACTGTTGCGCCCAGCCTGACGCACCGCCTTGCCGTGGATTTCAAGATCCACAAACAGGCGCATGCCAGGCAGCGCATCGCAACGGCGTGCCAGCACGGGGTCATTGGTGATTTGAAGCAGGTCCATCATGGGTAGGCCGCAATTATGACCTCAAGGCCTGGCGCAATCCGGCGCCCGAGAACCAGCTAAAAGCTATCACAAACATAGCAGAAGCTGCAGACAAGATAAGGACTGCAGCGTGAAATGCCCGCATACCCACGGCGGGCAGAGCCAGGCCATCCATGGGTATCAGCCACCGCTCCAGTACCGCGACCGTCCCCAACGCAGCCAGCGGCGCAAGAAGCCCCCGCACTGGAACCCAACGCTGGAGCGCCGAGGCACCCACCGCCGCCCAGGCCACCAAGGCAGCAACCAGGAATCCGAGATTCAATGCCCACATCAGCTCGGCACCTCCAGTGCGCCCAGTGCTTCCGGCCAGCAACAGTACCGCCAGCGCCAGTGCATAGGCCAACACCCCAAAACGCATGCGTCCCACCGTGGCTAGTACGACCAAAGCGACTGCCAACAAGGCTTGTGGCAGCAGACTCCAAGCGCCCACAACTCCCCAAGCCGTGACTTGAACCAAAGCCGCGGGCTCCATGGCCCCCCATCCGAACAGCAAGGTCGTGATTGCAGATGCGCCCACCAGCAGCGCTGCAGCCGCTGCGCACGCCAGCGTCCAGCACAGCACCAGAGCATTGCGTACAGCACATGCCATGGGCGCCGAATCGGCGCCACCGATGGGTGCCTGCCTCGCATGGGCTTGGGCGATGGCTGGAAACGCCAGTGACGCCACCAGTTGAATCGCCAGCACCAGTGGCAGTTCCACCAGCTTCCAGGCATAGTTGAAAGTTGCCAAAGCCCCCTCTCCGCCCGTCGAGGCAAGAGTTCGGGCGACAAATGGCAAGGTCAAGGGCAATCCAGCCCCCAACACAGCCCACAACCAAATTCGCCAGCCAGGCAAGACCACAGGAACGGCAGGAGCGGGTGGCAGGCTTGCGTGGCGCACGCGGCGTAAACGCCAGCCCTGCCAGAGCAGCCGCAGACACACTGCGACCAGCAAGAATACACCCAGGATCGGCCCGGTCGACCGCTCAGCCCCAAGCGTACCTGCCAGAACCAACGCGAAGATGAGCACGACATTCACCACCAGGTTCGCGCTGTAGAGGCCGACAAAATCGCGCTCATGCTGCAGGCGCGTTGCCCACAGGCCGGCCAGCATGGCAGCTGGCAAGGCAAGGGCGCTCCAGACCACGGCCTGACGTGCCGCGCCTTGCAATGCTGGAGAGACACCGGGCACCAACAACGCCCCCAACTGCGCCGGGGCGATACACATCGCGACGACCATGCCGAGCGACACCCACAGCAAACGCATTGCCACGCGGTTTTGCGTCACGTTTTGCTGTGCGACCGGTTGTTTAGCCCAGTGGGGCACAAGCACGTAGGCCAATGCACCGCCGGCCAGGACCCCGGCCAGCCAGTCGGGCAGGGTCAGCATCAGAATGACCACGTCCGCCATTCCGGAAGTGCCAAACGTCGCCGCCAGTGCTGTCTCGCGCAGCACCCCGAGCAAACGGCTGGCGACCAGCAGCAACAAGGAGAGCAAGCCAGCTTTGACAAACATGCCGAAATTATCGGGCTGGGTTGGGCATCAGGCTCCCCGAAGATCGCCAAAAAACTAAAATGACGAGTTTCGGTCCGAACAAAGCACCTCGAACGCCTCGATCCACGGGCGGCACCTCATGTCTGACAACAACATCATCCATTCCGCCCCACAAGACGACAACCAGCTCATCGCCGAGCGCCGCGAGAAGCTGCGGGCCCTGCGCGAAGCACAGGCTGGTGGAGGCGCTGTGGCGTTTCCTAACAATTTCAAGCCCGCCCACAAGGCCGCGCTGCTGCACCAGGAACACGCCGAGGCCACCAACGAGTCGCTGGAAGCCACGCCCGTGGCGGTTTCGGTCGCTGGCCGCATGATGCTAAAGCGTGTCATGGGCAAGGCCAGCTTTGCCACGATTCAGGACGGATCCTTGGGCGATGTGGGCGGGCGTATCCAGCTGTATGTGACCCGCGATGCGCTGGGCGAAGACCTGTACGCCGCCTTCAAGCACTGGGATCTGGGCGACATCGTGGGTGCCGAGGGCACGCTGATGAAGACAAAGACGGGCGAGCTTTCCATCAAGGTCACCAGCCTGCGCCTGCTGACCAAGAGCCTGCGCCCGCTGCCCGACAAGTTCCACGGCATGGCCGACCAGGAGCAAAAGTACCGCCAGCGCTACGTGGACCTGATCACCGACGAACACGCGCGCAAGCGCTTCATGGCGCGCAGCAAAGCCGTGAGCACCCTGCGCGAGTTCATGGTGAGCCATGGGTTCCTTGAAGTTGAGACGCCCATGCTGCACCCCATTCCGGGCGGTGCCAACGCCAAGCCGTTTGTGACGCACCACAACGCGCTGGAGCAGGAGATGTTCCTGCGCATCGCGCCAGAGCTGTACTTGAAGCGCCTGATTGTGGGCGGGTTCGAGCGCGTGTTCGAGATCAACCGCAGCTACCGCAACGAAGGTATCTCGGTGCGCCACAACCCCGAGTTCACCATGATGGAGTTCTACGCGGCGTACTGGAACTACCTGGATCTGATGGACTTCACCGAGACGCTGATCCGCGAGGTGGCGCTCAAGGCCACGGGTTCGCTGCAGATGACCTACCAGGGCCGCGCCGTGGACCTGACCCAGCCATTTGCCCGCCTGACCATCCGCGAAGCGATCTTCCAGTACACCGAAGCCGGTGCCCATGTGGACGATGCCGCCTGGCTCATCAGTGCTCTGAAAAAGCTGGGCATGACCGAAGAGAAGGACAAGCTCTCCACCCGGTCGCTCGCCAGCCTGCAGGTGTTCTACTTTGAAGAAACGGTGGAAGACAAGCTGTGGCAGCCCACCTTCATCATGGAGCACCCTACCGAAATCAGCCCGCTTGCGCGTGCCAACGACACGCGCCCCGAGGTGACCGAGCGCTTTGAGCTTTACATCACTGGCCGCGAGTTCGGCAATGGCTTCAGCGAACTTAACGACGCCGAAGACCAGGCTGCACGCTTCCATGCGCAGGTGGCCGCCAAGGACAGCGGCGACGACGAAGCCATGTTCTACGACCACGACTTTGTACGTGCGCTGGAATACGGCATGCCGCCCACCGGCGGCTGCGGCATCGGCATTGACCGGCTGATGATGCTGCTGACGGACAGCCCCAGCATCCGCGACGTGATCTTGTTCCCGGCCCTGCGCCGCGAGAGCTGAGCCGGGTCCTTCAAGACTGCAATGCACCGCCCCGGCAATGGGCCGGCGCGGTGCTGCGATTGCGAAAAAGACCATGGCCACTTCCAAGCTGCAGATGCTGACCAACCGACTGCCTGACTGGATGCAGGAGTGGCTGGAGGTCATCGTGCCCGGCACGCAGATCCTGCTGATCGTGCTGGGTGCCTGGCTCATTCAGCGCACGCTGCGGCGTCTGATGCGCCGTGCGGCAGCGCACTACCAGTTGCCCGACGAGCTGGTCGTGCCCATCAACGGGCTGATCCGCTGGCTGACCATTGCCACAGCATCGCTCATGGTGCTCGAGCGCATGGGTGTCTCGGCCACTGTGCTGTGGACCGCCTTTACCGGCTTTGCCACGGTGGGCGCGGTGGCGTTCTTCGCGGCGTGGAGCGTGCTGTCGAACCTGTTTTGCGCACTGCTGATCTTCACCGTGCGGCCGTTCCGGGTGGGCGACTACATCGAGGTGCTGGACACCGCCGAGAAGCCAGGCGCCAAAGGTCGCGTGGTGGACATCAACCTGCTTTACATCACGCTTGAAGACCAGACACCGGGCCACGGCGAAGCGTGGCTGCAAATTCCGAACGCTCTGATCTTCCAGCGCGTAGTGCGGCGATTCCAAGGCGTTCCCCAACCGCCTGCTGCGCCATCAGTGGTAGCAGCAGACGCCAGCCCTGCGGCGCCCGCACCCGTCGTGCCAAGCCCCTTCAACAACCCCTGAGCGCGCCCGTCGGGTGCAGCGCCTGAAGCCCGGGACCCACCGGCGCCCCGGCCATAGAGCGCCTGGCTGTACCACGGATGCGATATCAGGGCAGCAGATCCAGCGCCTGCAGATACGCAGGCTGGTACATCAACTCGTCCCAGGGTTGGGGCAGCGTTTCGGGCAGCAGCGCCAAGCGGCGCGCCTCGCTGTCCACACTGGGCTTCCATACGCCCCTATCGCGGGCGGCCAGCAGGCCGTCGAGCAGCTCATCCACTGGCTCGCCCCTGCCCACGCTCTGGTTGCACAGCAGCACCAGGTCGCAACCAGCATCCAGGGCGACCACAGCGGCATCGGTGTAGCTGACCAGCTGACCGTCAAGGCTGCGGGCGCCTTCCATGCTGAGGTCGTCGCTGAAGATCGCGCCGTCAAAGCGCATCTGGCGGCGCAGGATGTCCTGCAGCCAGCGTTTTGAAAACCCAGCGGGGCGGCTGTCCACCTTGGGGTAGATCACATGCGCCGGCATGACGCTGGTCAGCGTACTGCTCAGCCACGGATACGGCGCTGCGTCGTCGGCCAGGATGGCCTTGAGGCTGCGCTTGTCCACTGGTACTTCGGTGTGCGAATCCGCCTTGACGAAACCGTGCCCCGGAAAGTGCTTGCCGCAATTGGCCATGCCCGCCTGCAGCAGGCCATGCATCAGGCTCTTGGCCAGCATGGCGACCACGCGCGCGTCGCGGTGGAATGCGCGATCGCCGATCACGCCGCTCTCGCCATGATCCAAATCAAGCACGGGGGTAAAGGAGAAATCCACGCCGCAGGCTCGCAGCTCGGCGCCAAGCACATAACCCGCCGCAGTGGCGGCATTGGTGGCCCGCATCGCGCCGTTTCCAGCCAGGGCGCCAGTGCCCTTGCCGTCGTCCATCCACATGTCGCCCAGCGCACGCATGGGCGGCAGGTGGGTGAAGCCGTCGGTGCGAAAGCGCTGAACGCGGCCGCCTTCGTGGTCGACGCAGATGAGCAGGTCGTCACGCACAGCCTTGACGGCGCTGGTGAGGTCCAGCAACTGCGCGCGGTTGTCCCAGTTGCGGGCAAACAGGATGACGCCGCCGGTGAGCGGGTGGGCCAGGCGGCGACGGTCGTCCACAGAGAGGGACGTGCCCGCCACGTCGAGGATGATGGGTGCGTGTTCAGTCATGGTGATGCAGCGAAAATGCTATGTTTATGATAGCTGTCGGCACTTATGAATCAAGCGCTATAGACATTTTTTAATCAAATCGTTTCAACAACACAGAAACTGGCTGCGTAGTCGGTTTCATCGGTGACGCTCAGGTGGGATTTCAGGCCCTTGGCGTCAAACCAGTCCTTGAGGGCGCCGTGCAACACCACCACCGGCTGGCCCGAGGGCAGCTTGGCGATCTCACAGTGGCGCCAGGTCATGGGCATGCGCATGCCGAGGCCAATGGCCTTGCTGAACGCCTCCTTGGCGGAAAACCGCGTCGCCAGGTAGCGCAGGCCGCGGTCCGGCCAGCGGGCACTGCGCTCGCGCCAGGTTCTGAGTTCGCCATCGGCCAGCACCTTGGCCGCAAAGCGCTCGCCGTGGCGTTCCAGGCTGGCCTGGATGCGGCGGACATCGCAGATGTCCGTTCCTATGCCGTAGATCATGGATTCAGCCTCAAAACAGGGTGTAGCGCTTGATTTAATTGCCCCTATAGCTATTAGAAAAGGAGCATCACGCTGAGTAGCCAGGCTGGCTGCCTTCGGCAATGCAATCCAAGTACGCCTGTACGGTGGCGGCGTATCCCAGCTCCAGCGCATCAGCGATGAGGGCATGGCCGATCGACACCTCATGCAGCCCCGGCACCTCGTGCACAAAGGCAGGCAGGTTGTCGCGGTTCAGGTCGTGCCCCGCGTTGACCAGCAGCCCGGCATCCAGTGCCGCCCGGGCGGCCGCCCTGTAGCGGGCCAGCTCGGTCGCCTGCCGCGGGGTGCCCCAGGCAGCAGCGTACGGTTCGGTGTACAGCTCCACGCGATCCGCCCCGACCCCACAAGCCGCCGCCATCTGCTCAGGCACCGGGTCCATGAACAGGCTCACGCGGGCCCCGAGCGCCTGGCACTCGGCAATCAGCGGACGCAGCCGCTCGGCATCCTGCGGAAAGCTCCAACCGTGGTCACTGGTGAACTGGTCCTCGCTGTCGGGCACAAAGGTGACCTGGTGCGGTGGCATGCCCTGCGCCGCCAGCTGGCGGATGAAGTCCATCAGGTTCTGCGAGGGGTTGCCCTCGATGTTGTACTCGCGCCCCGGCCACGCCTTCATCAACGAAGCCAGGTCAAACACATCCTGGGGGCGAATGTGGCGCTCGTCGGGCCGGGGATGCACCGTAATGCCCTGGGCACCCGCCTTCAGGCACAGCTCGGCCGCGCGTGTGACGCTGGGTATGCCGAGATGGCGCGTGTTGCGCACCAGGGCGACCTTGTTGACGTTGACGGACAGGGCCGTGGCGCGCGTGGGCCGCGAAGAGAGGCTGGAGGGCTGGGTCATAGGGCCTGGAGGTCGATCATGAGCTGGCGGGTGCGCAGCGTGGGGCTGCCGCAATGGTATTGCAGCAGCGTGCGCAGCTGCGGCTTGAGTTCGGCGGCAAAGGGCGCGCAGGCGCGCAGCGTGGCGGTGTAGCTGGCCACATCGTCCAGGCCACGCTGCAGCGCCATCCACTGGCTGCCTTGCAGGCCGGCCCGGTCGCTTGGCGACGCGGCACGCAGCCCGCCTTCGGGCACGAGGGTGTAGCGCGTATCGGGCTGAAGAGGCGCGAAGGTCATGGTCTGCACATCGAGCGCGGGCAACAGGCCGATCTCGCGCAGCAGCAGCAGTTCGAAGCTGCGCAGCACGGGCTCCAGCGCGTCGCCATGCTCGCTGGCCAGTACGCGCACCACGCCGGCGTAGGCATCAAAAAGCGATGCATGCGGGTCAGCACGGGCCAGCAGGCGCAGCAGCAGCTCGTTGAGGTACAAGCCCGACATCAGGGCATCGCCGGTGGGCATCACATGCCCGCCCACCCATTCGGCGCCCTTGAGGGTGTGGATGTCGCCTTCGCCATTGCCGGCGAGGCTGTAGGTCAGTGCCAGGGGCTGAAGGGGCAACAGCACCGGCCGGAAGTTGGAGCTGGGCTTCTTGGCGCCCTTGGCCACCAATGCCACGCGACCATGGTGGCGGCAGAAGACTTCCAGGATCAGGCTGGATTCGCTCCAGTCATAGCTGTGGAGGACGAAAGCGGGTTCGTCCGAGATGCGCTTGGCGGCGGCCACGTGACGTCAGCAGTGGGCGTGCGGGTCAGGCAGCAGGCGCGAGGCGGCGCATCACTCGTAGCCGAATGACCGCACCCGGGCCTCATCATCCGCCCAGCCGGAACGCACCTTCACCCACAACTCCAGGAACACCTTGGCGTCCATGAGCTTTTCCAGCTCCTGGCGGGCTTCGGTGCCGATGCGCTTCAAGCGCTCGCCTTTGTCGCCGATGACCATCATCTTGTGGTTGTCGCGCTCGACCACGATGGTCGCGGCGATCTTCACCATGCGCTTGTGCTGCTTGCTGGCTTCTTCGTCGAACTTGTCGATCACGACGGTGGAGGTGTAGGGCAGCTCGTCACCCGTGAAGCGGAACAGCTTTTCACGCACGGTTTCGCTGGCGAGGAATTTCTCGCTGCGGTCGGTCAGCTCGTCTTCGGCATACCACCAGCCCTGCTCGGGCAGGTACTTGGCGCAAATGCCGAACAGGCGCTCGACGTCGGCCTTGTTTTTGGCCGACATGGGCACGAACTCCGCAAACGGGTGGCGCTCCTGCATGCTCTTGAGCCAGGGCGCCAGCTCGGCACGCCGGTTGACCATGTCGAGCTTGTTGGCCAACAGCAACGTGGGAATGCCTGGCTTGAAGAGCGACAGCACCTTGGCGTCTGCCAGCGTGAAGTTGCCAGCCTCCACCACGAAGAGGATCAGGTCCACATCGCCGATCGCACCCATCACCGTCTTGTTGAGCGACTTGTTGAGCGCGGTGGCATGCCGCGTCTGGAAACCCGGCGTATCCACAAAGATGAACTGCGTCTGCTCACGGGTGCGGATGCCCGTGATGCGGTGGCGCGTGGTCTGGGCCTTGCGCGAGGTGATGCTGATCTTCTGGCCGACCAGTGCATTGAGCAAGGTGGACTTGCCCACGTTGGGCTTGCCGACGATGGCGATCACGCCGCAGCGCTGGCCGGGCACCGCAGCCGGCGCACCGGCCGCAGCCAGCATGCTTTCGAGGTCATTTTGCACGCTAGCGCCTGTATCGTCTGCACCGCCAGCTACATTTTTTGTAGCATCATTCATAGTTTCCTTGTTTTCAATGTGGCCAGCATGGCCGCGGCCGCCGCCTGTTCGCCCGCACGGCGCGAGCCGCCGATACCGCGCTCGGTCAGGCCGAGTTCCGGGATGTCGCACTCCACGTCAAATGTCTGGCGGTGTGCGGCGCCGGTGGTGCCCACCACCTGGTACTGCGGCAGTTTCATTTTGCGACCCTGCAGCCACTCCTGCAACGCGGTCTTCGGGTCCTTGGAGGCTGCCTGCATCTGCGGGTTGATCTCGACGCCCTCGAACAGCCGGTGCACCAGCGCCTCGGCGGGCGCATACCCCGCGTCAAGGTACACCGCGCCGATCAGGGCTTCCAGCGCATCCGCCAGGATCGATGGCCGCTGCTGCCCGCCCGATTTGGCCTCGCCTTCACCCAGGCGCAGCACGTCAGAAATCTTGAGTCGAACAGCGAGCTGGTGCAACGTATCCTGCTTGACCAAGTTGGCACGCACCCGCGACAGGTCACCCTCGGGCAAGTCTGTCAGGCGGCGGTACAGAAGGCTGGCGACCGCCAGGTTCAGCACCGAATCGCCCAGAAACTCAAGCCGCTCGTTGTGGTCGGCTGAAAAGCTGCGGTGGGTGGTGGCCCGTTGCAGCAGGGACACATCTGCAAATACATGCTGCAGGCGAGCCTGCAGCGCTTGGAGTCCGGGTTGCACTAGTTGGTCTGCGCTTCGAAACGGTACACGAGGTAGGCAGGGCCTGCCAGGGCGATCTCGCGCGAGTACTTGAAGCTGACCACGACCTTGTCGCCGCGCTTGGTGACTTCGAGGTCCTTGCCTTGAATGGAGCGGATGTCATCGATCGCTGCCGCACGATCAAACGCGGCACGCACTCCGGGCACGGTGCCTTCAACCTTTGCCTTATCGATCGCACGCTTGGCGGCAACGTATTCAAGGAAGATGGGCACCGACTGGCCACCAATGGCAAAGACAGCCACTGCAAACACACCGAGAAACACCAGCCCAAAGAAAGACAACCCGCGCTGACGCGAACGCAGTGCTGCCTGATGCGATTTACTCATTGCCGCCCCTCATTGATTGTTGATGCAGGACCATGTCAGTTGAATGGCCCGATACGTTTGAAATTGCCGAAGTTCATCCAGACGAAGAACGCTTTCCCAACGATATTGCGCTCGGGCACGAAACCCCAATAGCGCGAATCGAGGGAGTTGTCGCGGTTATCGCCCATCATGAAATAGTGCCCATCAGGCACCTTGCACACAACGCCTTCCACACTGTACCGGCAGTTTTCGCGGTAGGCAAAGTTGCTTGCGCCCTGGACAAATGCGGGCACCTCAGCGTTATTGAGCAGGCGATGGCGGTGCTCGCCGAGTTGCTCTTCAAACTGCTTGAAGTACCGCATGGAGTCTTCTTCAAGAAAGTCGGGCAGTGCCGCCGTGTCCACAGGCTTGCCGTTGATGCTCAGACGCTTGTTGATGTAGGCGACTTCATCGCCCGGCACGCCCACCACACGTTTGATGTAATCAAGGCTGGGCTGTGGGGGATAGCGGAAGACCATGACGTCCCCGCGCGCAGGACGATTGCCTTCGGTGATCCGGGTATGGATCACTGGCAGACGGATTCCGTAAGTGAACTTGTTTACCAGGATCAGGTCACCCACCAGCAGGGTGGGGATCATCGAGCCAGAGGGGATCTTGAAAGGTTCGAACAGGAAAGATCGCAGCACGAACACGGCCGCAATCACGGGAAACAATCCGGCGGTCCAGTCCAGCCACCAAGGCTGCATAAGGATGCGCCCCCTGGCCTCGGCGGTATCCACATCCACCTTCTGGATCCCCATGCGGTCGAGCTCTGCCCGGCGCGCGACCGCTGCATCTTCGATGGCTTGTGCAGCCAGTCGACGGCGCGGCAAAAAATACAAGCGTTCCGCAAGCCAGTAAACGCCCGTCACGAGCGTGGCAAGAAAAAGGAGCAACGCGAAGTTGCCCTCGATGGCACCGAAGTACCACGCACCCACGTAGCCAGCCGCAGCGGCAAGGATCGCGGCCGTGAGGATCTGCATGAACTGCATCAGTCTTCCACCTGCAAGATGGCCAGGAATGCCTCCTGTGGCACTTCGACGGAGCCAATCTGTTTCATGCGCTTCTTGCCTGCTTTCTGCTTCTCGAGAAGCTTGCGCTTGCGGGATATGTCACCCCCGTAGCATTTTGCCAGCACGTTCTTGCGCAGGGCCTTGATGGTCTCGCGCGCAATGATGTTCGCGCCGATCGCGGCCTGGATGGCTACGTCGTACATTTGGCGACTGATGATCTCACGCATCTTTGCGACCACGGCACGACCGCGGTACTGCGATTGCGACCGGTGCACGATGATGGACAGTGCATCGACTTTCTCACCGTTTAGCAGAATATCGACCTTGACCACATCGGATGCGCGGTATTCCTTGAACTCGTAGTCCATGGAGGCATAGCCGCGCGACACGGACTTGAGCTTGTCAAAGAAGTCCAGCACGATCTCGCCCAGCGGCATTTCGTAGGTCAGCATGACCTGACGGCCGTGGTAGGCCATGTTGATCTGCACGCCACGCTTCTGGTTGGCTAGCGTCATCACCGGGCCGACGTAGTCCTGCGGCATGTACAGATGCACGGTCACGATGGGCTCACGGATTTCCTCCAGACGCCCCTGGTCGGGCATCTTGGAGGGGTTCTCCACCATGACAACTTCGCCATCGGCCTTGACCACCTGATACACCACGCTGGGCGCGGTCGTGATGAGATCCTGGTCGAATTCGCGCTCGAGCCGCTCCTGGACGATTTCCATGTGCAAAAGGCCCAGGAAGCCGCAACGGAAGCCAAAGCCCAGTGCCTGACTTACCTCGGGCTCATAGTGCAGCGAGGCATCATTGAGCTTGAGCTTTTCAAGCGCGTCGCGCAGCGAGTCGTACTCACTGGCTTCGGTAGGATAAAGGCCTGCAAACACCTGGGGCTGGATCTCCTT
>LNEG01000081.1 GCA_001464865.1 Burkholderiales bacterium Ga0074133
CTCAAAAAGAAGGGCGTGCCGGCCTTGGCCGCCTGCAGCTCCTTGATGCCCGCAATGATGTAGCCCACTTGCCCTGCATCGAGCGAATTGCGAGGTTCGTTGGCAGGCGTGAAGACGCCGAGGTTGTCCGCGTTGTACACAGCCTCGCTCGCCATCATCTTGATGCGCTCGCCCTTGAGCAGGCGGCCGTCCACCACGCGCACCAGCATGACCACGCCCACGTAGCTGTCGAACCAGCTGTCGATAATCATCGCGCGAAGCGGGCCGTCCGGCTTGCCGCGCGGCGCAGGCACCTTGGCCACGATGGCTTCCAGGATCTCGTCGATGCCCATGCCGGTCTTGGCAGAACAAGGAATGGCGTCGGTTGCATCGATACCGATCACGTCCTCGATCTCGGACTTTGCATTCTCAGGATCGGCGTTGGGCAGATCCATCTTGTTGAGGACGGGCACCACCTCAACACCCAGGTCGAGAGCCGTGTAGCAGTTGGCTACGGTTTGTGCTTCCACACCCTGCGATGCGTCCACCACCAGGAGCGCACCTTCGCATGCGGACAGCGAACGACTTACCTCATAAGAGAAGTCGACATGTCCAGGCGTGTCGATGAGGTTGAGGTTGTAGATCTGTCCGTCCTGGGCCTTGTATTGGAGGGCAGCGGTCTGCGCCTTGATGGTTATCCCGCGCTCCTTTTCGATATCCATCGAGTCCAGGACCTGCGCTTCCATCTCGCGGTCTGCAAGTCCGCCGCAACGCTGTATCAAGCGATCAGCCAGTGTCGACTTGCCATGATCGATGTGCGCAATGATGGAAAAATTTCTGATGTGGTTCATCAACGGGACACGTCAAGTGATTGAATTGAAATGGGGCGCACAAGAAAAAAGGGCGCGTCGAATGGCGACGCGCCCTGAACCAACAATCATTGGCAACTGCGAAAGTTGGAACTTCATTGTAGGCAAAAAGGGCGAAAGCGGCAGCCAATCCAGTCGCATTTGAGGGAAGTTGCCGCACTGCAACAGCCGTTTTATGCACAGCTTATACACAGACTGCGCACTTGCAACGCTGGACAACTTGTGGGTCAACATCGAAACCGTCGGGATTCACGGCGCGAAACCCAGATGGTGAAGGCCGCGACACTCGATATGCCGATGCGCGCTAACGCAAGGCGCCATTCTATCGAAACTCATCCATTAGGCTGCTGACCATCAAACGCGTAGTGCCTTGCAAAAGGCACTACGCCGCACGCTGATCCATGATGACGCGGGCCTGATGGAGGTCGACCGACTACTTCGCGGGACGGATGAGCGCGTACTGTGCCCACTCCCCACGACGGTAGAGCACATTGATGGGCTTGCTTTTGTCGGCCTTGGCCAGCACAGCTTCAAACTCCTTCACCCCCGAGATTTCCGTATTGGCAATTGCCAGGATCACGTCTCCTTCACGAAGGCCTGCTCGGGCCGCAGCATCCGTGGCCGCAGCAATGACGACGCCGCCCTGCAGCTTGAGCTCTTTCTTCTGCACATCGGATAGCTCCGCAACCGCCAGGCCGATCTGTTGGGCAGCAGGAGATGCCTTGGGTTTTTCCTCGCGCTCCGGCGCGCGGGCCACAACGGGCTTTTCAGCCTCGATCTCCGCGACTGTCACGGCGAGGTCACGCGAAGACCCGCGCCGGAACACCGTGACGGTGGCCTTGCTGCCTGGCTTGGTGTTGCCCACAAAGCGCGGCAAGTCGGCCACTTTCTCGATCGGCTTGCCATCGAAGCGCGTGATGATGTCACCCGCCTCCACGCCCGCCTTGTCCGCCGGGGAACCTGGCTCTACCCCGGTCACCAGCGCACCTGTAGCCTTGCCGAGGCCGATGGATTCCGCTACGTCACGGCTGACTTGCCCGATCTGCACGCCGATGCGCCCGCGCGTCACGCGGCCTGTGGCCTTGAGCTGGTCGCTCACCCGGATCGCCTCATCCATGGGGATGGCAAAGGAGATTCCCATGAATCCACCCGAGCGCGAATAGATCTGGCTGTTGATGCCTACCACCTCGCCACGCATGTTGATCAGCGGCCCCCCCGAGTTTCCGGGGTTGATCGCAACGTCGGTCTGGATGAAGGGAAGGTAATCCCCGGTGTCGCGTTGCTTGGCGCTCACGATGCCCGCAGTCACCGTGTTCTCCAGTCCGAAGGGAGAGCCGATCGCCATTACCCACTCTCCCACGCGCAGGCGGCTCAAATCGCCGACCTTCACGGCAGGAAGCCCGGTGGCTTCGATTTTTACCAGGGCGACATCCGTGCGCTTGTCAGCGCCCACGATCTTGGCCCGGAACTCACGCTTGTCCGTCAACGTCACGATGACCTGATCAGCCCCATCGACCACATGGGCGTTGGTCATCACGAATCCGTCTGAAGTGAGGATGAAGCCGGAGCCAACACCGCGAGGCTGATTTTCTTCTTCCTGCTGGGGTCGCTGGGGCCTCTCTTGGCGCGGCACATTCGGAATCGGAACCCCGAACCGTTTGAAAAACTCGAGCATCTCTTCATTCATGCCATTGGCACCACCGGTGCGGCTGGACGCCTTTTCGACGGTCCGGATGTTGACCACCGATGGTCCCACCTGATCCACGAGGTCGGTGAAGTCGGGCAGGCCTCGCACTGCAGCCGCAGGCTGGGCCATGGCCAATTGCGGCGCAACCATTGCACCCGCCAGCCCGGTGAACATGCAAGCCAACGCCACAGCGCGCAGGGTATCGAGTTTGGGCATCGTCAACCTTTCGTAGAAGAAAACACAGCAGTCCAACAACTTATGTAACTAAGAAGGTCCCGGATACGTTTGGTTCCCGTCGGGCACTTACGCCACGCCGCCATTCGGATCACGTCGCCTTGCAGCATGAGCAGTCCCCGCGATCGCACAAGGTTTCCAGCAACGCAGCCTTCGACTTCGGACAAAAAAATCAAGGTAGGCGGGTGCAGCGCTGGCCCCTGACCAGCGCGTCCCTCAACGAACGCGCTGGAACTGCGTGGCGAAAACCTTCAAGGTTTGCAAAGGTACTTCACCCACGGCCGTGACCCATGTATCCGCATTCAGGCGCTGTGCCAGAAGATGCGTGGCTCCCATGCTGGTCGCCTGCGGCTGGGCCGGGTGGCGCGTGGCATCGAAGGGCTCAAGAAACAGAGAAACAGACGCAAGTCCGTCCGAGTAGAGGCACTGCAGCACCTGACCGGCCCCATCGGCGGCCGCCATGGAGCGCTGGTGGCAACTCACGGGGACAAAGCCTGGCACCGGCTGGCGCAACACCCACCCTTCGGCCTCAGCAGACGTTCTGGTGGCGGGAGCGGAGACTTCCTTGAAACCTGCAGTGGTGTCCATCAAGCGCGAGATCTGCTCGGGCTGAACGGTAGCGCGCAAGTCCAGTTCGGAAAAGGCGGCGTTTTCGAGCACTTTCCCGTCGGCAGTCACGGTCTGGAGCTTGATCACCAGGCCGGTATCGCGCTCGCTCCACAGCCGGTACCCGAACCGCAATGCGTCCTGCGGCTTGAACCAGACTACGTCCGCAAGATACCCGGCCACCCGGTCCTGCCCCAGCCGGGTTGCAGCGTAATGCTGAGAGATTGCCGTGCCAGACACGACCGCAACACGGGGGAACGTAGTACCGGTGTCACGGCGATCCGTGCGCACGGTGCGGCTCTCTGGGGAAAAAGTGCGCAACTCGTCGTTGCGCCGGAACACCGTGCGGGACGTTCCGTTCAGGGATTCCACCCGCTCAAGCCGGTTGCGCTCGTCGCACGCATGCCAGATCCTGGAAGTGGACATGGCACCCGATGCAGACAGGACCACAAAGGTGCCGGTGTATGCGCGCTGACATGGCGCAGCGTGCATGCGCTCGACCCATTGCAACACGCTGCGGTCCGCCGTGGGAAGCCCCTCAGCAGAGCCCGATGAGGCAGCGCCAGCAACGAGTCCACCACCTGTGCCAGCACCGGCCTGAGCGAGCCCGACGCCGGGCGCTCCGAACAGGCCGAGCCACAGGGCCGCTGCAGCCACCGCCCCGCGCCCCATCAGAGACCACACAGTCCCGGCGTCTTTCTGTGTTCGGATGTTCATAGGGGCACAGCTTCGAAAACAGGGAACCACGCCCACCACGTTATCGACCGGGCGACTCGAAGGTGGCGTTGCGCAGGAAACCGGCAGGCATCTGCAGGGCCGAGGTACTGCCAAACTGCTTGTGCGCAGCCAAGAGCTCATCAAGGCGAGGGTCGCGGATCATGACCTGCTGGCCGTCAGCGTCGGCCACAGCGACGACAGCCGGATTCAGAGTCGTCGCGGTTGCCGCTGGCGCCGCAGCCAACTGCTGACTCGCACTCGCCGGCCCCTGGGTGCCCCCCTGGATTCCCGCCAGTGATGTCCAACCGACTGCTGCCACGGCGGCAAGCGACGCAAAGCCAGCAACCATCTTCCAGCGGAACACGGAAGCATTGGACGCCTCATCCACCCTGCCAACACGCACTACGGACGGCTCTTCAACTGCCAACGGGACATTGGCCAGGGATGGCTCCTGACCCAGCTGATCTCGCAAACGGGACATGAATGCGCTGTTGACCGGCCGCGCAAGATCAGGAGACCGAAGCACATCGCCAGCAAGGTGGTACAGCTCCCAGGTGGCCTGGCTCTGGTCGCGCGCGCACAGATCAAGCGCCGCCTGGAGTTCTTCGCCACGCAGCTCTCCATCGGCCAGCGCAGAAAGAAGCTCTCTCTCGCTTTGCTCACGTTCAACCGCCGAACTGTCCTTACCGGCAAATGCACTGTTGTTCATTCCGTTACCTCACCATCTTTTGCCTGTCTGGTTTTCCAGCAAAGGGCGGACCTTGGCCGAAATGGCCTCGCGCGCCCTGAAAATCCGGGACCTGACCGTTCCGATGGGACACTCCATGGCGGTCGCGATTTCCTCGTAACTCAATCCCTCGATTTCACGCAAGGTGACCGCCTGCCTCAGGTCATCCGGCAAGGCTTCCATGGCAGCGTTCACGGCCTCGGCGATCTCGCGCGCTGCAAGCACCGTTTCGGGGGTTTCGTCGGTGGTTAGTTCCTGTCCGATGCGGGAAGTTTCATCGTCGTCATCATTGCCTCGAAGGGCATTCTCGGAAATGACGGGATTGCGCTTCATGTCCATCAACGCCTTCTTGGCGGTATTGACCGCGATGCGGTAGAGCCAGGTGTAGAACTGCGCCTCGCCCCGAAACTGATGGAGCGCACGGTAGGCACGGATGAACGTTTCCTGGGCAATGTCCTGAATCAGGTCGGTGTCGCGCACCATGCGGCCGATGAGCCGTTCTATGCGCCGCTGGTACTTGATCACCAGCAGCTCGTAAGCGCGCTGGTCGCCCGCAACGGTACGCTCCACAAGCTGGAGGTCGCTGTCGTCTGGGCGTAAGGGAGGAATTGCGGTCATGGGTACTCAGGAATCGCGGTCCACGGCAGCCGGCCGGGTCAGGTTGTCTGCCGGGGCAGTACCCGAGTGGGCGCGAGAATATACCGCACGGCGCAAGTCGAGCCATCGCTGTGGGTGATGCGCACGCTCCAACCAGAGCCACACGCGCCTGCCGTCAGCAGCCCTGAGGACCAGCCAGAGGTGCGTCTGCAAGTCGATCAGCGGCTGAGGGCGGTCTTTGAGGGCTCCGCTGCGCGAGTCTGTTTGACCAGCTTCGCCGACACTCAGCAGCCAGCCGGAGCCGTCCCAACGGAGTTCGCCGCGGAGTTGGATGAACCAGAAGTGCCCTGCTCCCAGTGCTGCCAGCACCCACGCCACGACTGCAGCACACATCCAGGCCCAGGGGCGGGAATCCGCCGTCCCGCTGGCAACGGCCCAAGCCAGGATAGCGCCAGCCGCCACAACGAGGATTGCGCCGATCACCCACGCCAAGGCAGTGCTGCGCTTCACTTGGAAAACGACGGGGGGTGCGCTCTTGCGCGAGGATGCTTTCACGGGGGAGACGGCTTGAGCGAACGACGAACCAGCGCAGCCGTAGCCGCTACCGGATCCGCATCAACCATGTTGCCGGCGAAGCTTGGGTTTTTCGTCTTGCACCTAACCAGGCTGCGCCCACCCGCCCTCTGTATCAGACGCGCTTGAAGACGAGCGTGCCGTTGGTGCCGCCGAAGCCAAAGTTGTTCTTCACAGCCACGTCCATCTTCATGTCGCGGGCCGTATTGGCGCAGTAGTCCAGGTCGCACTCGGGGTCCTGATTGAACAGGTTGATGGTGGGAGGCACCTTTTGCTCGTGCAAGGCCAGAATGGTGAACACGCTCTCGATACCGCCGGCACCGCCAAGCAGGTGGCCCGTCATCGATTTGGTAGAGCTGACCACGGTCTTGTACGCGTGATCGCCCAATGCCGCCTTGATGGCATTGGTTTCGTTCAGGTCACCCAGTGGGGTGGATGTACCGTGGGCATTCAGGTAATCGACCTGGTCGGCGTTGACGCCCGCATTACGCAGTGCGCTCAGCATGGCCCGACGCGGTCCGTCCATATTGGGGGCCGTCATGTGACCGGCGTCTGCGCTCATGCCAAAACCTGCAAGCTCGGCATAAATCTTGGCACCGCGCGCCTTGGCGTGCTCGTACTCTTCAAGCACCACCACGCCAGCGCCCTCGCCGAGCACAAAGCCATCGCGGTCCTTGTCCCAGGGACGCGACGCGGTCTTGGGATCATCGTTTCGCGTGGACAGCGCGCGCATGGCCGCAAAACCACCGATGCCCAGCGGCGACACGGTGGACTCCGTACCGCCCGCAATGACCACATCTGCGTCGCCGTACTCGATCATGCGACC
>LNEG01000082.1 GCA_001464865.1 Burkholderiales bacterium Ga0074133
AAACCCGATGCTGGGCTTCCGCGGTGCGGCCCGCTACATCAGCGAAGATTTCGGCGAAGCCTTCGCGATGGAATGTGAAGCCTTGAAGCGCGTGCGCAACGACATGGGCCTGACCAACGTGCAGGTGATGGTGCCGTTTGTGCGCACGCTGGGCCAGGCCGAGCGCGTGACCAACCTGCTGGCTGCGCACGGCCTCTCGCGTGGCAAGGACGACCTCAAGGTCATCATGATGTGCGAGGTGCCGAGCAACGCCATCCTGGCCGACCGCTTCCTGGAGTTCTTCGACGGCTTTTCCATCGGCTCCAACGACCTGACCCAGCTCACCCTGGGCCTGGACCGCGACTCGGGCCTGGAACTGCTGGCGCAGGACTTTGACGAGCGTGACCCGGCCGTGGAGGCACTGATCCACCAGGCCATCAAGGCCTGCCTGGCGCAGGGCAAGTACGTGGGCATCTGCGGCCAGGGCCCCAGCGACCACCCTGATTTCGCACAGTGGCTGGCCAAGGAAGGCATCTCGTCGATCTCGCTCAACCCCGATAGCGTGATGGCGACCTGGCAGCAACTGGCTGCAGGCTGACCCCAGCACGGCCCGCCCACACGCCACTCGCCGCTCCCGCTGTACTGGTGCCTGCGATGCCGCCACCCCCGCCCACGCTGCTCCGCCAGTCGCATGACGCGGAGATGGCGGGGCCGTTCCCCCCCGACCTGCATGACGTGCGGCACCTGCGCCTGAAGGCGTGGCTGCTGCTGGTGTGGGCGGTGGTGTCGTTCGGCGCAGCCTACTTTGCGCGGGACCTGCAGTTTGTGATGGCCGGTGGCTGGCCGTTTGGCTACTGGGTGGCGGCCCAGGGGGCCGTGCTGGTGTTCATTGCCATCGTGGTGGTGTACGCCTGGGCCATGAACCATTTCGAGCGGCAGGACGCCCGCCGTGCTGCCGAGGAGGCCGCTGCCGCCGCTGCCCTGGCGGATGCCGAGGCAGCTGCTTCAGCCGCGCAATCTGCCGGCATGGAAAGCGTTGGCAGCGTTGATCACGACGCCCTGCTGGCAGTCCGCAAGGTGCGGCTTGATGCCTGAGCGCCGGCCCACCACCGTGCAGGATGAGGAACGCGCCTACACGTGGCGCCTGCACCGCATCCTGGCGCTGTATGTGGTGGGTGTGCTCGCATTTCTGGCGCTGATGACCTGGGCCGAGCGCCAGGGGCTGTCGCGCCACTGGATCGGGCCGATCTTCCTGTTTTTGACCGTGATGGTGTACGCCGGCATCGGCGTGTACGGCCGCACGTCCGACCCGGAAGACTATTACGTGGCCGGGCGGCGCATAACAACGGTATGGCCTCAGCGGCCGACTGGATGAGCGCAGCGTCGTTCATCAGCCTGTCGGGCGCGCTGTACCTTCAGGGGTTTGCGGGCACGCCGGGGCAGCCGGGCGGGCTGGCCTACCTGCTGGGGTGGACGGGCGGTTTTTGCCTGGTGGCCATGCTGATTGCGCCGCACCTGCGTGCCATGGGGCTCTACACCGTGCCCGACTTTTTCCATGTGCGCTTTGGCGGGCGCTGGCCGCGCATCATTGCGGCGCTGGCGGCGGTGCTGTGCTCGTTCACCTACGTGGTGGCGCAGATCTATGGCGTGGGGCTGATCGCGTCGCGCCTGACGGGCGTGCAGTTCGAGATCGGCATCATGCTCGGGCTGGGCGGCGTGCTGCTGTGCTCGTTCCTGGGGGGCATGCGCGCCATCACCTGGACGCAGGTGGCGCAGTACGTGGTGCTCTTGATGGCGTTTTTGATCCCCGTGTCGTGGCTGGCCTACAAGCAGCTGGGCAACCCGCTCGCCCCGCTGGTCTACGGCACCCAGATCGGCAAGATCGCCGACCTGGAGGCGCAGCTGCTCGACTCGCCCTCCGAGCACCAGGTGATGCTGACCTACCTGCAGCGCGCGCGCGACCTGGAGGAGCGCCTGAAGGACGTGGACCTGGCGCTGGAGCGCGAGCGCGAAAAGGGCCGCGAGCGCATCCGTGCACTGCGCGCTGCCAATGCAGAGGTGGGCCTGATCGTCACGGCCAGCCGCGAGCTGAGTTCGCTGCCGCGCGATGCCGCCGCCGCCCGCGAGCGCTGGACACGCGAGATGCGCGAAAACTACGAGCGGGCGCGCCCCCTGGGCGGCCTGCCGCAGCACAGCCAGGCGTATGCGGGCGACCCCAACGGCACCCCCGAAGAGCAGAGCGACTACGAGCTTTCGCGCCGCAACTTCCTGGCGCTGATGTTCTGCCTGATGGTGGGCACGGCGGGCCTGCCGCACCTGCTCACGCGCTACTACACCTCGCCCACGGTCTCGGGTGCGCGGGCCTCGGTGGGCTGGTCGCTGTTCTTCATTGCGCTGCTGTACCTCAGTGCGCCGGCGCTGGCCGTGCTGGTCAAGTTCGAGGTCATGCAGAACCTGGTGGGCAGCAGTTTCGAGGCCTTGCCCACCTGGATGGCGCAGTGGGCACGCGTGGACAGCTCGCTGCTGTCGGTGGAGGACGTCAATGGCGATGGCATCGTGCAGTTTGGCGAGATCCGGCTGGGCGCCGACCTCATCATGCTGGCCACGCCCGAGCTGGGCGGCCTGCCGTATGTGGTGTCGGGGCTGGTGGCAGCGGGCGGGCTCGCCGCGGCGTTGTCCACGGCCGATGGCCTGCTGCTGACCATCAGCAACGCCCTGGTGCGCGACCTGTACTTTCACGACCCGCAGCGCCGCGCATCGCCCGAGCAGCGCGTGATCCTGACCAAGTTCACGCTGCTCGCGGTGGCGCTGTCGGCCGCGTTTGTGGCGGCGCTCAAGCCGTCCGAAATCCTGCCCATGGTGTCGGCATCGTTCTCGCTGGCAGCCTCGGCCTTTGTGCCCGCCATGGTGCTGGGCATCTTCTGGCGCGGCACCACGCGGCAGGGCGCCGTGGCGGGCATGCTGGGCGGGCTGGGCATTGCGGTGTACTACATGCTGTCGCACGTGCCGGCGCTGCATTTTCTGCCCCGCTGGCTGATGGCCGACGGGCTGTGGTTTGGCATACAGCCGATTTCTGCAGGCGTGTTTGGCGTGCCCTGCGGCGTGGCGCTGACGCTGCTGGTGAGCTGGATCACTCGGCCTGCGCCACCGCAACCGGCAGTGCGCCTGGAGATGTAGCACCGCGCTGGCGCACACAGGCGGCCGAAACGGGCCAGCGGGTGGTGCCAGGCCCTTGTGGTGCGCCCCCCGCGGCCGGTGGTTGCACCGCGTTCGCCACCGTGCGATCCCTGCAGGCGATCCCCTGCGCGCCGTTATGTGTAAACCCGGATTTGCATGGCGGCTGAAACGTGGGATTCTCAACCTGACACGCTGCCATCGTGGCAGCGCACACCCTTGCTCACGCTCAGGAGACTCATGGTTCTCGTCAAGACCCAGGCTGGACAGGAAGCGCTCAAACACCGGCACGGAAGTCTCAGTTCGCGTCAACGCTCGGCCTTCATCCTTTTTGATGGCAAGCGCAGTACCGCCGAGATCCTGGCGGCCACTGCGGCCATGGGCATCACGCAGGCCGATGTGCAGGCGATGATCGACCACGGCCTGCTGGTGTCGCTCTCGGGGCAACCGGCCGCAGTCGCACCAGGAGCAGCGGGCGCAGACGCCACAGCCCCCGTTGCAGACGCGGCCGGCGCCTCGGACCGGTCGCCCATGGATCGCTACAAGGATGCCTACCCGGTGGCCACCGCGCTCACGGCCGAGCTCGGGTTGCGCGGATTCCGTCTGAACCTTGCCGTGGAGGGGGCCGGCAGCTTTGCCGACCTGTCGGCACTGGCGCCGAAGATCCGCGAGGCCGTGGGCGACGCAAAGTTTGCCAAGCTCGACAAAGCGCTTTTTGGATGAGGCGGGCGGGCCCGGGCCCCCTGGCGCCCAGCCGGCCGACGCATCGTCCGCAGCCATGAAAAAAGCGGCCCGGGGCCGCTTTTTTCATGGGGTGGCGCGTGGACTCAGCGGCCGACCTTGAGCAGTTCGACGTCGAACTTCAGCGTGGCGTTCGGGGGGATCACGCCGCCCGCGCCGCGTGCGCCGTAGCCCAGGGCCGCGGGAATGATCAGCGTGCGCTGGCCGCCCACCTTCATGCCCTGCACGCCTTCGTCCCAGCCCTTGATGACCATGCCGCCGCCCAGCGAGAACTGGAACGGATCGTTGCGGTCGCGGCTGGAGTCGAACTTGGCGCCTTGCTGGCCGTCGTTGTAGAGCCAGCCGGTGTAGTGCACCGACACGTTCTGGCCCTTGGTGGCTTCTGCGCCTTCACCGACAACGGTGTCTTCGTACTGCAGGCCGGAGGCTGTGGTCTGGATTGCCATGGTGGTGTCTTCTTTTCAAAAAATGGATACTGCAGCGCAATGCTGCAAAATTGATAGCTACCAGTGCTTATGAAACGTGCACCTGGAGCACTTTTGACATAAAAAAGGACCTGGAAGGCCCCTGAAACGCGGTTGCGGCCTCCGCACCCGGTGCCGGGCGCAGCCGACCCCCTGCTCAGGCCTTCTTGGCCCGGCCTGCCACCCAGCGGGTCGCAAAGGCCTGCACGTCCGACAGGCGCTTGAGCAGGTCTGTGCCCGATGGCGTGACGGTGTAGCCGTCGCTGCCGTGGTCCAGAAAACCGGCTTCGCGCAATTCCTTGATGCGGGTGTTCAGGGTGTTGGGCGTGATGCCGCCGACGCTGTCCTGCAGCAGGCGGAAGGTCTGGGGATGGCCGTCCTTCAGGGCCCAGAGCACACGCAGCGCGTAGCGGCATTCGAGCCGCTCGAACAACTGGTTGATGGCAGCATTCTCTTTGGAGCTCATGGACGCTTCTCCTATCGCAAGTGTTGGGTCATGTTCATTCGGGTGGCCCGTGCCGCGCCCGCTGGTGCGTTCCGACTATAGCGCGGAACCGATTTTGCTACAAGTTTGGTAGCTCGGAACACACACCACACATGAGTGAAGCGCTGAAATTAACAATCTCTGGCTGCAAATTGTTGCAACTGGGCCACGCGCCGGATGCCAGTGCTTTGTGCGGCTATTCGCTGTGGTTGCCGATGCGCTCCGCAGCCGGGCCGCGGGCGACAGCCCCTGCGCATCGCGGTAGCAGATGGCAAAGCGCCGCTGGGCCCAGGTGTCGCTCAGCGGCACCACGCGCACGGGCGCGGTGTCCGCAAACGGCTGGGCCACCTCCGCCGGAACCACGCTGATCGCCAGGTTGGCCCGCACCACGCGCAGCGCTGCGTCGAAGTTGGATACCAGCACGCGGTGCGTAAGCAGCTTGCCTTCGACCGCCGCCGCGCGGGCCAGCAGCACCTGCACGGCACTCAGCGCGGGCATGCTCACGAACTCATGGTCCAGCACGTCGGCAAAGCGCACCGATGCCAGCTGCGCCACGGGGTGCGATGCATGCGCCACCACTGCCAGGTGGTCGTGCCGGTAGCCGCAGGTGGCCAGGCCCGACAGGTCGGCGGCATCCCAGCAGATGCCCACCGATGCGCTGCCGTCGCGGATGCCCTGCACCACTTCCGGGCTCACGCGTTCTTCCATGCTCACCTGGATGTCGCGGTGGGCCGGGTTCTGCAAAAAGGCAGCCACGTCATCGGCCAGCGATTCGGCCATGACGGATGCGGTGACCAGCATGCGCACATGGCCCCGCGTGCCGGTGGCATAGGCGGCCATGTCGCGCTCGATCTGTGCGGCGCTCGCCAGCATGGCCAGCGCGTGTTCCCGCAGTGTTTCGCCCGCGGGTGTGGGCACCACGCCGCGGCGCTTGCGCACCAGCAGGGGTGTGCCCACCGCGTCTTCCAGCTGGGCCAGCCGCTTGCTGATGGCCGAGCCCACGATGGCCTCCTGCTCGGCCACGCGCGCAATGCTGCGCTCCTCGCACACGGCGGCGAACAGGCGCAGGGTCAGCAGGTCAAGGTCGCGCATGGCTGGCAGGTTTGATGTTCCAGTTGGGAATCTTAAGGCTTCCGAAATATCGTTACTTGCAGGTTTGGGAATTTCTAGAATCCGTCAGCGCCTTCAAAACGTATCTCTACCCGTTTGCCCATCACCCCTTGCCAGCCTGCCCTCCATGACACCGACCCCACCGCCAGCATCCTCCTTCTCCACAGCTGTGGGAGCGGCCGGGCCCCGTACGGCAGTGGTGCGCGAAGTGGGCTTGCGCGATGGCCTGCAGAGCATTGCCACCGTGGTGCCCACAGCGCACAAGCTGGCGTGGGTTGACGCGGCCTACGCCGCGGGCCAGCGCGAGATCGAGGTCGGCTCCTTCGTGCCCGCCCGGCTTTTGCCCCAACTGGCCGACACGGCCGAGGTGCTGGCCCACGCCCTCACGCTGCCGGGCCTGCAGGCATCGGTACTGGTGCCCAACCTGCGCGGTGCCGAAGCCGCCCTGGCCGGTGGCGCGCACCTGATGGTGGTGCCGCTGTCGGCCAGCCACGCGCACAGCCTGGCCAACCTGCGCAAGACGCCGGACGAGGTGGTGGCCGAGGT
>LNEG01000083.1 GCA_001464865.1 Burkholderiales bacterium Ga0074133
TGCGCGCATTTCCACGACACCCGCGGCATGGGCATGGCCAATGCCTACGCTGCCTGGCAGACCGGCATCACGCGGTTTGACGCCTGCCTGGCCGGCATCGGCGGCTGCCCGCACGCGCCGGGTGCCAGCGGCAACGTCACCACCGAAGACCTGGTCTACATGCTCGAACGCATGGGCGTGGCCACCGGCATCGATGTGCAAGCCCTGCTGGCTCTGCGCACCCGCGCGGCGGGCTGGCTGGCGGGCGAAACACTGCACGGTGCGCTCTGGCAGGCGGGCCTGCCGCGCGTGCAAGGGGCGGCCGCCATTGCGCAGCCCTGCGAAGCGGCACACTGAGCGCACATCCGTACGGCTCGGCTTGCCTTGTCATCGCTTGATCAGGCCCCCGCACCCGCGCCACGCACCCAACCCGTCTGTCCATCCATGAACGCTTCAGATACCTCCTTCACTTCAACGCCTTCGTCCACACCGGGTGCTGACGCTGCTCCGCCGCGCGCACTGCCGCTGGCCGGCCTGCGCGTGGTCGAGTTCACGCACATGGTGATGGGCCCCACCTGCGGCATGGTGCTGGCCGACCTGGGGGCGGAAGTCATCAAGGTCGAGCCGGTGGAGGGCGACCGCACGCGCCACCTGCTGGGCGCGGGTGCGGGGTTCTTCCCCATGTTCAACCGCAACAAGAAGAGCATTGCGCTGGACCTGCGCAGCCCCGAAGGGTTGGAGGTGGCGCGCAGGCTCGCAGCGTCGGCCGATGTGGTGGCGCAGAACTTCAAGCCCGGCGTGATGACCAAGTACGGCCTGGACTACGCCGCGCTGAGCGCCCTCAACCCGCGGCTCATCTACGTCAACCACACCGGCTTTCTGCCTGGCCCCTACGAGCACCGCACCGCGCTCGACGAAGTGGTGCAGATGATGGGCGGCCTGGCCTACATGACCGGCCGGCCCGGTGACCCGCTGCGCGCGGGCAGCAGCGTGAACGACATCATGGGCGGCATGTTCGGTGCCATCGGCGCCATG
>LNEG01000084.1 GCA_001464865.1 Burkholderiales bacterium Ga0074133
CCACAGCTTGAGCAGGTAATTGAGGTCCGACTGCAGCTCGGGCGCGCTGCGGCCGATGCCGGCCGTGCGGGCAATGATGGACATGCCGTTGGGGTATTCCAGCTGGTCCATCGCCTCCTTCAGCTCGGCGCGGTCCTCGCCCTCGATGCGGCGCGAAACGCCACCGCCACGGGGGTTGTTGGGCATCAGCACCACGTAGCGGCCGGCCAGCGAAACGAAAGTGGTCAGGGCCGCGCCCTTGTTGCCGCGCTCTTCTTTTTCGACCTGGACCAGCAGCTCCTGGCCTTCCTTGATCACTTCATTGATGCGCGCCTGGCTGGGCGAGACGCCGGGGGCAAAGTAGGTACGCGAGATTTCCTTGAAGGGCAGGAAACCGTGGCGGTCTTCGCCGTAGTCAACAAAGCAGGCTTCCAGCGAGGGCTCGACGCGCGTGACGACGGCCTTGTAGATGTTGCCCTTGCGCTGTTCGCGGCCTTCGATCTCGATTTCGTAGTCGAGGAGTTTTTGTCCGTCGACGATGGCCAGGCGCCGTTCTTCAGGCTGCGTGGCGTTGATGAGCATCCGCTTCATGATGCGATTCCTTCAGTGTTTCGCGGACAGCAGCGGTGCAGCCACCCCAACCATGGGGAAGGGCTGCGCGGGCTGCCGCCCACAGTTCCAAACCAATACAACAAGCTCTACAGGAGCTGTGAATGCCTGGACTGACGCATCGAAACGAAGGGAATTGCCGGGAATGCCAAAACCCTGCGGCGCACTAGCGCAGCAGGGAAGGGCAGGGGCGCGTGGATGGGGGCGAGTGGGAGAGGCGCAGTTTTGCTACGAATAACGTAGCGCACCGTGCTTGATGTGCAGGTGCTGGAGCCAGATATGGACGTGCAGCCGGTGGCATCAGCCAACGCCACAAGGTCACCATCCAGCTCATCAACAGCCACATGCTCGCTTTGATCCGCTGACAGGCTGCATCCGGGTAGGGCGCATCTGCCAGCTTGGGGGATTCCGTATCAGTGTTTCAATCTGTCAGCCCGCCGCACGACGCGCTGGCCACCGCAGGCATCTGGCCTGCAATCTGCGAGCACGACGCCCGCTGGCATCGACCTTCCTGCGCCAGTGCAAGGGTTGCGTGGACTAAACTCCAGACAAATCAACCACTTACAAAGCAACGCGCAGGTGAAACACATTATAGGGGCCAAACCCCCATCGGACCGTACCGGGGCAGCCCCGGCGCCGACGGCACGGATGGTCGAGGTGGATGAAGACTCGGCCGGGCAGCGGCTGGACAACTTTCTGATACGGCACCTCAAGGGCGTGCCCAAGACCCACGTCTACCGCATCATCCGCAGCGGCGAGGTGCGCATCAACAAGGGCCGCGCGAGCGCAGACACACGGGTTGAACCCGGTGACTTGGTGCGTCTGCCGCCCGTACGCATTTCCGACAAGGTGGCCGAAAAGGCCGAGCGCCCGGCGCCTGCGCGCGAATTCCCGATCCTGCTCGAAGACGAGCATCTGATCGCGCTGGACAAGCCTGCGGGCGTGGCCGTGCACGGCGGCAGCGGGGTGAGCTTCGGCGTGATCGAGCAACTGCGCCAGGCGCGCCCGCAGGCGCGGTTTCTCGAGCTGGTGCATCGACTGGACCGCGAAACGTCCGGCATCCTGCTCGTGGCCAAGAAGCGTTCGGCCCTCACGCACCTGCAGGACCAGTTCCGCGAGCGTGAGACGGGCAAGACCTATCTCGCGCTGGTGACCGGGACCTGGCCAGCCAACAAGAAGGTGGTCGATCTGCCGCTGCACAAATATCTGCAGGCCGACGGGGAGCGCCGCGTGCGTGTGACCACGGCCGACGACCCGGACGGGATGCGCTCCATCACCCTGGTCAAGGTACGCAGCACGGTTGCCGCCCGGCAGGCGCAGGGCCTGCCCGCCATGTCCTTGCTTGAAGTCACGATCAAGACCGGCCGCACGCACCAGATCCGGGTACACCTGGCCAGCCAGGGCCACGGCATCGTGGGCGACGATAAATATGGGGATTTCGACCTCAACAAGCGCCTGCAGAAGCTGGGGATGAAGCGGATGTTCCTGCATGCCTGGCGGTTACAGTTCAACCACCCTGCCACCGGCGAGCGCGTGGCGCTCAATGCCGAACTGCCGCCCGAACTGTCCGATTTCCTGCCTCCGCCGAACCAGGCGTAACTCGCTTTGCCATGCCCGCCACCAAATCCCGTTCGCGCCGTTTTGACCTGATCGCCTTTGACTGGGATGGCACCCTGTTCGACTCCACCGCCATCATTGTTCGCTGTATCCAGTCGGCGGTGCGCGATGTAGGGGGCACGGTGCCCACCGACAAGGAAGCCTCGTACGTGATCGGCATGGGCCTGATGCAGGCACTGGCCTACGCGGCGCCCGATGTGCCGCCCGAAAAGTACACCGAGCTGGGCAACCGCTACCGTTTCCACTACATCCAGCACCAGGATGACCTGAGCCTGTTCGATGGAGTGCTTCCGCTGCTGGCCGACCTGCGTGAGCGTGGGCATCTGCTGGCCGTAGCCACCGGCAAAAGCCGACGTGGGCTGGATGAAGCCCTGCATTCGGTCGACCTGCGCGGTGTTTTCGATGGCTCGCGCACGGCCGATCAGACGGCAGGCAAGCCGCATCCCCTGATGCTCAAGGAACTGATGGCCGAATTTGACGTGCCGTCCGAGCGCGTGCTGATGATTGGCGACACCACCCATGATTTGCAGATGGCGGTGAATGCTGGTTGTGCGAGCCTGGGCGTGAGCTACGGCGCGCATGAGCCCGATGCTTTCCATCCGCTCCATCCATTGTTTATTGCGCATTCGGTGCGCGAGATGCATGACTGGCTCCTGGAAAACGCCTGAGTCGTCTCGCGTTTTCAAACTACCCGGGTTGTTCCCATGACTTCGTACGGACTGAGAGTCGCCCTGTGCAACAGCGCCGACCTGCAGGATGGTGGCGATGCGGTGCCCTTCGATGTGGTCTACGCGGGGCAAACCTGCCGGGCGTTCGCCATCCGCTTTCGCGGAGTGGCGCATGCGTATCTGAACCGCTGCACGCACGTTGCCATGGAAATGGACTACCAGCCCAACCGGTTTTTCGACGACACCGGCAGCTGGCTGCTGTGCGCCACCCACGGAGCGGCCTACCAGCCGTCTACAGGGGCGTGCGCTGGTGGGCCGTGCCGGGGCGGACTGGTGAAAATTGCCCTGACGGAAAGTGATGGTGTGGTGCACTGGCATACTGAACACCCATTGCAGCCCGTCGAGTTCTAGCAGACGCCAGATGGTTAACCCTGATACGCAAGCATTTGCAGCAGTGGACGTCACTGGCACGGACAGCAGCCACTTGCAGCGGCAGGCCCGCAGCTCACCGATATGACCGATCCCCAAAACCCCGGTTCTTCCGGTTTCGATCCACAAACCAATCCAGCGCCCGATCTGTGGGCGCCTGCAGCTACACCATCAGGAGCACCTGTGAGCGACTCATCGCGTGAACCCGGCTGGGAACGTGCCACGCTGGAAAAGCTGGCCTTCGCGGCCCTGAACGAGCAGCGTAGCGCCCGCCGCTGGAAAATTTTCTTCCGCCTGGCTTGGCTTGCCGTCATTGCAGCAGTGCTCTTCGCTGCGCTGCGACAGACGGCCCCCAGCGCCACCAAAACCGGCCCGCACACGGCGGTGGTCGACATCAAGGGTGAAATCGCCTCGGGTGCCGAGGCCAGTGCCGAGTTTGTGGTGGCTGCCATGCGCAGCGCCCTGGAGGACGAAGGCTCCATGGCACTGGTGCTGCTGATCAATTCGCCGGGCGGCAGCCCGGTGCAGGCGGGCATCATCAACGATGAGATCGTGCGCCTGAAGGCCAAGCACAACAAGCCAATCTATGCCGTCGTGGAAGAGACCTGCGCCTCGGCTGCGTATTACATTGCGGCCGCCGCGGACGACATCTTTGTGGACAAGGCCAGCATCGTGGGCAGCATTGGCGTGCTGATGGATGGTTTTGGATTTACCGGCACCATGGAGAAGCTCGGCGTGGAGCGCCGCTTGCTGACCGCGGGTGAAAACAAGGGTTTTCTGGACCCATTCAGTCCGCAGACTGAAAAGCAGCGTGCCTATGCACAGACCATGCTCGACCAGATCCACCAGCAGTTCATCGCCGTGGTCAAGGCCGGCCGTGGCGACCGCCTCAAGCCCACGCCCGAAACCTTCAGCGGCCTGTTCTGGACCGGCCAGCAGGCCGTGGAGATGGGCCTTGCGGACAAGCTGGGCAACCTGGACTACGTGGCGCGCGAGGTGGTGAAGGCCGAGGACATCATCGACTACACCCGCCGCGACAACGTGGCAGAGCGCCTGGTCAAGCGCTTTGGTGCCGCGATGGGCCTGGGCGCAGCGAAATCGCTGGCACTGTCAGGACCTCAACTCCGGTAAGTGGTTTGTAAAGCGCGGTGCGCCGACTGCCTGCGTTGCCTGCGTCGGGCAAGCGGCCCAACAAAAACCCCGATGGCTTGCGCTACCGGGGTTTTTCTTTTGAGCGGCGCTGGCCACCGCCTGTCGGCGTGGCGCCTTTCCTTATCTGAACACTAACGGCCCAGCGCGAATACCACAGGGGTCCGGTTGTCTGGGGTGAAGGACTGCTGACGCCACTGCTGCACCGGCTGGCTCTGGATCCGAGCCTGCGCCAGGGTCAGGCCGCTGGCCAGCGCCAGACGGGTGTGGGGCTGCAACACCTGTACCAGTGCCTGCCAGATGGCGGCATTCCGGTAGGGCGTTTCGATGAAAAGCTGCGTCTGGCCCGTTTTGTGAGCCAAGGCTTCGAGCTCCTTGATGCGGTGCTGCCGCTCCTGGCTGTCTTGCGGCAAATAACCCACAAAGGCAAAGTTCTGGCCGTTCAGCCCGCTGGCGGCCAGGGCCAGCAGCAACGAAACCGGGCCCACCAGCGGCACCACGGCAATGCCCAGGTCATGCGCGGCGCGCACCACCGATGACCCGGGGTCGGCCACAGCGGGCATGCCAGCCTCGCTCACCAGGCCCATGTCGTGACCACCCAGCGCAGCCGCCAGCAACGGGCGGGCGTCGAACGGGGCAGACCCCTTGTCGCCATGGTCTCCCTTCTTGTGGACTTCACGTGGCAGTTCGGTGATCGCCTGCTGCTGCAGCGGCGCGGCCAGCGGGTGCACGGCATCGATGCGCTTGAGGTAGGCGCGTGTGCTTTTGGCGTTCTCGCAGATCCAGCGGGTCAGGCGCGAGGCAGTCTGTAGCGTGCCCGAGGGCAGGGCGTCTTCCAGAGTGGCCTGCGTGTCACAGCCAAAATCCAGCGGTGCGGGTACCAGATACAGCGTGCCCAGTCGCGTCGCGCTGCTGTTCATGGCAGCACGAGCCCCGCGTCGCGGAGCATTCTGCAGGTGCGGATCAGGGGCAGGCCTATGAGCGCGGTCGGATCGTCGCTCTCGATGGCATCGAGCAATGCGATGCCAAGCCCCTCGCTCTTGGCGCTTCCTGCGCAGTCGTAGGGCTGTTCGGCGCGCAGGTAGCGCTCTATCTCGTCATCATTCAGGTCGCGGAACTTGACGCGTACAGGGGCGGTATCGACCTGCTCGAAACCCGTCGCAGCGCACACCACGGCAAGCGCGGTATGGAACACCACGGTCTGTCCGCGCATCTGCCGCAGCTGTTCCACTGCGCGCTCGTGGTGGCCGGGCTTGCCCAGCGGGGCGCCCAGCAGGTCGGCGACCTGGTCGGAGCCGATGACGACTGCCTCGGGATGCTGGGCCGAGACGGCACGGGCCTTGGCCAGTGCCAGTCGCAGGGCCAGGGCGCCCGGGGCCTCGCCGGGCGCCGGGGTCTCATCGACATCAGGGGCTGCCACCGAGAACGGAACGTTGAGCCGCTGGAGCAATTCGCGCCTGTAACGGGAGGTGGAGCCCAATACCAGGGATCGTTGCAGGGGGGAGGATGGATGCATGCGCCGATTCTCTTACACTGCCGTCATGACCAAGGAATTCTCCGCACAGCGACTCGATGTCAAGGCCTTTGCACAGGCGGGCGCCAAGCTGGCTGGGCACAACTCCTTGCTGAAGTACGAACGTCTGGCGCTGGAAGCCAAAGGCCTGCACCCCGACCTGCTGGTGGACTGGCAGGCAGAAGGTGAACTGCGCACCGCGTTGGGCGGTATGAGCCAGGTCTGGTTGCATCTGAAGGTGCGGGCCAGTTTCCCCATGGAATGCCAGCGCTGCCTGACGCCCGTGGACATCCCGCTGGAGGTGGACCGTGCGTTTCGCTTTGTGGCCGACGAAGCCACGGCCGAGGCGCTGGACGACGAGAGCGAGGAAGACCTGCTGGCCATGAGCCGCGAGTTCGATCTGCGCGAGCTGATCGAAGACGAGTTGCTGATGGCGCTGCCCGTGGTGCCCAAGCACGACGAGTGCCCCACAGCGGTCCCGCTGGCGTCGTCCGATGACGATTTCGAGGAAGCCAGCGCCGTCAAACCCAATCCCTTTGCAGCACTGGCGGGCCTTCGCAAGGACGGCAAGTCCTGACAGCCTTTCCGGTCTGACCGGGTCCGAAAATCATTTGGGTTATAATCGAGGGCTTCGCGCGAATCCCCTCGTGTCTTAATGGGCTGATCGCGTTTTTACCAACCTATTCAAGACCAGGAGCCATCATGGCCGTTCAGCAAAACAAAAAGTCCCCTTCCAAGCGCGGCATGCACCGTTCGCACAACGCCCTGAATGTGCCGGGCATTGCTGTGGAACCTACCACCGGTGAAACCCACCTGCGTCACCACATCAGCCCTAACGGCTTCTACCGTGGCCGCCAAGTGCTGAAGAACAAGTCTGAAGCCTGACTTTCGCCCCATCCAGAGGCCCGTGGCTACTTCAAAGGTAGCGCGGGCCTTTGTTTTGACCGTTGCATTCATCTCCTGGCCACCACGGCCAGCCGGACAAGTCGCCCATGATCACACTGGCTGTTGACTGCATGGGGGGCGACCATGGCCCCCGCGTCACGCTCGCGGCGTGCCGCCAGTTCCTAGACCACCATCCTGATGCCCACCTGCTGCTGGTTGGGCTGACGGACAGTCTCAAGGCGTTCTCCCACGAACGCGCCACCCTTGTCGCAGCCTCCGAAGTCGTGGCCATGGACGACCCGGTGGAAGTCGCTCTGCGCAAGAAGAAGGATTCTTCAATGCGGGTCGCCATCCAGCAGGTCAAGGATGGCACGGCTGCTGCTGCTGTTTCTGCGGGCAACACCGGTGCGCTCATGGCGATTGCTCGCTACATCCTCAAGACGCTGGACGGCATCGATCGCCCGGCCATCGCCACGCAGATGCCCAATGCCAAGGGCGGGGCCACCACGGTGCTTGATCTGGGTGCGAACGTGGATTGTTCTGCCGAACACTTGCTGCAGTTTGCCGTCATGGGCTCGGCCCTGGTATCGGTCCTCAATGACGGTGGCGAGCCTACCGTGGGGTTGCTCAACATTGGAGAAGAAGCCATCAAGGGCAGCGAAGTCATCAAAAAGGCGGGTGAACTGCTCCGATCTGCGGGCAACGCCGGTGATTTGAACTTTGTTGGAAACGTTGAAGGCAACGACATTTTCAAGGGTGTTGTCGATATCGTCGTGTGTGACGGTTTTGTGGGCAACGTGGCGCTCAAGGCCAGCGAGGGTGTCGCCACCATGATCATTGGCGGCTTGAAAGCGGAGTTCTCACGCAACATCTTCACCAAAATAGCCGCTATTGCCGCGTATCCCATCCTAAAAGCGCTGATGAAGCGAATGGACTACCGTCGCTACAACGGTGCGGCCCTGCTCGGGCTGCGCGGACTGGTGTTCAAGAGCCACGGTTCGGCCGACGCCATGGCCTTCGAGCAGGCTTTGAACCGGGCGTATGATGCAGCCCGCAACAACCTGCTCGACCGTGTCCGGACCCGGATTGCGCATGCGGCGCCCCTTCTGGCTCCCGCAGATGCCCAGCCCCAGCCTGGCCTTGCGGCGGCGACACATTGATGAGACGTTACTCCCGCATTACCGGCACCGGCAGCTACCTGCCTCCGCGTCGCCTGACCAACGCCGATCTCGTGGCCGAGCTGGCCGGACGTGGTGTTGAAACTTCTGATGAATGGATCGTGGAGCGCACCGGTATCCGTGCGCGCCACTTTGCGGCACCCGATGTGGCCAGCAGTGATCTGGGCCTGGAGGCTGCGCGCCATGCCATTGCCGCCGCTGGCCTCCAGCCATCGGACATTGATCTCATCATCGTGGCCACCTCGACACCGGACATGGTGTTCCCGTCGGCCGCGTGCATCCTGCAGCACAAGCTGGGCGCCAACGGATGCCCTGCATTCGATGTGCAGGCGGTGTGCAGTGGTTTCGTGTATGCGCTCGCAGTGGCTGATTCGATGATCCAGACGGGTGCGGCCAACCGTGCGCTCGTCGTGGGCGCTGAGGTGTTCAGCCGTATCCTGGACTTCAATGACCGCACCACCTGCGTACTGTTTGGCGATGGTGCCGGGGCTGTGGTCCTTGAGGCGTCGGAGACGCCGGGCATTCTCTCCAGTGACCTTCATGCCGACGGCAAATATGTAGACATCCTGTGTGTCCCGGGCAACGTGTCGGGCGGTTCTGTGCTGGGTGATCCGGTTCTGAAGATGGACGGCCAGGCGGTGTTCAAGCTGGCGGTCGGGGTGCTGGAGAAGGCAGCCCACGCAGCTTTGGCCAAAGCAGGGCTCACCGAAGCAGACATCGATTGGCTCATTCCGCACCAGGCCAACATCCGCATCATGCAGGGCACGGCCCGCAAGTTGAAGATGTCGATGGACAAGGTCGTTGTCACGGTGGATCAGCACGGCAACACGTCTGCTGCCTCCATCCCCCTCGCGCTGGACCATGCTGTCCGCTCGGGTCAGGTCAAGAAGGGTGACACCGTCTTGCTCGAAGGTGTGGGGGGCGGCTTCACCTGGGGTGCTGTGCTACTGAAAATGTAGCAATCAAGGCAATAAGCGTCTCCGCTTGGCGTGGTTTTGATCATATTTTTGCATTCACATGAAGTCATTTGCATTTGTCTTTCCGGGTCAGGGCTCACAGTCCGTTGGCATGCTGGATGGCTGGGCGGGTCACCCTGCGGTTCTGGATACCGTTCGCGAAGCGTCTGACGCGCTGGGCGGAGACATCGGCGCGCTGATCGCTCAGGGCCCGAAGGAGTCTCTGGCGCTGACCACCAACACCCAGCCGGTGATGCTGGTGGCCGGTGTGGCTGCCTGGCGCGTGTGGCGTGCCGAGGGCGGTGCTGCGCCCGTGGCAGTGGCCGGCCACTCATTGGGTGAATATTCGGCGCTGGTCGCCGCTGGCGTGATGAGCCTGTCCCAGGCGGCCCCGCTGGTTCGGCTCCGTGCCGCAGCCATGCAGGAGGCCGTGCCCGTGGGTGCCGGTGCGATGGCCGCCATTCTGGGTATGGACGCCGCGGGAGTGATCGCCGGTTGCGCTCAGGCCGTGGCCTCGTTCGGCGAGGGATCTTCCGAGGTGGCCGAAGCAGTCAATTTCAACGATCCTTCCCAGACAGTGATCGCAGGAACCAAGGCGGGGGTCGAGAAGGCCTGCGAGGTCCTGAAGGCCGCCGGCGCGAAGCGCGCGCTGCCGTTGCCAGTGTCTGCGCCTTTCCATTCCAGCCTGATGAAACCGGCGGCCGAGAAGCTGCGTGCCGCGCTCGCGGATGTCGCCCTGGCTGCCCCGCAGATCCCGGTGGTGAACAACGTGGATGTGGCCGTGGTGTCTGATGCAGGCGCCATTCGTGATGCGCTCTACCGGCAGGCGTTTGGCGCCGTGCGCTGGGTGGAGTGCGTGCACGCACTCAAGGCCCGCGGCGTGACGCACATTGTGGAAAGCGGTCCGGGCAAGGTGCTCGCCGGCCTCACGAAGCGCATCGATCCTGAACTTGTGGGCGTAGCCCTGTACGACATGGCCACGCTGGCCGAAACCCGGGAGCTGCTGGCATGATCGAATCCTCATCTTCGGCGCAGGTTGCGCTGGTCACAGGCGCCTCGCGTGGCATTGGTGCCGCCATCGCGGTGGAGCTGGCCTCGCGCGGCTATCAGGTCATCGGCACCGCCACGACGGATGACGGCGCTCAGCGCATTTCCGATGCGCTTGCGTCCTACCCGGGGTGTCGCGGCGCGAACCTCAATGTGAATGATGGTGCCGCCGTCGAAACGCTGATCGACACCATCGTCAAGCAGCAGGGCGGCCTGCATGTACTGGTCAATAACGCGGGCATCACGCGTGACACCCTCGCCATGCGCATGAAGGACGACGACTGGGACGCCGTCATGGACACGAACCTCAGGGCAGTGTTCCGCGCCAGCCGTGCCGCCATTCGTCCCATGATGAAGCAGCGCTTTGGCCGCATCATCAGCATTACCAGTGTGGTCGGTGCATCCGGCAATCCGGGGCAGGCCAACTACGCGGCTGCGAAGGCCGGCGTGGCGGGCATGACGCGCGCCCTGGCCCGCGAGTTGGGTAGCCGCAGCATCACCGTCAATTGCGTGGCGCCCGGATTCATCGAGACCGATATGACCTCGGCGCTGCCCGAAGAGCAGCAAAAAGCGCTCAATGCCCAGATCCCGCTGGGACACATGGGCAAGCCGCAAGACATCGCACATGCCGTTGCCTACCTTGCTTCGCGTGAAGCAGGATATGTGACCGGTCAGGAGTTGCATGTCAATGGCGGCATGTATATGTAATTGTTGAAAGATAACGCCGGTTCATCCGGACGGCGGGCCGGTTAGGGGGCGCTCCTTAACCAGCTAGAATCGCGGATTCATTCACAACCCCCAGAGGGAAACCATGAGCGATATCGAAGCACGCGTCAAAAAAATCATTGCCGAACAACTTGGCGTGGAAGAGTCCCAGGTCACGAACGAAAAGGCTTTCGTGGCTGACCTCGGCGCTGACTCGCTGGACACGGTGGAACTGGTGATGGCTCTGGAAGACGAGTTCGGCATCGAGATCCCCGACGAAGACGCGGAAAAGATCACCACGGTGCAAAACGCGATCGACTACGCCAACACTCACCAGAAGGCCTGACAGGCGTCCTGCGCCTGACTCAAGCCGATCAGCAGAAGGTTTTCACGCATGAGCCGTCGTCGCGTTGTCGTGACCGGCCTGGGTTGCGTCAGCCCCGTGGGTAACACGGTGACCGACGCCTGGGCCAATATCCTCGCCGGCGAGTCCGGCATTGATCTCATCACCAAGTTCGATGCGACCAGCTTCGCCTGCAGGATTGCAGGAGAGGTCAAAGGACTGGATCTCGAGTCGTACATCAGCGCCAAGGATGCGCGTGCGATGGACAGTTTCATCCACTTTGGCATCGCGGCGGCTGCACAGGCCGTACAGGACGCGGGGCTGCCTACCGGCGAAGCCCTGGACGATGAGTTCGCGACCCGCATCGCCTGCGTGATCGGCTCCGGCATCGGCGGTCTGCCGCTGATTGAAAACACCCACGCGGAACTGGTCAGTCGTGGCCCGCGTCGCAT
>LNEG01000085.1 GCA_001464865.1 Burkholderiales bacterium Ga0074133
GCCGTGGTGGCCACGCTGCACAAGGCCATCGCCGGCACGCTGACCGACCCCACCGTGCGCGCCAACCTGGAAGCCGCCAGCCTGACGGCCCCGCCCAGCCTGTCGATCGCCGATGCGTCCAAGGCCTACACCGACGGCATCGCGCAGTTCCGCGCCATCGCCAAGTCCATCAACCTGCAGGCGCAATAAGCCATGGGCAGCGGCATTGACCAGGCGCTGCTTGCGCAGGCCGACACCTTTGTGGCGCTGCGGCGCGACCTGCACCGCCACCCCGAGCTGGGCTTTCAGGAAGTGCGCACCAGCGCCCTGGTGGCCGAAAAGCTGGCCGAGTGGGGCTACGAAGTCACGCGCGGCCTGGGCGGCACGGGCGTGGTGGGCCAGCTGCGTCGTGGTACGGGCGAACGCCGCC
Source organism: Burkholderiales bacterium Ga0074133 (assembly GCA_001464865.1). Lineage (GTDB taxonomy): Bacteria > Pseudomonadota > Gammaproteobacteria > Burkholderiales > Burkholderiaceae_C > Acidovorax. The sequence continues at coordinate 410 of LNEG01000085.1, forward strand.
TGGGCCTGCGGGCCGACATGGACGCGCTGCCCATCACCGAGGCCACGGGCCTGCCCCACGCCAGCTGCCACCACGGCCTGATGCACGCCTGCGGCCACGATGGCCACACCGCCATGCTGCTGGCGGCCGCGCACCACCTGGCCAGGCATGGGCAGTTCAGCGGCACACTCAACCTGATCTTCCAGCCCGCCGAAGAAGGCCTGGGCGGCGCCCGCAAGATGATGGACGACGGCCTGTTCACGCGATTTCCGTGCGACGCCATCTTTGCCATGCACAACATGCCCGGGCACCCGCCGGGGCACCTGCTGTTTCGCACCGGGGCCTTCATGGCGTCGAGCGAGAACATCACCATCACGCTGCACGGCGTGGGCGGCCATGGCGCCATGCCACACCATGCAGCCGACCCGGTGGTGGCGGGCTCGGCCATCGTGCTCGGGCTGCAAAGCATCGTCGCACGCAACGTGCCGCCGCTGCACATGGCGGTGATCACCGTGGGCGCGTTCCAGGCCGGTGAGGCCAATAACGTGATCCCGCAGACCGCCACCCTGAAGCTGAGCGTGCGCTCGCTGGACCGCAGCGTGCGCGAGCTGCTCAACCGCCGCATCCGCGAGCTGGTGGAGGCGCAGGCGCAGAGCTACGGCGTGCGTGCCGAGGTGGACTTCCGCGGCGGCTACCCGGTGCTGGTCAACACCCCGCTGGAGACCGAGTTTGCGCGCCAGGTCGGCCGCGAACTGGTGGGCGATGCCAAGGTGACGGAGCAGGCCGAGCCCCTGACCGGCAGCGAGGACTTTGCCTTCATGCTCGAAGACGTGCCCGGCAGCTACCTGCTGATCGGCAACGGCGACGACGCCACGGGCGGCCACGGCGCGTGCATGGTGCACAACCCCAACTACGACTTTGAAGACCGCAACATCGCGGTGGGCAGCGCCTACTGGGTGAAGCTGGCCGAGCGGTTTCTGGCCGACGCGGCCTGACGAGCGCAAGGGGCCGGCTTCTGGTAGCGGCGGGCTTTCGCCGCAAGCGGAGCCGCCTGCCGCCGCGGGCCGAGGGCATGGCAGCCCCTTGGGCGGCGGCCGTGCGTAGAGTGCCCCCGGGGCAGCGCACAGGCAAAAATATGGTCAAAATGGCTTGTAGTCCAGGTTTTAATTGCACCTATAGCTATTATTTTTATAGCAATCAAGCCAGCGTGTGCCGAGGAGCCCCCATGACCCCTGACCAGTTTGCCCAAGCCCTGATGGGCGAGGGCTTCGAGCCCGCCGTCACCATCGCCCGCGAACCGGGAGGCCGGCTGCAGGAGCACACCCACCCCTTCGAGGCCCGGGCGCTGATCCTGGCAGGAGAGATCGGCATTGCCACCGCGGGTGCGGAACGCGTGTACCGGGCGGGCGACGTGTTTCACCTGCTGGCCGAAACGCCGCACACCGAGTGGTACGGCGCCGAGGGTGTGCGCTACCTGGTGGGGCGGCGCGATCCAGCGCAGCCCTGACACCCTGCACCCTGCGGCCCTCCGACCTTCCCTGGCACAAGGTAGCGCACATCTCCAGCGGCGGCTATCCCACCCGTGCTCATGCCGGCACAAACTGCCCGTGCAGCCCCAGCGGCAAGCCATAGGGCAACGTGACGCTGGCCACCGGCCCGGCATCGACCGCACCGGCGTCAAACACCGACAGCGTGGTGTGCTCGGTGGGCCAGTGGTAGGCGGTGCCCAGCACCCAGCCCCGGCCTTCGGCGGCGGCCGGGCTTTCGGGCACGTACACGTGCTCTTCCGCGATCCAGCCCGGTCCGTAGCGATGGCGGCGAGGCTTGCGCTCGCCCTGCAGCGTGAGCACCGTATCGAATCCGAGCACCCGCGCATCCATGCCCGCGCTGCGCTCCAACAAGGTGGTGAATCGCGTGGGCAAGCCGTTGCGGGCCGGGTGGACGCGAGGAAATTCCACGCCCGCCAGACCGGGGTAGTCCAGGCGCGCCTGGCCGGTAGACGGCGTGAGCGCCAGGTGCGCCCAACGGGTCGCAGCGGCTGCCGTGGCGCTGCTGGCCGCATCCACCTTGAAACCGCGCATCGCAGCCAGGAAATCGGGCTGGGCGACAAACCGCACCTGCACCGTGCCGCCCTCCTCCCATGCATTGGCCAAGTGAAACAGGCCGGTGCCGGGCAACTCGAAGCGCTGCACCTTGAAGTCGGCCTTGTCCACCAGTAAGGCCACCAGCGGCTCCGCATCCAGCCAGCGGTAATGGGGCAGCGGGCTGCCCACGCCGGGCCGCCCGTCAAACTTCATCGGCATGAGCAGGAACACGAGGTACCGCTCGGTGATGGCGAAGTCATGCACCATGTCGGCTTGCGGCGCGTCCAGCACATGCTGGCGGCGCAACGCCCCTTCCGGCGCGATTTCGTACACGAGCAGCTTCCCCGACCCCGGCACGTAGCCGAAATTCCACACCGTGCCGTCCGGGGCCACGCGCGGGTGGGCGGAAAACGGCGCACCCCGGGTTTCGGGCGACCACGCCTGGAATCCACGTGCCTGCAGCGTGTCGGGGTCCACCTCCAGGGCAGAACCGGCCTCCCACAGCGCAAAAAGCTTCTTGTGCGCTGGCATCGCCAGCAGGTTGATGTTGGCGGGATTGATGGCGTCGGGCCCGTTGATCGCAGGCGCGTCGGGCAATGTGGTGGCGAAGCCCGAGTACAGCAGCCGGCCCGCCGCCTCTTCGGCCACCAGCTTGGGCGTCGCCAGCAGTGCGCCCCGATGCGAGATGCGGGCCGGTGCCGCGCCCGCCTCCAGCCGGAAGGCCTGCAGCATGCCGTCGCCATCGAACCAGTGGTCCATGGCCACGCCGCCCAGTTCGCGCCGGGCTGGCCCAATGCGGTAGAGGGTGCCCTGCAGCGCGGCAGGCCAGCGCCCCCGGACCGAAAGCGGGCCGCTGGCCAAGGGTGCCTTCAACGGGCCGTTGTAGGGTGCGTAGCTGCTGCGCCACGCCTCTGGGGTATTCGCGCCATGGCCCAGTGCAGGCAACAGGCTGGCACCCAGGGCAGCCAGTACGGCGCGACGTGGTAGGTGAGGATGGGTCATATCGGGACTCCTTCGACCGGCTTACTTGAGCTCGATGGAATGCAGGTTCCCGCCGGGCCCCACGCGGAAAGCAGCGTCGGCAAATGGCGGCGGGCCCATCGGGCTGCGCGCATTGCGGCTGAAACCAAACAACTCGGTCGGCACGCCGAACACGTTGGCGTCAAGCTTGGCATTGCCGTTTTCGTCCAGAAACACGGAAACGGCGTAATCGCCTTCAGGCAGCCCTGCGAACTGCACCACCGCCTTGCCGTCGGCCGGTTTGGCGGTGGCCACCTGCAGCGGTTTGCCGCGCGGGAAGCCATCGTCTTTGTCAAAGAGCGCCACCATCACGGCGCCCTGCTTTTGGGCGGGTACCGAGAACTCGACGCGCAGGTCTGCAGCCTGAACGGACGCGATGGCGGCCAGCAGGGCCAGGAAAAGTGTGGGTTTTTTCATGTCGGGGCTTTCTGTGGAGGGCTGAACCAGGCCGCGCCCGGATCGCCCCGAACTGTGCCCAGGCCCTGCCTGCCCCGCGAGGCGTTTGCGACAAAGTGGCAAAAACCCGGCGCGAGCTGTTGCCAGCGGGTGCAAGTCGCAGCCGCGTGCACCAAGCAGGCGCCGGCTGCCCCCCGCGGTCAGCAACCCCCTTGAACCACCACAATTTGGCCCTCAGCGCCTGATAGCCAGGCACTGGATGCTATTTTATTTATAGCGCAGGCTGGAGCAGCGCCACCGCGCCAGAGAAGCTCAGGAACGCCAGCGCGGTGGACACCAGGATGATCCGCGCCACGCGGCCGTTGTTGGCGCCAAATTTCTCGGCCAGCAGCGACACATTGCTGGCGCTGGGCAGGGCTGCCAGCAGCACCAGCACGGTGAACGCAAACGGGTCCAGCGGCACGCCCAGGGCGATGGCGGCCGTGCCCGCGCACCACACCAGCAGCGGGTGCGCCAGCAGCTTGGCCAGCGCCACGGGCACGTAGTCCCGCGCCAGCACGCGCTCGTGCTGGTTCATCTGCGAGCGCGCCAGCACCGCGCCAATGGTGAACAGCGCCACGGGCGAGGCCGCATCGGCCAGCATGGCCACGGTGCGGTCCACCGGCCCGGGCAGGGTGAACTGGGCCGCCGAGGCCACCGCGCCCAGCGCAATCGACCACGGCATGGGGTTGGTGGCCACGCCCTTCAAGGCACTGCGCAGTGCCACGCGCAGGCCGTGCGTGCCTGCGCCGTCCATGCGCGACAGCGCAATGCACACCGAGCTGGTGATGACCATGTCGATCAGGATGGTGAGGATGGCCGGCCCGGCCGCCTGTGCACCGAGCAGCGCCACCAGCAAGGGCACGCCCATGAACCCGGTGTTGGGAAAGGCGGCCACGAGCGCGCCAAAGGCGGCATCGTTCCAGCCGATGCGCGCGTTGCGCGTGAGCGCCACGGTGGCCGCCACCATGACGGCGGCGCACACAAGGTACACGCCCGCCACCGCAGGGTCGAGCAGCTGCGCGATGGGCGTGCTGGCGCCAAAGCGGTACAGCATGCAAGGCAGCGCAAAGTACAGCACGAAGGCGTTGAGCCCCGGTATGGCCGGTTGCGGCAGCACGCCGGTGCGCGCGGCCAGGTAGCCGCACAGCACCAGCGCAAAGAAGGGAAAGGTGATGAGGAGGACGGAGAGCACGGCGGCTATTGTCCGTGGTGCGCCAGGGTGGCGCAGTCGCCCGCGGTTACGGCGTCAGCGCAAAGGCAGGCGGGCGGCGTCGTGGCTGGCGACAGCAGGGCCGGGCCGCCGGGCAAGGGCGCGCCGCCCGCGTGCGCTGGCGGCAGCCACGGTCACTGCTTGCGCTGGATGATGAGATTGCGCTTGGCGTCTTCGGGGTAGGCAAAGGTGATGGCGCCGTTCTTCACCGCGCCGATGACCAGCATGTTGCGGGTGATGGCGTCCTTGTCCTGCACGCTGAACGGCTTTTCGTAGGTGGAAACCACACCGTAGTAGGTCTTCATCCTGCCTTCCAGCGATTCCTTGACGGCACGGCCATTCAGATTGCCGTCGCGGATGCCCAGGAAGGAATACATCAGCAGGTAAGTGGCGTCATACGCATTGGCCGCGGCCATGGGCACCGACACCTTGCCCTTGAACTTGCGCGTGTAGCTCGACAGGAAGGCCGCACGGCGCTCGTTGCTGGGCTCGGCAATGAAGGTCTGCACCATCAGCGCGCCTTCGGCGGCGTCCTTGGCGCCTTCCAGGAAGAACGGGAACGACAGCGGCCAGGCGCCCACCTGCGGCACCTTCCAGTTCAGGGCCTTCTTGCCGTTGGCGATCACGGCGTTTTCGGGGCCCACGGTGTAGCTGAAGATCACGTTGGCACCAGCATTGCGCGCGGCGTTCAGCTCGGCAGACAGATCCTTCACGCCCAGCGGAAAGCGGGCCACATGCACGGGCTTGAGGTTCTTGGCGGCCAGCGCGGCCAGCACGTCCTTGAAACCGCCTTCGCCGTAGCCGGTCGAATCGGCAAAGATCGCGACCTTGTCCCAGCCGCGCTTGAGCACATCGTCCACCATGAACGGGGCCTGCAGCGCATCACGGGCCTGCACGCGAAAGACATAGCTTTCAGGCGCGGGGTAGGTGGCAGTGATGGCGGTACCGGTGGCGCACGGGACGATCAGCGGCGACTTCGCCTCCTGGAACACGTCCAGCGCCTTCAGCGCAACGCCCGTATTGCAAAAACCCAGCGTTGCGACGACCTTCTCGGCCATGAGTTCCTGGCTGACCTTGCGGCCCTGGTCGGGGTTGGCGGTGTCGTCCTTGATGATCAGCTGCAGGGGCCGGCCCAGGTAGCCGCCCACGGCGTTGATCTCGTCCACCGCAAGCTGGATGCCATTGAGCATCGGCACCCCGAAGTCGGCTGAAGGCCCGGTGAAGGGGCCGACCACCCCGATGCGCACCGGCTCGGTGCTGCCCAGCTGCGCCTGCGCAGGGGCAGACGCCAGCAGGCCTGCGGCCAGAGCCGCACCCGCAGCGGCGCGAACAGCCCGTTGCGGCAACAGCGCCGCGCGCGCGGCGGCGCGCTGGCAGGACATCAGGACAGCGATGGGATGGGGCAAGGCAATGGTCATGGGGAAAGTGCTCGTCATGGGGTCGCGCTGAAAACCAGCGGACAAACTGCGAACAAGTATCAAAGTGTGACCCCGCCCCCCCTAGCGGGATTTCCCCAACGAGAGCGCATGTTCGGCCCCCAACCCGCCACAACCACACGATACAAGGCGTAACAGCAGCCATCTGGCGGGCCATCGTCAGGCGCCTGTCAGGTGTCATCCGCCCTCGTCCAGCGCGCGCGGTGCCGATTCCACACCAGCCTGTATCCAGAGGCCAGGTACAGCCGGGCGCGTCGCGCGCCCCCCCGCCCGTGCCGTTGCGCCGGTATCATCGGGCGCTGGCAGACGGGCAGCCCTGGCGCCCGCCGCCACACCCTCCCCCCCGCTGCCGCGCCGGCCCCACCCGACTGCAGCGGCCTGTCGCGCTACCCCGCTTCTCTCCTGCCCCCGATGTCCACCGGCCTCAACCTTGCCCAGCTCCAGGCTGTTCACTACACCGACGGGGCCTGCCTCGTGCTGGCCGGGGCGGGTTCGGGCAAGACGCGCGTCATCACCCAGAAGATCGCGCACATGATCGAAAAAGGGATGGAGCCCAAGCGCATTGCAGCCATCACCTTCACCAACAAGGCCGCCGCCGAGATGCGCGAGCGCGCCAAGGGCCTGATCGGGCGGCGCGCCAAGGATGTGCTGGTATGCACCTTCCACGCGCTGGGCGTGCGCATGGTGCGCGAAGACGGCGCGGTGCTGGGCCTCAAGCCCCAGTTCAGCATCATGGATGCCGACGACGTGACGGGCATCCTGAAGGAAGCCGCGGGCGGCACCACCGACCTGGCCACGGCACGCCAGTGGCAGTGGACGATCAGCAAGTGGAAGAACATGGGCCTGAACGCCGAAGAGGCCCTGGCCCAGGCGGCCGACGACCACGAGCGCAGCATTGCCGTGCTGATGGCGCGCTACGAAGAGCGGCTGAGCGCCTACCAGAGCGTGGACTTTGACGACCTGATCGGCATGCCGCTGCGCCTGCTGCGCGACTTCCCCGAGGTGCGCGCCAAGTGGCAGGCGGCGCTGAGCCATGTGCTGGTGGACGAATACCAGGACACCAACGCCACGCAGTACGAACTGCTCAAGCTGCTGGTGGGGGCCGACGGCCACTTCACCGCTGTGGGCGACGACGACCAGTCCATCTACGGCTGGCGCGGCGCCACGCTCGACAACCTGAAAAAGCTGCCCATCGACTTCCCGCACCTCAAGGTCATCAAGCTGGAGCAGAACTACCGCTCCACCAGCGCCATCCTGCGTGCGGCCAACAACGTGATCGGGCCCAACCCCAAGCTGTTTCCCAAGACGCTGTTCAGTGAGCTGGGCGAAGGCGAGCCCGTGCGCGTGGTCGATGCCGACACCGAAGAGCACGAGGCCGAGCGCGCCGTGGCCCGCATCCAGAGCCTGCGCGCCGCCGGCAACCCGCCACCGGACTGGAAGAGCTTTGCCATCCTGTACCGCGCCAACCACCAGGCCAAGCCGTTCGAGAAAGCCCTGCGCAAGGCAAACATTCCGTACAAGGTGTCGGGCGGCACCAGCTTTTTCGACCGCGCGGAGATCAAGGACCTGTGCGCCTGGTTCCGCCTGTGGATCAACAACGACGACGACCCGGCGTTTTTGCGCTGCATCACCAGCCCCAAGCGCGGCATCGGCCACACCACGCTGGCGGCACTGGGCGCGTTTGCCACCCAGCACAAGCAAAGCATGTTCGGCGCGCTGTTCAACGGCATGCTGCCCGCCGCCGTGCCCAAGCGCGCGCTCGATGGCCTGCACGAGTTTGGCCGCTACATCAACGACCTGGAGCACCGCGCCCGCCACACGCATGGCGCGGAAGACGCACGCGCCTTCCTGGCCGACTGGCTCAAGGAGATCGGCTACGAGCAGCACCTGTATGACGGCGAAGACAGCGAAAAGGTGGCCGCTGCCCGCTGGACGAACGTGCTGGAGTTCTGCGACTGGATGGCCCAGCGCGCCGGCGGGCAGATTGACGACACCGCAGGGGCCGTGGTGGCCAAGGAAACCAAGAGCCTGCTGGAGGTGTCGCAGACCATTGCGCTGCTCTCGACCATCAGCGAGCGCGAGCAAGAGCAGGACATGGTCACCCTGTCGACCCTGCACGCCAGCAAGGGGCTGGAGTGGCCGCACGTGATCCTGGTGGGCGTGACCGAGGGCATGCTGCCCTTCAAGCTGGACGACGACGAAGGCCGCCAGCAAAAGGTGAGCGACGACACCGTGCAGCGCCTGCAGGAAGAGCGCCGCCTGATGTACGTGGGCATCACCCGCGCCCAGCGCACGCTGGCCGTCAGCTGGACCAAAAAGCGCAAGAAAGGCCGCGAGATGGTGGCCGCCCAGCCCAGCCGCTTCATCGCCGAGATGGGCCTGGACAAAACCACCGCCCGCGAAGACCCGCGCGAAAAGCTCAAGGCCCTGCGCGCCGAGTTTGCGGCCAAGGCCCAGGCCAGCGCGGCAGCCGCTGCCGCAGCACCACAGCCATGAGAAACAGCGCCATGCAAGCCGCGCCGGTATCTGCACCCGCCTTCACCCCGCCAGGCAAGCCCAGTGCCACCGGCTGCCGCCGGTGCGGCCCAGCGCACGGGCTCGCGGTGTCTGCTTTTGTTTTGATAGCTATCAGCGCTTATCCTACAAGCGCTTCAGCCCAAAAACAGTCAGAATCGACGGCAGTTTGCCCTGCGGCGGCCGAAATGAGCCACCTGCACCTGCAAGGACGATGGGTCGCCCAGCTGCAGCCACCGGGTGCAGCGGAGTCACCGTCAGTGCAACGACCGTCAGCACAGCCTTCTGCCGAGACGGCCGTGCTGCAACTGGGCCCGCACCCCGAGCTGGCACACAGCGTGCGTGGCACTGTGCGGCGCGGTAACGCCACCGCGCTGGTCAGCGGCGACGTGGACGAGGGCGACCTCACCCTGGAAGAATCACTCAACGGCACCAACATCAGCGCGACCTGGACAGGCCGGGTCGTGGATGGCAGTTGCGGCAAGGAAATACGCGGAACATGGAACAACGCCCACCCCACCCCTACAGCCCCTTCGGCTCCTTTCGTGCTGCGCAAGCAGCCGGGCTGGCAATGACACGCCGCTCCACACCACGCACCACACCATCGCTTCGCCGGGCCGCTGTCGTGGCGCTGGCCGCGCTGGCCCCGGCCGGTGCAGCACTGGCGCAGGCAGCCCCGGCCGCTACGGCTTCTGCCGGCAACTCGGCCAGCCTCAGCCGCTGCACCGCCCTGAGCACGGACAACCAGGCCCGCCTGGCATGCTTTGACCAGTGGGCGGCCGAGCAAAAATGGCAGGCCCCCGGTGCGTCGGCGTCTGCATCCGGCAGCGCTGCGGCCAGCGACAGCACCAGCATGCCCGCACCGGTCGACAGCACGCTGCCCGCCACCCGCATCATTGACGTGGCCCGCACCGAAGGCTGCCGCGATCCGCAGTACAGCGATCTGTCGCGCTTCTGGGAGCTGGAGTCGGGCAGCGACTGCGGCACCTTCAGCTTCCGCGGCTACCGGCCCATCACCGTGTCGGTGGTGGCATCCGACTCGGTCAACCGCCAGCCGACATCGCCAGGGCCCAACAATTCGGCCACCACCAGCACCAACTACCGCACGACCGAAAACCGCATCCAGCTGTCGGTGCGCACCAAGGTGGCCCAGGGCCTGCTCACGCAGGGGCACCCCACCCTCAAGGACTCGGTGTGGTTTGGCTACTCGCAGCAGTCGTATTGGCAGCTGTTCACGCCGCAGATCTCGCGCCCCTTCCGCGCCACCGACCACGAACCCGAGGTGATGTATGTGTACCCCACCACGGCCGAATTGCCGTTTGGCTGGAAGTGGCGCTACAGCGGCATCGGGCTGGTGCACCAGTCCAACGGCCAGAGCGAGCCGCTGTCGCGCAGCTGGAACCGCGCCTACCTGATGACCGGCATGGAGCTGGACAGCCGCTGGGTGGTGAACGCCCGGCTGTGGAAGCGCATCAGCGAAAGCGCCGACAGCGACGACAACCCCGGCATCAGCGACTACGTGGGCCGCGGCGAGCTGTCGGTGTTCTGGAACGTGAACAAGGAAAACACGGTGGGCGCCACGGTGCGCAGCTCTTTGTCGAGCAGCGACCGCGGATCGGTACGGCTGGAGTGGATGCAGACCCTGGGCAGCGGCCTGTGGGGCAGCAAGAGCAACCTGCGCCTGCACACCTCCCTGTTCAGCGGCTATGGCGACAGCATGATCGACTACAACCGCAAGCGCACCGTGTTCAGCGTGGGGCTGAGCCTGGTGGATTTTTAAGCAGGGCCATCCCCCTGAGCGGCTGCGCCGCTTCCCCCTTCTCTCGAATCACTGCGTGATTCGGGAAGGGGGACGCAGCCATCGCTGCGGGGCGGCCCTTGCTTGGCTGCCCTCGCTGGAGCGTGCCAGTTGCGAGGCCCTCGCGCAAAGCGGGGCAAAGAAGGAAGGGTCCCCGGCCCGACGCCTTCACAACTTGTTACGACATCATCCTCAAGTCGTCAACGAACGTGCCGAGGGGCCACGAAAATGTCACGCGCGCCGAGCCCTGCATGGCCTTGCGCGAAAGGCGCCGGATAAGAGCCCCTTTCGCACCGTTTTACCTGCCATTGCCTCGCCGTGCGACCTCGACAATGCCGACAAAGAGGAACATCCCATGGACATGCAATACCAGCTCAAGGCAGGCAGCTACTACCTGTATGACATGCGCGAGGCGCCCAGCGCCGTGACGGGCGAGCGCCGGTTCAAGCTCAAGACAGACACCGTGGCCATCGCCTTTGATGCGTACACGGGCGAATTGCACCAGCACGGCAGCCCTGCCCGCATCCAGTCGTGGGCCAACAACACCCGCCGCCGCCTGCGCGCCGCCGGTGCCCAGGACGTGGCCAACGACATCGTCGTCGTATCGGGCCCGCTGCCGGTGGATGAACTCAACAAATGCCTGTGGGTGCGCGGCTATGTGCGCCGCATGTTCTCGCGCCTGGCCACGCTGCCGCACGGCAAGTTTCAAAAGCCTGCAGAGCCGTTTCGCAAGGCAGCCTGAGGGGCAGCCGCTGCGCAGCGCGGCGGCACCTGGCAACGGGCCTGGCCCACATCACCCGCGTTACTGGTACTTCGCTGCCGTGATGAACTCGCCAAACGTCTCGCACCAGACGATCACGGCCGTATATTTCGCCGGGTCCACGCCCAAAGGCAGCGTCACCACAAAATTCTCGAACGTCTTCACATCGCCCACCCGCAGCATGCTGGGCTTGAGCCGCTGAAAGTCAGCCTCGGTCTCCACAAACGTGGGTGACAGGTAGAGCTTGTAATCCGGCCCCGGCGCAACCCGGCCCAACAGTGAAACGGTGGTAGCCGTCACGGTGACAGCACCCTCGCCCCAGTGCAGCGCATCGCTGTCCTTCAGATCCCGCCTGAACTCGCCTTTGAAAAGCGCCTGCGCCGACGCCGCCTGCACCTGCTCCGCCGTGGGCGCATCAGGCGCAATGAGAATGGGCAACGCATAGATGCCGCCCGCAAAGCTTGCAACGGCCACGGCAGCATGCGAGAGAGTGAGCAAGACGGTTCTGCGTGTGTTCATGGGCGGTGGCGAAGATCGCCGGTAGGAATGCTGCTGAGGGCCAGGCTGTACGTCTGGGTGAAGCCGCACCGCTGAGCGGCGTCGGCGCGAAGGAAAAAATGGTCAGGCACCACTGCGACCACGGCGCAGTGCAAGCGCCAGGCCGACGACGATCACTAGCGGGCCGCCGACCACAAATACAAGATTCATCATGCGGTCGATGCCGGCCGATGCCCCCCAGGCGCGAATGCCAACAACCAGCAGCCACGCGCCCCAACCGGCAAGCAGTATGCCCGCCAGCCGCCGCACCCAGCCGCCCGCGCGCACCACGCTGGAGCCATCGGGGATCGGTGCGGTAGTGTCGCCCGGCGCGCCGCGCAGCAGCGCCCAGCATCCTGCCGCGCTCAGCGCAAACATCAACCCCATGGCGCTCCCTTGCGTCCATTGCGCGGCACCGATCGACGGGCGGTAAGGCTTGAAGGGACCGAGGAGGTGGATCACCAGCCCCACCGTGGCGATCACAAGAAACACCCCCAGCCCTTCCATCCACAGCCCCGAGGAGGCTGGCTGGCGCATTCGACGCCCCCGCACAGACAGCGATGGAGTCGCAGAGGACCTTGCCCAAAAGGACCAGGCGAACGCGGCGCTGGGCACCAGCCAGCAGAGATACAGCGTCAGGTAGCCAACACTCACAGGCGGACGGAAGGCGAGTACGAAGTGCATTACCGCGCCGATGGCCAGGAGTATTGCGAATGTCGTTCTGGGCCGCATGGGTAGGGCGGGATAGGGCTAACGTTAAAAGTAAGGGGACACCAATAGGCGGTACGCTCTTGGCTGACCAGCTAGGCCGCATGTGCGTCACCTCTGTAGGGCCATGTAGTACCCAGGCACAGCCAGTGCCCAGGCGATTGCGAAGACAACACTGCCTCGCCGACACAGCAGTTTGCCAGCTTCGTCATAACGCGAAGAATCCATAAACCACCAAAGCGTCCAGCCGACAAAGCGGGCTTGCTCCGTCGCATCAGGCAGGTGCTTAAGCGCCGAGATGCCCAAAGCGCAGTAGTACAGACCCGCCACTATTGATGCGGCGACCAGTACCCAGCCGAAGATCGTCACAGTTCCCATGCGGTCTAACGTTGGCCGTGAGTGGACCGCAACGGCGCACTCTGGCGTGAAGAATGGCAGAAGCGCGTCCTGCCGTTGTGGGTCCAATCGACGAACCAGTTAACTTGCATCTTTGAGTACGCACCCTTCTCGCTTCGGCTGAAACCCAAAGGGAAACTTGGTATTGGAATCGTACTCAGCTCCGTCCAGATTGGCAGCACTGAGATCAGCATCGGAGAGGTCAGCCCCCTGAAGCCGCGTAGGGCCCCCGAGATTGTCCCTACAGAGCTGGGCCGAGCGCAAATTTGCGCCAATGAGCAGCGCCCCTGTGAGAGTGGCGCCACGGAGGTCTGCTTCTTCAAAATTACAGCTTGAAAGGTCAGCCTCGGCCAAACAAGCCCAATAGAGCGTTGCCTTACGAAACGAAACACCCCGGAGTCCCCGAATCAGTGGCGCACCGAGACCCGAGAGATCGGCGCCTTCGAATCCGTTTGCATCGGGCTCGACATAAACCGACATGAGGTGCATGCCGTCATCGTCACAAATTTCCAGGCGCTTCTTGTGAGTAGCCATTGCAGGTTAACGTCAAATCTCAGCGGGCGGCGAAGCCGTCCGCTGGAGCGAAGGGTTGAACGTTAACCGGGCCAGCGCCTCAAGCTCGTGCACATGGAGAGAGCGGGCAAGTCCCTCCCCACCTGCCGTGGCACAACTGGCGCACCATTGAGCGCGCCCCAACGCGAACTCCAGCATTGACTTCCTGAGTTGCGGAGATGCAGCCTGTAAGTACGCAGCTTGGAGTGCCACTGCCGCGTAATCGCAATCGCGAAACCAGCCAATTCGGTCCGATTCATCTGCCAATCGAGCGAGCAGCGGGGGTAGCAAAGCCAAGTCATCCAAATGCGCGATGTCTTGCACCAAGGCATCAGCAACCGAGGAGCTTCCCTCTGCCGCCTGCACTGCCTTGCGATATTCAAGCAACTCGTCCATGACGTTCAACGTATGAGATGAGAGGCGGCGCCCGGCTTGCCGCGTGACGCCCTCTCGATTGAAGGGTTAGGCAGCTGTTTCAAGTGTGGGCTTTTCTAACTTGAACGACGGTGGCGACAAGCTTTGCGGCGACCCAAGTAATTGCTGCCCCGAATATGCCAAGCCCGAAGACGACAGTGAGGCTTAGGACCAGATGATTCCAAGGACCTGGCGAGACTGTGAGCCGAGAAAGCGCTACGGAACAGACGAACCCGACTAGAAGCGAGGGCAAGAATGCCATACCTGCCGCAACCCAAACTACCGACCTCTGTTTACGAGAAAAGTAACTGATCTTGGACGAGCGTAGTAGCCAGCGGATGGAGATGACCGACCAGATTGCTGCTGCAAATGCGCCGATCATTGCTGCAGTAATGACGTTCAGTTCGGGCATGTTTGTGGGGCTGCCTAACGTTGGCCGGGAGTGGACCGCAACGGCGCACTCAGTTGTGAAGAATGGCAGAAGCGCGTCCCGCCGCTTTAGGTCCAATCGACGAACCTGTTATCCCTCATGGCTGAGTTGCTCCAACAGTGACGCAGCGAGTTTGCGGGGGCCGCGCCGATGTTCATTTGAGCTAGCCGCTTCTTCGCAAGCCGCCAGAAATAGCTGGCCAGTGGAATTGGCTGTGGGAAGACCGAGAGCTTCACGAGCCTCAAGACAGAAGAGCGCCTCAGCGTGAAGGGCCTCCGCCTGCGGCCATAGCGTTGAGATGGGCAACCCGTGCGGGTTGTGCGCCCGGTTCGTGAACAGTGACGCCCCCGACAAAGCCACTTCAGGAAGAACCGCAAGGAGCAAGGCTCTTAGGCGCGCCTCCGCCGCCCGAAGACTGGTTTCTGCTTCAACTACACGGTCGCGCTTCATGAGGGATAACGTTTGAGATAAGCGGCCTGCCGCAGATTGGCGCGGAAGGCCGAGAATGAAATGACGGCCCATAGCGGCAAGCTGTGGCAGGGCCGCTTGAACGATGGGTTAGGCCTCACGCGTGTCGCCAGGCTGCTCCGAGATGGCTGCCACACCTTGAACCGTACCGATGAAGCGGGCTGGCTGCCGTTCGTAGAAGTCCAGTGCAACGACAGCCTCGCCGTCGCAGCGCGAACAGGCAACCACGGAGAAGTAGGCGTACCGCCCGTTTGGCATACGGGCATACGGCAGTTCTTTCGGGCCCTCTACGCTGAACTTCAGACCGAACTTTGTCGCAACCTCGTGTTGCTCATCTCGGCGCAAACCACGGTACCAGTGTTCTCCCGCAGAGATGGCGGCGAGTGCGTTGCGTTTGATGGACTCTCCGCAAACGATGCACACCAATTCAAAGGCGGCAGTCTCCTCGTTCATACCGTCGTGGAACGGCGAACGATCACTGGAGAACGTCAGCACAGGAGTCTGGAGTTGCAGCATTTGTGAGGCCTAACGTTGGCGCTCAGCGGGCGGCGAAGCCGTCCGATGGAGCAACCAGTTAAATTTGCGTTTGAACTGCATAAACAACAAATTCATCTCCATTGAGGTTAATGGATTTTCTCCAAAGATGCTTCTTGTTCGGCACTTCGAGAAACTCACCACGATATGCCTTTTGCGTAAGTTCTTTCTTCAGCGCAGGCGTCAGTCCGGGGAGTGCATTCGCTGGCAGGTCTGACCATGCTGATACGAAACCTTTGAAGTTACTGAAGCTCCCCTGCGAGGCATATGTCGCTCCTTTGAATGCGGCGATATAGGTGTAAAGCGGCATAGCAATTTAACGTTGGCCGTGAATGGGCCGCAACGGCGCACTCAGTTGTGAAGAATGGCGACCATGACGGTCGCCGTTGTGGGTCCATTCGACGAACCTGTTAAATGCGGCGCAAAACATGAAGCAACTTTTCAACAACTTTTGGCACAACATAGAACCACTGAATATATCCAAGCGCGACGATTACAAACCAATACGGCAACAGGTCGAGAAAAGGGGAATAGGTCAACCCAAGGTTGGTTGAGATAGCGGTCCAAACCCCACCTGCAACTAAGAGGCCAATGAACCCCACGGGAAATGCTAACCCAACCAGCAGCCAGAGAAATGCAACTGGCATGTCGTGAATATCACGCTGTATGAACCCAAAAGCAAGTAGCGCACAACATGCGCCCAGCCACAAGAAGGCGACGCTTCGACCGAGGTTGCTTGCAGGGAAGAAGAGCATTTAAATTATGGTTTATCTGACCAGACGAAGGATACCCACAGTCGTGGTCGTTAAACAAAGTCGCATATCAGTCCAAAAAAGTGTTTGAAATCAGGCCTGTAGCGCAGCATACTGTATGCATGAACAGGCATAACAGAACCGACAAACCTGACTGGGTTCCTCCACGGTCCGTCAAGCTGCTGGATCAGGTACGCGAGAGGGTTCGCTACCTGCACTACAGCCTACAGACCGAAAAGGCTTACGTCTATTGGGCCAAGGCATTCGTGTTGTGGGCAGCACGAACCCAGGGCGCATTTCGGCACCCTCGCGAAATGGGGCAAGCGGACGTCGAAGGTTTTCTGACCATGCTGGCGACCGAGAAGAAGGTAGCGCCCGCCACGCACCGGCAAGCACTGAATGCGCTGTTGTTTTTGTACCGGCAGGTGCTGGGTATGGAGCTGCCATGGCTGCAGCAGATTGGCCGCCCGCCAGAGCGCAAGCGCATTCCGGTCGTGCTGACGGTGGCGGCTGGCGGTACGACCAGCCCCCTGGATGCGCTGGCCCTGCCATAGCTGCCTGCCTGTGGCGCGCAGACCACCGCAAGCGGTGACAGGGGCTACGACGAAGCTGTTGCCAGTGCATCCCCACCAAGTCAGGCTCGCCACGGGGCGACTTCCTGGCAAATTCTGAGCGAAATGAGCCGGTAGCCCCCGCAGATTCATCCCTGATTGCTATTTAGTTGATAGCACATCAGCATCTCACAACACCTCACAGCGCCAGCACCACCCGCCCCCCCACCGCCCGTGAGCAGCAGGCCAGCATGCGCTTGTTGGCCGCGCGCTCGCTGTGGGTCAGCACCTTGTCGCGGTGGTCGATGGCACCGTCCAGCACGGCCACTTCGCAGGTGCCGCACAGGCCTTCGTTGCAGTCGCAGGGCACGTCCACCCCGGCGGCTTGCAGGGCTTGCAGCAGGGTGCGGTCGGGCGGCACATGCACCTGCAGGTTGGAGTCGCGCAGCTCGGCCACAAAGGCGTGTTCCTTGGCCGGGTCCAGCGCGGCGCCTTCGCCGCTGAAGTGTTCGTAGTGCAGCACGCCTTCGGGCCAGGCGGTGGCCAGGGCTTCCAGCTCGTCGATGAGGCGGTTGGGGCCGCAGGCGTACACGCGGGCTTGCGGGGTGACACCGGCCAGCAGGGCGGGCAAATCCATGCGCTGGCCTTCGGCCTTGATGTACAGGTGCAGGTGGGCGGCGTGGTCCTGCTGCAGGCGCGCCAGCAGCGCCATTTGCGCGCGGGCACGGCCTGCGTAGTGCAGGGTGTAGGGCTTGCCCAGGGCCTTCAGGCGGTCGGCCATGGCCAGCATGGGGGTGATGCCGATGCCCGCGGCCATCAGCACGTAGCGCTGGGCGGTTTCATCCAGGCGGAACATGTTTTTGGGGCCGGCCAGTTGCAGCGTGCTGCCCACGGGCAGCGCCAGTGCATCACAAAAGTGACGCGAGCCGCCGCGGCCCGCGGCCTCGCGCTGCACCACCACCTGCAGGGTGTGGCGGTCTTCCGGGCGGCCGCACAGCGAGTATTTGCGGCGGTAGCCGCCTGCCACCAGGTCCACATGCGCGCCGGCTGACCACGCGGGCAGCGCAGCGCCGTCGGGGCTGGCAAACACCAGGCGCCACTGGCCGTCGCCCTCGGGCTCGCGGGCTTGCAGCACCACGGTGCGGGTGATGCCTTCCTTGGCCGGGGGGCCGATGGTGAAGGTGGCGGATGCGGCAGCGAGTGCGGTGGCAGGCGGCGTGGATACCAGGCGCTCGGGGTTGCGCGCCGGGTCCCACTCCACCCACAGCTCGGACGGGCCGCGGAACGAGGTGTTGGACAGGTAGTCGATGTGCTGCCCTTCCACCAGGCGCATGTGCGGCAGGCGGCGCACGAATTCTTCGATGAACACGCGCATCTGCAGGCGGCCGATGTTCTTGCCCATGCACTGGTGCGCACCGTAGCCAAAGGTCATGTGCTCCACCGCGCTTTCGCGGTACACGTCCACTTCGTCGGGGTTCTCGAAATGGCGCGGGTCGAAGTTGGCCGAGGCCTGCACCAGCAGCAGCTTGCTGCCCTTGGGCAGGTGGATGCCGCCCACCACCGCATCGGCCGTGGCCACACGCCTCCACGCAATGATGGAGCCAGCCACGCGCAGGCACTCTTCCACCGCGTTGGGGATGAGCGCGGGGTTGGCGCAGATGTCGTCCCACGCCTTGCGGTGCGACAGCAGCGTGAGGAAGGCGTTGGCCGTGGCGTTGGAGGTGGTCTCGTGCGCGGCGGCCAGGATGGCCATCATCATCGAGCGCAGGTATGACTCGGGCACCACGTCGGGGTGGGCGATGTGATGGCGGATGGTTTCGTACATCCAGCCTTCGCCGTCAGGCTGGGCGCGCATGGTGTCCAGAATGTGCTGCGCGGTTTGCCAGAAGCGCCCCACGTTGTGCGCGATCTCGATCTGCTCTGCGGGCGTGGGGCGGCCCCAGGTGTTGAGCGTATGGGCCACCGCAAACTGGCGCAGCTGCTCGGCACCTTCATCGGGCACGCCCAGGAACTTGAGCGCGATGGTGAGCGGGATCTCGTAGAACATCTCGGCCACCAGGTCGGCGCGGCCCTGGTCCACAAAGCGGTCCATGGTCTGGCGTGCCAGCTGGCGCACCATGGGTTCCAGCGTGATGAGCCGCTCGGGCAAGAACGCATCCATCAGCAGGCGGCGGCGGGCCATGTGGTCGGGCTCGTCCTCGTTGACCATGGTGCGGTTCATGGCAAAGCCGTAGCCCTGCAGGATCTGCAGCACCTCGGGCGATGCAGGGGTGATCTTCTCCAGCGCCACCGATGGCGAGAACAGGATGTTGTCGCGGAAGACCGCCTTCACGTCCTCGTACCGCGTGACCACCCAGTAGCCCAGCTCGGGGCTCCAGAACACGGGTTCTTCCTCGCGCGCCCAGCGCAGGTAGTCGCCGGGGGCCTGCATGTAGGCGGGCTCAAACGGGTTGAAGGCGGCGGCGCGGGCACTGACAGGGCAGCCGTTGGGGGCCAGGGCGGCGGCAGCTGCGCCCGCAAGGGCCTGGTGGTCTACCGGGCAGCGGCCAGCGGGTGTAAGCGGCGTGGAAAGCGGGGGCAAGGTCATGGCGCAACTCGCAGATGTTTTGCGCAATGCTATTACGCATTGCGTAATTATCCAAACAGCGGTCAAGCCACGCCCCGTGCGCAGGGCCGCGTTGTCAGGGTTGTGGCGGCTGTCCAGTGGCAGAAAACCCTATGGCTGCGCTGATGCCCTGGGCCTCCTGCACCACGCTCGGGCCCACCCGGCCGTCAGGCCGTGCGTCAAAGCCATTGCTGGCTCCAAGCGAAGTGAGCACTGCCGCTACGTGGCCGCGTGCGTCGTAAATGGGTGCGGCAATGGCGCTGATGCCGGCCAGCAGGATGTCTTGCACGGTGGCGCAGCCCTGGGCGCGTGCACGCTGGCACAGGGCCTGCAGGGGGTCGGCCCCGCCCAGCATTGCGCGTTGCTCGGGCGTGGCGGCGGCCAGTTCGGCCTCGGCCCGGGTGCGCAGGTCGGCAACCTGCGAAAACGCCAGAAACGCCTGCCCGCTGGCCGACCACACCACTGGCAGCACCGACCCGGGCCGGATGTTGACGGTGACGGGCAGCGAGGGCTCTTCCATGCGCATCACCGTGGGGCCCATGTTGCCCATCACGGCGATGAAGCAGGTCACCTGCAGCGATTCGCGCAGGCGCAGCAGCGCGGCCTCGCCCATGCGCACCGGGTCGCACTGGCGCAGCGCGGCCAGCCCAATGCGTACCGCCTCGGGCCCCAGGTGGTAGTGCTGGGTGGCGGGGTGCTGGGCCACCAGGCCCTCGCTGGTCAGGCTGCTGAGGTAGCGGTGCACCTTGGCGGCGCTCTCGCCACACTCGGCGGCGATGGCCGTCAGGCTGGCTGCGCCGCCCAGACGGGCCAGGGCCTTCAGGATGGTCATGCCGGTTTCGGCCGACTGCACGCGCTGGCGGCGTTTGGTGGAGAGGTCGGGGGCGGCAGGGTTTGGCATGCGCAGGAGTCCGTAGGGGCAATCGCGGAGAAACTCATTACGCATTGCGTAATATCATTGCTAAATCTTAAATCGTTTGACCTACTTCAGGAGACACCATGCTCAATCGTCGTTGCGCCACCGGGCTGCTTGCGGCCCTGGCCGTTCTGGCGGGCCCCTCTGTGGCGTTTGCCCAGAGCTACCCCGCCAAGCCCATCCGCTGGGTGGTGCCCTACCCCGCGGGCGGCGGATCGGACTTTCTGGCGCGCACCATCGGCCAGCAGCTGTCCACCCAGATCAGCCAGACCGTGACGGTGGAGAACAAGCCCGGCGCCAACACCGCCATTGCCGCATCGGACGTGGCACGCTCACCGGCAGACGGCTACACCATCCTGTCGGCCGACAACGGCACCATGGTGTTCAACACCGCGCTGTACAGCAAGCTCTCGTACAGCCCTGAAAAAGACCTCGTTCCCGTCACGCTGATGGGGCGCTTTCCCATGATCCTGGTGGTGGGCCCCAACTCGGACGTGCGCGACGCCAAGGACTTTGTGGCCAAGGCCAAGGCGGCGCCCGGCAAGTTCAGCTACGGCTCGGCCGGTGCGGGCAGCCCGCACCACCTGGCGATGGAGCTGCTCAAGGTCCACAGCAGCCTGCACATGGTGCACATCCCGTACCGCGGCGCGGCACCTGCCCTGACCGACCTGGCCGGCGGTCAGGTCAACGCGATGATGGTGGACCTGGCCGCAGGCGCAGGTTTCATCAAGGGCGGCAAGGTGCGCCCGCTGGCCGTGGCCCACGCCACGCGCCTGCCCCAGCTGCCCGATGTGCCCACGTTTGCCGAACTCGGCTTCAAGGGCGTGGAGGCATCGGCCCAGGTGGGCATCGTGGCCCCGGCCGGTACGCCAGCCGATGTGGTGGCCGCCCTGCAAAAGCAGGTGGCCACCGCCATCAACCAGCCCGCCATCCGCCAGAAGCTGGTGGACTTTGGCATCGAGCCCGTGGCCAGCACGCCGCAGCAGTACGGCGACCTGATCCGCACCGAGGTGCAGCGCTGGCACAAGCTGATCCGCGAGCAGAAGATCTCGCTGGACTGAGCCGCACCGGCCTGACGGCCGCGCACAACGCAAAGCCGCCCCGAGGCGGCTTTTTTGTGGGGCACACACAAGGCGCAGGGCGCGAGGCGGGCTCAGTCCTCCAGGTCTTCCACCGTGCCACCCTCGGTGACGGCAAATGCCTCGCCGTGCTTCACGATGGTGACCGGCACCGGGCTGGCATGGGCCACTTCCTGCGACACGGAACCGAGCAACGCGCTCGACAGTGCGCCTTGCCCGCGCGCGCCGATGATGACCATGTCGCACCCGGTGCGCTCGATCATGTCCACCAGCGTGTGGGCCTCGTCGCCCACGCCCACCTCGGTTTCGCAGGGCACGCCAGCAGCTTCGAGCAGCGCACGCGCGGGGGCCATCAGGTGCTCGCCGGCCTCCAGGCTGGCCGCGGCAATCAGGTCGGGGTCGCGGGCGGTGACCATTTCGTACAGGGTGGCGGGCTCCTGCACATGGCCCAGCACCACCTGCGCCTGCAGGCCGTGGCGCACCAGCCACAGCGCGTGGTGCACACCATCGAGCGAGAGTTCCGATCCGTCCACGGCGATGAAGATCTTGAGCATGGTGTTCTCCTTTGGGGTGCAGGTGGCAGGTACGAGTCCAGTGTAGCCACGCGGTGCCGCAGCGCCAGCCGATTCCCTTGATGCAAGTCAGGCCAGGCGCACCCCGGGCCGGGTCGGCGGTGCGTCTGGGACAATCCCGCCCATGCTTCAGTTCGACCTCCTCAAGACCGACCCCTCCAGCCACGCACGGCGCGGCACGCTCACGCTCAACCACGGCGTGGTGCAGACCCCCATCTTCATGCCCGTGGGCACCTACGGCACCGTCAAGGGCGTGATGCCGCAAAGCCTGCACGACATGGGCGCGCAGATCATTCTGGGCAACACCTTCCACCTGTGGATGCGCCCGGGCCTGGACGTGATGCAGAGCTTTGGCGGCCTGCACGGCTTTGAAAAGTGGGACAAGCCCATCCTCACCGACTCGGGCGGTTTCCAGGTGTGGAGCCTGGGCGCCATGCGCAAGATCACCGAAGAAGGCGTGACCTTTGCCAGCCCCGTCAACGGCGACAAGCTGTTCATGTCGCCCGAGGTGAGCATGCAGATCCAGACCACGCTCAACTCCGACATCGTGATGCAGCTCGACGAGTGCACGCCGTACGAGACCAAGGGGCACCTCACCACCGAGGCCGAGGCGCGCAAATCCATGGAGATGAGCCGCCGCTGGGCCGTGCGGTCCAAAGCCGAATTCGAGCGGCTGGGCAACCCCAACGCCCTCTTTGGCATCGTGCAGGGCGGCATGTTCAAGAACCTGCGCCAGGAGTCGCTGGAAGCGCTGGTGGAAATGGACTTCCCCGGCTACGCCGTGGGCGGCGTGAGCGTGGGCGAGCCCAAGGACGAGATGCTGGACATCATGGCCCACACGCCCCATCGCCTGCCCGCGCACAAGCCGCGCTACCTGATGGGCGTGGGCACGCCCGAAGACCTGGTGGAAGGCGTGGCCCAGGGCGTGGACATGTTCGACTGCGTGATGCCCACGCGCAATGCGCGCAACGGCACGCTGTTCACCCGCTATGGCGACCTGAAGATCCGCAACGCGCGCCACAAGACCGACCACCAGCCGCTGGACACCAGCTGCACCTGCCACGCCTGCGCGGGCAAGGACGGCGTGGCCTGGGACGCGGGCGGGCGCGGCGGCTTCAGCCGGGCCTACCTGCACCACCTGGACCGCTGCGGCGAAATGCTGGGCCCCATGCTGACCACGGTGCACAACCTGCACTACTACCTGAACCTGATGCGCGAGGTGCGCGAAGCGCTGGACGCGGGCACCTTCAGCCAGTTCCGCGCGCAGTTCAAGGCCGACCGGGCGCGGGGCGTTTAGCGCAGCCCACGCCGGACCGCGGCGCAGCCCGCCCGCAGCATCGACCGCTGGGCACTGCCGGGGCCGGCAGCCTGCCGCCTGCAGGGCCGCACGGGTACGCGGGGCACCGGGGGCGCCAGGCGCCACCCACAGGCGTTTGCTATTATTTATATAGCAAAAGGACATTATAAAACCTGGACTCCAGGCCTAAAACACCCAAAAATCTCCCACAGCGGCTGCCAAGCCGCGCACAGCAGGCCCTGCGCCCCGAACACGGTCACGCACGGCCCTTGCCGCACGGCTGTCAACCCTGCCTCAGAGGGGATGGCGAACCCCTCCGCGATGCCTAGAGTCCACGGGATCGACCCTGCACGCGCCCGCGAGCGCGCGGGGTCTGGTGCCCCATCTTTTGGCCTGAGGACGTTCTCTTCCCCGGGCCGTGCCCGGAGACTCCCCATGCATCCCCCTCCTTTCACCGACCGTGAACCGCTGCGCCGCGAACCCGTGCGCGAACCCCCCGCACCCGCCACCCTGACGGCGCGCGACCACGGCCATGCCGGGGCCAGGCGCAACCTCCGGCGCTGGGCAGCGGCCCTGTCCGCCAGTGTGGCAAGTGCCCTGTTGATGGCCTGTGGCGGTGGCGGCGGCGACGATGCCGGGCCCCCACCACCCCCGCCACCGCCCGCGTTGGTGGAGCATCCCGTAGGGGGCACGGTGACAGGCCTGGAGGGCACCGTGGTGCTGGCCAACGGGACAGGAAGCCCGCTGACCATCACCGCCAGCGGCAGCTACGCCATCCGCGTCCCGCAAGGCACGCCGTACCAGATCGTTGTGCGCACACAGCCTGCGCGGCAGACGTGCAAGGTAGAGAACGGCGTCGGTGTGGTCACGGGGCCGGTGACCAACATTCTGGTGACCTGCACCACCAACACCTATCCCGTCAGTGGCACCGTCAGCGGGCTGGCCGGTGCCGTGACGCTGCGTCTGAACAACGCCGCCGATCTCACGCTGACCACCAATGGCCCGTTCCGTTTTGCGACAAGCGTTGCGCAGGCAGACCCGTACGCCGTGACGGTGTACGCCCAGCCGGTGAACCAGATCTGCGTGGTGGAGGCGGGCACCGGCGTCGCTTTGCCGCCCCTGCCCACGGTGCGGGTGACCTGCAGCACCGTGGTGGAGCCGCCCCCTCCCCCGCCGCCCGTGCCGCCCACGCCGTCCGGGCTGGGCATCACCTATGGCACCAAGGCGCTGCGCCTTTCCTGGTCTGCTGCGCCCGACGCGTCCAGCTACAACGTGCTGGAAGACCCCGACGGTACCGGCCCGCAGGCGGCCGCCGTCATCGGCAGCACGGCGGCCACGGCACTGACCCATGCCGTGCCCGTGCTCCTGCACACCCGAGTCAATGCAACGTATGCAGTGCAAGCCTGCAGCGAAAGCGGCTGCAGCACGCCCTCGGCAGCAGTGGCCGCCGACATGGTCCGCGCCATCGGGTACTTCAAGGCCTCCACGGCCACGGTCGAAGGGCGCTTTGGAAATCGCGTGGCGCTGTCCGGCAACGGCACGACCCTGGCCGTGGGTGCCTACGGTGAAGCGGGCAACACGGGTGCGGTGTATGTGTTCACGCGGACCGGCGCCACCTGGTCGCAACAGGCGCGCATCGTGGCCCCTGACGGGGAAGCCAACGACTACTTCGGAAACGCCCTGGCGCTGTCGGCAGATGGCAGCACGCTGGCCATTGGCGCAGACGGCCACAGCGGCGACCAGACCGGCACCTTCGCCGCCATGCCGCCCACCAACAACCTGGCCAACAGCGCTGGCGCGGTCTATGTGTATGCACGGTCGGCAGCCACCTGGTCGCTGCAGGCATTCATCAAGGCTGGCAATGCCGATGCCAGCGACCTGTTCGGATCGTTCGTGGCGCTCTCCAGCGATGGCAACACGCTGGCGGTCGCCGCTTACAACGAAGACGGAGACATGACCGGCGCCCACGGCAACGCGGCGTACTCGTCGTCGGGCGCAGCCTATGTGTTCACGCGCACGGGCACCGCCTGGACGCAGCAGGGCTACATCAAGGCATCAAACGCCGGGTCCGGCGACTTCTTCGGCATCTACCTGAGCCTCTCGGGCGCGGGCGACACCCTGGCCGTGGGGGCGTTCTTTGAACGCAGCGCCTCGGCGTCCACGCCGGCCGATGACTCGCTGGCCAACGCGGGAGCGGCCTATGTCTTCCAGCGCAACGCGGGCGTCTGGCTGCAACAGGCCTATCTGAAAGCGCCCACCCCCCTGGCGCAAGACCGCTTCGGTGTGGCCGTGGCACTGTCCAACGATGGCAACACCCTGGCCGTGGGCATGGACGGCGACAGCAGCAACTACACCGGCATCTTCCCGGTGGCACCGACCGCCAACGCCCTGGCGCTGAACTCTGGCGCGGTCTTTGTCTTTACCCGCACCGGCGCAGCCTGGGCCCCGCAGGCGTACCTGAAGGCGTCCAACACCCGCTCGCCCCACCGCTTCGGCAACAACCTGGCGATCTCCGGCGACGGCAACACCCTGGTGGTGCCGTCCTATCGGGACGACAGCAACGGAACGGGTTTTAGCGCCAACCAGGCCAACACGGCCGCGCCGGATGCAGGGGCGGTGCTCGTGTTCCGCCGCAGCGGGGGCACCTGGGTCCAGCAGACGTACCTGAAGGCACCGAACACCGGCACAGGGGACCGGTTTGGTGGCCGGGTGGCCCTGTCGGGCGATGGCAACACCCTGGCGGTGGGCGCATCCACCGAAGACAGCGGCTCCAGCGGCGTGGGCGGCAACCAGTCGGACGAAAGCAGCGCCAATGCGGGCGCCGTGTACCTGTACTGAGCCCCTGGTGCGGCGTGTGCGGTAACGCTGGTCTGCGCCGCCGGGTCCGGTGCGTCAGGCCTGTGGTTCCTTGCCGCCCAGGTGCAGCCGGGCGCGGGTACCGCAGGCGTGACAAAAGTGGGCAAACGCGCTCTTTCGCGTGCTGCATGCGCCGCACCGGTCAAACAGGCCGATGCCGCAGTGCGGGCAGAAGTCGATCTTGTCGTTCTTGAGGTCCACCGGCCGCTCGCAGCCAGGGCACACGCTCTTGGCCAGGCGGGCCAGGGCCAGGTCGTAATCGAGTTCCTTGCGGCGCTCCTGGTCGGGAAGGGTTTCGGCCAGTTTCTGCCGCTCCAGGTAGCGGTTGAGCGCCAGGATGGCATAGCGCCCCACCACGGCCGTGATGCCGATGCCCACCACGTAGCGCACATAGCCGCCGTAGCTGGGCAGGTAGGGCACCAGCTCCACAAAGAAGGCAAACAGCGCAAAGAAGATGAAGCCCCACACAAACGGCCAGTAGGTGCTCTTGCGCTTCTTGACGAACAGCCAGCCGGCAATGGCCAGCAGCGGCAGCGTGAGCGCCAGCCGGTACAAAAACACGCGCAGCTCGACCTTGCGGCGCTCGGCGTTCAGCCGCTGCTGCGCGCCGTATTCCATCTCGCCGATCCGGTCCTGGATGGCGGCAGCGCTCTGGCGTGCATCCAGCGCGGCCTGCTGCTGCTGCTCCAGTGCGCGCTGGGCAGTCACCTCCACCTGCTTCAGGGCATCGAGCTGCTGCGTGCGCCGGATGAGTTCCGGGTCCTGGTCGCTGCGCTGGGTGACGCTGCGGGTGGACAGCCAGTTGCTGTAGGTCTCGCGCTCGGCCCGGCTTTCGCTGGCGGCCTTGCTGCGCTGCAGGCTGGCCTGTTCCAGCGCGGTCTGCGCGTCCTGCTCGGCCTTGCGCGCGGCCCTGACCTGGTCGCGCAGCGCCTGCGCGGCGGGGCGGTCCAGGAAATCATCGAGCTGCAGTGGCGCTTCGACCTTGGGCAGGTCGCCCACGATGGTGCCGCCCAGCCCGATCAGGAAGCCGGCAAACACGAACGCCACCAGCCACAGGCCGCGGCGAAACCATTTTTCAGACAGGCGCAGGGATTTGCTCATGGGGTTCTCCTCGGGTGACAACCTGGCGCAGGGTGCGCCAATGCTATTTATTTGATAGCTATCAGGCAAGATAATAAAAGGGCTACCGGCCAATAACGCTCAAAACATGGCCCGCAGCCGCTTTTTTCACCGCAGCACAACCACCACGGGCGCTGCTGCCAGCTGCGTGCGCTGCATCCAGGCCAGCACCGAATCCACGGTGACCGTCTCGATGCGGTCCGAAAACCGCTTGTCGCCCGGGTGGTCGTCGAACGCAACGTTGGCCGAGCCCACGCGGCCGCCCATGCGGGTCAGCGGGCCAAGCTTGAGGGTGGTGGGCGTGTAGCCCTTGAACTGCAGCCACGCCTGGGCCTGGTCGCGCGTCTGCACGGTGGCGGGCTCCATGGCTGCGGCCAGCGTCTCTACCGCCCACTGGTTGGACTGCTGGTACTTGCGCCCCCACACGTAGCTGACCATGCTGTAGGGCGCATGCTGCAGCGCCCGCACGCGCGCCGTGTCCTGCAGCACCGGCAGCATGCGCTGCTGCACCTCGGGCGTTGGCACGGCGTACACGGCTTCGTAGCGCC
The DNA here is from genome assembly GCA_001464865.1 of Burkholderiales bacterium Ga0074133. Lineage (GTDB taxonomy): Bacteria > Pseudomonadota > Gammaproteobacteria > Burkholderiales > Burkholderiaceae_C > Acidovorax. The sequence goes on from LNEG01000085.1 coordinate 27,983, forward strand.
ACAGGTCGTCCAGGAAGAACTCGCCCAGGCCCTGGCGGTACAGATGGCCTACGGCAGTGCCGCATTCGTTG
>LNEG01000086.1 GCA_001464865.1 Burkholderiales bacterium Ga0074133
AGTTGAACAAATTAAATTCATGCACGCTAAAACGCTTGCAAAGCTAATTAAATCAGGCTTCACCGCCGAAGAAAAAGAAAGACTGTGAGCAAAAATTCACAGTCATTGCACCTTTGCAATTGCAGAGTACTGCGCCACGACTTACAGCTACATGCACCCCGCGCCGAAGCCTGCACCACAGGCCCAAGAGGACTACTCCGACCTAATTCCGGGGCAAGAATTAGACTTCTCCTTAGCCTAAATTGTGTGTTAAATTGTTGGCTTCACTTTGGAGGCCAACAATGGCGGACACCAGCGCAGCACAATTGGAAAAACTGGAAGCAGAACACGCTAAGCGAATTGCAGCACTGCAAGAAATTGAGGCGCAATTGTCAGCAGTACGCGCCGCAAACCGCGCCGCCAAATTGATAGAAATCAAGAAGCAGATTGCGGATTA
>LNEG01000087.1 GCA_001464865.1 Burkholderiales bacterium Ga0074133
AGCCGCCTAAACCTCAACGCAAGCCCCGCACCGCCAACAAAGCCAAGGACGACGCAGCAAAGCCCGCAGCGGAAGCCAAATACCGAAATCCAACGACCGGCGAGACATGGGGCGGGGGTAGGGGGCGTAAGCCTGCTTGGGTGGTTGAAGCCACTGCCAAGGGCATAGACATTGAAACGTTTCGAATCCCTGCCGTTCCTTCAAACGGTGCAACCGAAACACCCCCCAAAACGGCCTAAAACCGTGGTATAAGTACCCTTAGCGGCTACTGGTAGCACTGCTAGTAGCAAAATTTTAGACACCGCTACCGCCTAAGTAGTTGATTTACAAAGGTTTTTGAGGTTGGGCACATTTGTCCCACCCTCTCCGCCAGTACAAAGGAAACCCCGCTATCAATACGGTAGCGGGGTTTTTCTTTTTGGTGCTCTGGTGACGGATGCCCTGTTGTGGCATCTCGCTGTGGACTTCAGGGTTGGGTCGCGCAGGGTGTCCGGCTCAGCCGGGGTGATTCACTCCGGTGCTCGCGGCAAATCACTTCAAATCGAAGCACTGGGCTTTTTGCCCGCGATGGCATTCAGGCTCCAGCGAACGTTTTTCGCCACTGACTGGGCGATACGCCGACGGATTGCCGGAACTGAAGACGGAAAGCTTCTGCCGAGCCAAAGCCGGATCTTTCGGCCACCTGTTCGATGCTCAGCGGCTCCCGCTCCAGCAGGCGCTGCGCGAACTGCACGCGTTCTGCCTGCAGCCAGGCCTGTACCGATGACCCGGTCAATGCCTTGAATTGCCGCGTGAGGGTTCGGCGGCTCAGGCCAGCCTCCTGTGCCAACGAGTCCAGGCTGTGCTGTTCATGAAGCCGCGCGCGCACCGCGTCCATCAGCCGTCCCAGCCGGGTACCCGTGCGGGCCTTTGGCATGGGTTGCTGGATGAATTGCGCCTGGCCCCCTTCGCGGTGCGGTGGGATCACGAGCCGCCGCGCCAACTGATTGGCGCGTTCGCCTCCCAATTGCTGCCGCACCAGATGCAGGCAGGCATCCAGCCCGGCGGCGGTACCTGCCGAGGTGAGTATGCGCCCCTCCTGTACGTAAAGCACATCAGGCTCCACTTTGATGTCCGCGAAGCGTTGGGCGAACAGCGGGGCGTATTCCCAGTGCGTGGTTGCGCGTCCACCGGCCAGCAGACCCGCCTCGGCCAGCACATGGCTGCCCAGGCAAAGGCCCACGATGAGGGCGCCCCGCGCGTGAGCTGCGCGCAGGGCGCGCAGCAGCGGTTCGGGCGGGCGTTCATTGACGTTGCGCCAGCTCGGCACGATCACCACGTCCGCCTTTTGCAGGGCGCGCAGCGATGGCAGGGCGGTCAAGGCAAAGCCCGCGCTGGTTCGTACGGGGGCCGGGTCCACGCTACACACGACGAGGTCAAAGGGATTGTCTGGCGCCAGACCCTCGCCGAAAACCACACAAGGCACCGACAGATGAAATGGGCTGATGCCGTCGAACGCAACGATGGCAACGCGGCGACGCTGCGTTTGCACTGGGGCTGGTGAGGTCGATGGCATCGATGAAACAGAAGCAGGTGCAAGTTGGCCCGATCTTACCGATGATTGACTTTCAGGCCGATGGTCTGGCGCTCCTCGTCTCGGCAGAATTGACGTTCACCCATTTCTCCGGAGACCTCTTATGTCCCACCCAGCCTTGCTGCTGATCGATCTGCAGAACGACTACTTTCCGGGCGGTGCATTCGCTCTTGCCAACACCGAGGCCACCCTGGCTGCTGTAGAACAGGCGATCCGCGATGCGCGGGCAAGAGGCCTGCCGGTGATCCATGTGCAACACGTGGCCGATGCCGCGCAGGGCATTGCCCCGTTCTTCAACGCCGGTACCGAGGGCGTGAAGATCCATCCGCGCATCGTGGCAGCTGCGCCCGATGCGCCCGTGGTGGTCAAGCATTTCGCCGATAGCTTCGAGGGCACCAACCTGCACGCCACACTGCAGGCGATGGGTGCCACCGAACTCGTGCTCTGCGGAATGATGACCCAGAACTGTGTGACCCACACGGCGTTGTCTCGCCAGGCCGACGCCTACGAGCGCGTGACGGTGCTCACCGACGCATGCACGACCGTCAGCGAGATGCTGCATGCCATCGCCTTGCATGCGTTGTCGACCCGCGTGCGACTGGCAGACACGGCGTCGAGCTGGTGACAGCGTACCGCGGCCATCCGTTCACCATTGCGAAAAAAACTCCCATGAATTCTTTGTCCCGAATCCGTTTCTCATTGGTCTTCCTGGGCGCCCTGGTGGCGATTCCTGCGGCTGCGGAGCAGTCGCCCAAGCAGATCGTGACGGCGTTTTTCGACCTCGCCTTCGTGCAGCGCAAGCCCGTCGAGGCCGCGAACAAGTACATCTCGGCCGATCATTACATCCAGCACAACCCGGGCGGCTCTGATGGCCGCGCTGCGTTCATCGGAGGATTTGCGGCCTATGTCGAGAAGACAAACTTCCGTTGCGACATCAAACGGGTGATTGCCGAAGGCAACCTGGTGGTGGTCCACAACCATTGCAAAGAGAACCCCGCCGACGCCAGTGACCGGGGCAGCGCTGTCGTGGACATCTTTCGTGTGGAGAAGGGGCTGATCGTCGAACACTGGGACGTTGAACAGGCGGTGCCGGCGCAAGCCAAGAACCGCAACACCATGTTCTGACAGTGTCCGTTGTCAATGCCCGGGCAGCGGTGCGTGCCCGGCCCATCCACCACCTCTATGGCATTGAGAGACTGGCAACAATGTCTCAAACGCGAGCTGCCTGCGGGTGCCCCGCAAGCTTGCCGCAGACCGGACCAGTCCCTTGACCGTGGACGCCGTTGAATCTCATTCCGGCAGGTACCGTCTTCGCCAGCATCTGGGCCCGTTGGTTATCTGATCGATAGCGCCGGGCGTTTTTCTGGGGGGCGTTCCGGTGGGGTTTGACCCTGTGGCCACTCCCGTGACCTTACTGCTTGCAACGTGAAAGCAGCATTGTGAGAGCGCCCGCTGGTCCATCTCGCTCTGCCGTGAAGTCCTGTCAAGTCGCGGCGTGCAGCTGCAGCACCCGTTGCCGCAGTGCTTCAGCAGCCGGTCCGAGGGTATGGTCGCGCCGCTGCAAAAGTCCGAGCGTGCGCCAGAGGTCGGGTTCGGTGAGTGGCACCCCACAGACAACGGAGTGATCCGGCGGCAGCGCGAGCTGCGGGACAACCGCCAGCCCGAGTCCGCCTTCTACAAGCGCCAATGCGCCGGCCACATGATTGCACTCGTACCAGGCCACCGGAGGGTCTGGCAGGTCTGCTGTGGCCTGATCCAGCAAAAGCCGGTTGGCGCTATCGCGTGACACCGACACGAGGCGCTGGCCCGCCAGCTCGGACCATGCGATTTCCTTGCGACGCGCCCAGCGGTGACTGCGCTGCATGGCCAGGACATACCTTTCACGCGTCAGCGCTTCAAAACGCAGCGCCGACTCCTGACTGCCGGTAAAGCTCAATCCGAAATCCGCTGCACCCTGCATGACTGCATCCAGCACCTGGCGGGCGCTCTCATCCATGACATGCACCTGCACTTCGGGCTGTGCCACGGCGAACGCGCGCAAGACGCGGGGCAGCACATGGCTGGCGACCGAGGGGATGCAAGCCACGGTCACGCGCCCCCGGCGCAAATGCACCTGGTCGTTGACGCGCTGCACTGCGAGGTCCAGCCCCGCCAGTGCGGACCGCGCTTCCTGCAGAAACTCGTGGCCGACCGCCGTCAGCTCGACACTTCGGGTCGTGCGCTCCAGCAGTCGTACCCCCAGGGCCGACTCCAGCCGCTCGACGCGTCGACTCAGTGCAGGTGCCGACAGGAACAACGCGTCTGCCGCCAGCCGAAAGCTCGATTTTTCGGCGGTCACCACGAACGCCTGTAACTCGCCGAGATCGAATTTGATGCGTGGCATGCAATGGTTCTTCCAAAAGTTGCAATTCCCAGATCATTGTGCCGTACCTAGACTGGCGCTCTTTCGCAAGGCCGACCGTGTTTTGGCCGCTTCTGGAAACCACCATGCAACGACGTTCCCTGATCGCAGCCGCGGCCTTCGCCGCCACTGTCCCACTGGCCCACTCCGCCGCACAGGCTCAGGACTTTCCTCCGAAGAAGCCCGTCACCCTGGTGGTGGGTTTCGCCGCGGGCGGCTCCGCCGACAGCGCTGCACGGGTGATCGCGAAAAAGCTGGGCGAGAACATTGGCCAGAGCGTGGTGGTGGACAACAAACCCGGGGCTGGCGGCAACCTGGCCCATGCCCAGGTGGCCAGTGGCGCTGCGGACGGCTCGGTGTTGTTGTTTGGTTCCATCGGGCCACTCACCATTGCGCCGCACTTCATGAACGTTCGCTACGACCCGCTCAAGGATCTCGCACCCGTCACCATGGGCGTCAGTTTCCCCAACGTGCTGGTGGTGCCGGCCAGCACGGGCATCAAGACACTGGGTGAGTTCGTGGCACGGGCAAAGCGCGAACCCGGCAAGCTGGACTTTGCCTCCACCGGTCCGGGCTCTGCCTCGCACCTGGCCGGGGAACTGCTCAACGACGTGGCAAAGATTGATACGGTGCATGTGCCTTACAAGGGCGGCGCACCGGCGCTGCAGGACCTGCTGGGCGAACGGCTCACTTCCTTCTATGCCGCCCCGCCCACGGCCTTGCCGCACATTGAATCGGGCAAGCTCATCCCCCTGGCCACCACGGGCCTCACCCGGCCCGCCTATCTGCCCAATGTGCCCACGGTGGCGGAAATGTTCCCGGGCTTCAACGCGACCAACTGGTACGCATTCTTGGCGTCGGCCAAGACGCCAAAGCCTTTGCTGGACCGCTGGAACCAGGAGCTGGTGAAAGTCCTGAACACACCCGAAGTGCGCGAAAGCCTGCTCAAGCATGGCCAGACGGCCGCACCGGGAACCCGTGACGAACTCGGCAAATTCATTGCTGCAGAACACGCCAAGTGGGGCCGCATCGTCCGCGAACGCAAGATCACGGCCGACTGACGCCGCCAGACGCCGAACAGATGACAACGATCAGGAGACAACACATGACCGCCATCAAAAACACATCCCTCAATGTCCTTGCCATGCCACGCCGCAGGATGCTCCATGCCTTGCTGGGCACCGCACTGGGCGTGGGGCTTGCGCTGGTGGGTGCCGCGCCCTCCGGCGCAAGTGCCGCAGAGATACGCGTGGTCACATCCGGCGGCTTTTCGGCCGCCTACGATCAGTTGATTCCGCTGTACGAGCAGGCCACTGGACACAAGGTGGTGACGGAGCGGGGCGCGTCGCTGGGCAACGCTCCCGATTCCATTCCCAGCCGCTTCGCCCGCAATGAGCAGTTCGACATCGTCATCCTGGCCGACGCGGGGCTGGAAGCCCTGATGGGCCAGGGCAAGGTGGTGCAGGGCAGTCGCGTGGACCTCGCCCGCTCGATGATCGGCATGAGCGTACGCAAGGGAACACCCAGGCCCGACATCAGCACTGTGGAAGCCCTGAAACAGACCTTGCTGAACGCGAAGTCCATCGCCTACTCGGCCAGCGCAAGCGGCGTGTATCTCTCCACCGAGTTGTTCCCCCGCCTGGGTGTGGCGGAGCAGATCAAGGACAAGGCCACCAAGATCTACAGCGAGCGCGTGGGCGCAGTCGTGCTGCGCGGCGATGCCGAGATCGGTTTCCAGCAGGTCAGCGAGCTGCTGCCGTTCAAGGAGCTCGACTTTGTCGGCCCCTTGCCCGATGCAGTGCAGCAGCGCGTGTTCTTTTCGGCAGGAGTGGCCGCTGGTTCCCGGAGTCCTGATGCGGCACGCCATCTGATCCGCTTTCTCGCGGCGCCGGCGGCAGCGCCGATCGTCCGCAGCACCGGCATGGAGCCTCCGGTCACCCGCTGAGCGTCAGGGCCGCGCGGTCCCGATGCAGGGCGGCGCGCAGTGCGCCAGTCAACGCGCCAGCCGGTGCGGCATCGCACGCTGCCCCCTGCAGGAAAGAAAGCGGCAACGCGCCAGTGCACTGGCAGGGCCCCGCGCGGCCTTGCTCTGCGTGCGCATCACCATCACGACAAAGAAACCCATGACCCGTCAAAATCTTGTCCTGGCTGCTGCGCTGTGCGCGCCGGCCCTTGTACTGGCGCAGGCCAGCCCCACGATCTATGGCGTTGTCGACGCCAGTGTGCGGCATACCTCCGGGCTGACTCAGGCCCACACCCCCAGCGCCGCGGCGTCAACCGGGCTTGCCAGCGGGGTCAATTCCACAAGCCGGCTCGGATTCCGTGCGCGCGAGGACCTGGGTGATGGCCTCTACGCGATCATCAACCTTGAAACCGGGCTGAATATCGACACGGGTGGTACAGCCAACGCCAACAAGTTCTTTGATCGCGCTTCCGTCGTTGGCGTCGGCGACGCCTGGGGGCAGGTGACTGCCGGGCGCCAGACCAACATGCTGGCCGATGCCATCAGCGCTGTGGATGCCGTGGGCATGCGCTTTGCATCCTTCAACCCCAATATCGCCACGGCAGCATTGAGCGCTCACGGACTGGGTCTTGAATATGGCGCTGCCGGATCCGCCACCGGCTCCTACCGCCTTGACAACTCGCTCAAGTACGCCGGGAAGTTCGGTCCTGTCACCGCACGCGTGATGTACAGCTTCGGAGAAAACGTGGGTGCTGGCTCTGCCCAGTCATCGGTGGGCGCCGGCCTGGCGTATGCCGCGGATGGCTGGGTTGTCTCAGGTGCCTACCAGCGCTTCAAGACATCGCGTGAGCTTGCGCTGCAGGCCGCTACCCTGGGCGCTGCCTACCAGCTCGGCAGCGTCCGGCTTGTGGTTAACACAGCCCGCAGCGAAGCAGTCACGTCGGCCACCGCCACCACCGTGCAGCGCGTGCATTCAGCCGGTGCCACCTGGGCAGCGACGGGCGCGGTGGACCTCACGGCTGCCGTGTACCGGCTTGAACGTGCGCGGACCGGCCTGAAGGGCGACGGGTATACCCGCGCCATCCTGTTTGCCGAGTACAAGCTCTCGCGGCGGACCAGGCTGTATGCCGAGCTGGACCGCACCCGCTGGCAGGGCGGCTACCAGGGAGGCGCTGCCAAAACCGGCGGAAGCGGCCTCTCTGGCGGCGTGGTGCATACATTCTAGGCCGTCACCCGGCATTCGCTGTGGCTGCGTGCATGGCCGTCTGGCGAGCATGTCCGGAGCAAGCCGTCTGGCAGATGTTGCTGCCCGGACGGATCGCCACATCGCCGGTGTTTTCCGGGAGCGTCTGGACCCGGTCACAGCCATCGCGCGATGGGGCTGCCTGCTGCAATCACTCCGGCAGGGCGTGCACCTGAGCCACCGGCAGCAACAGCCTGAACTCGGCACCGTGGCCCGGTTCACTGCTCACTTCCAGTGCGCCGCCGTGCCGCACGATCACTGTGCGCACCAGCGCAAGCCCCAGGCCTACCCCGCCGATGGTGGGGTGGCTGCGGTCGTGCAGGCGCTGGAACGGGGTGAAAAGCCGGTCTTGCAGTGCCGGGTCGATTCCAGGACCTTCATCGTGCACGGACACCGCCCATTGGTCCGGCAGGGCCTTGATGGCGCACCGGATGGAACCGCCGTCGGGGCTGAACTTCACGGCGTTGTGCAGCACGTTGGTCAGTGCCCGCCCCAGCAGTGCCCGATCGCCCGTGATGGGGGCGTATTCCGGCGTGCTCTCGATCGTGATGCGCACCGACCGGCTGCGCGCCAGCGCCCACATGTCGTCCACGGTTTCGGCCAGCAGCGCCGTGAGGTCCAGCGGAGCCATGCGGTATTCCTGCGACTGGGCACTGGCCAGCTGCACGAAGTTTTCGGCCATCTCCAGGGATGCGCGCGCGTAGCGCTCGATCCGCAGCATCAGCTCTTCACCGGCCATGCGGTCCGGATAGGCACGCTGCATTTCCAGCAGGGTCAGGATGGATGAGTTCGGGGCGCGGATATCGTGCGAGATGAAGTGCAGTGCTTCGTCGCGCTGGCGCATCGCATTGCGCATTTCAGTCAGGTCCACCAGCGTGATGAGCCAGGCAGCCTGTGCGGATGCGCTGAAGGGCCGGCATTGCACCAGCAGGCTTCTGCCCTGGGCGTCGACGCCATCGCTCTGCTCGGGCATCCCTGGGCCAGCGAAGCGGTCGGCGGTGAAGATCGGCTCGCGCGTGGCAGTGTCCACCAGCGTGTGCAGCACGTCTGCCACCCCGCGGCCGCGCAGGGGGCTCAGCTGGCCGCTGCCGACGTACTGATGGGCCGCCCGGTTGGCCAGCAGGATTCCCCCGCGCTCGTCGCATACCAGCGTGGGCGATGGCAACTGCTGCAGGCTGTCGCTCACGAAGTGGTGCAGCTCCCGCAACTGCCGCGATGCGCGTTCCACCGCGTTGATGCGTCTTTCCAGCAGGTCGCTGGCGTCATCAGGGCGCTTGCGCAGCCGCATGCCAAGGCCTTCCGCCTTCAGGTGGTCCATCTCCATCTGCAGGAAGTCTGCGGCGGCATTGAGCCGGCGCCAGCTCCACAGCGGATAGGCCAGTGCGATGCCTGCCAGCGCGGCGGCCGGGGCAAACTGCACCCCGGCCCAGCGGGCCAGGGCCATGCTCAGCAGCAGGGTTCCCACGGCCAGCAGGGCGCTGCCTGCCAGCGCTGCAAACGGGCCCGCCACCAGCAGCAGCACCATCGCGCACAGCACAGGCACCAGGCTGAACAACAGGTTGCCGACGGTGGTGGCCGGTTGCACATGCAGGCCCGCCAGGCGTGCGTCCAGCACATGGGCCACCACCTCCACCCCGGGCATCAGGCGCGACTGCGCGCTGGTCGGCGTGGCAAACATGTCGCCCAGCCCCGATGCCGATGCCCCCACCAGCACATACTTGTCCTTGAACGCATCTGCCGGGATGGCTCCGCGCAGCACGTCGATGTAGGAATACGCCGTGAAGTGCGATGGTCCGCCCGCGTAGCTGATCAGCGTGCGCCCGGTACGCTGCCAGCCCTTGGCGTCGGCAACCTCCTTTGGGGCGACTGTTGCTGTTTCCTGCTGCTTGCACCGCTGGCCACCAGCGGAATGCTGTCGCGCCACGCACTGCAGGGCGGCGCTGAAGTGCTGCCACGGTGCAGTCGCAGGACCTTCCTGCAGGTACAGGCTGCGCACCACACCGTCGGTGTCAGGCGCCACATGCACATGGCCCAGCGCTGCCGCCGCGTCTGCGAACGCGGGCAGCGGCAGGTCTGACATGTCGCCCGCAGGGCCGTATTCGCGGCGCAATACAGGCAGCACGACCCGGCCACTGGTGCGGATGGCGCCCGCCAGCAGCAAGTCATCCTGCGGGTAGTCCAGGTCTTCGTCATTGAAAAGCACATCGAACCCGATGGCACGCGGGCCCTGGGCGTCGATGCGGCGGATGGTTTCAGCGTGCAGGGCGCGCCGCCACGGCCAGCGGCCGATGGCCGCGATGCTCTGGTCGTCGATCGCCACGACCACGATGTCTGGCTGCGCAGGCCGGGTCAGAAAGCGGGTTCCTGCATCCTGCAGCACATGGTTGGCGCGGTCCAGGTTGCCGGGCAGGCTGAGCCAGGCCACCAGCGCCAGCAATACGGCAGACAGCAGTGTCCATTCCAGGCGGCGCCGGTGACTGCGTGTACGTGCGATGTCCGTCATCGTTCAGGGCCAGGCCTTGGACGATGGGAGTGGCGTAGCCAGGGGCGCGGGGCCGTCATCAGGGCCGCCGTACCGGGTCGCCCCCCTGGGTGGACAGCGGCAGGCCGAAGCCGGTGCTCAGCCCGGTGCCCACGCGGACCTTGCGTGCGGGCGAGAAGTCGCTTTGCAGCCCTGTGGGGTCCAGCACCTGGATGCGCACGAGGTATTCGCCAGCCGGCAGATCGCCTGCCGCCCAGGAGGGGCTGTCCAGCTCGGTATCCTGCACCAGCGTCTTGAAGTCCGGTTGGGCGGCAGGGGCCAGTTGCAGCCGGAACCGCTGGCCAGGCTGCGCGGGCCAGTGCAGGCTCACGCGGGTTCCGCCATCGTTGGCAGCCATGGCATTGGCAGACATCGCGGGCGGGCGGTCGGCCACGGTGAATGCCTGAGCGGGCGCAAACGGCCCTGGGTCGACGGTACCGCCGGGCAGTTCTGCCACGCTGGCTGCGCGCCAGAAGTAGCTGCCTTTGGCCAGCGAATCCAGGCCCAGCCTGCACTCGGCAAGCCGGGGCTCATCGCGCACGATGCTGGAGAACGCGGCGTCCTTGGCCACCTGCAGACGGTACCAGCGGGCGCCCGCCACCTCGGTGCATTCGAGCGCGCTGGCACCGGCTGCCACCACGGCTCCGGGCGCCGGCTGCTGGTAGAGCGGCGGCGCAGGCTGGGTTTTCACGGTGAATGCGCGCGTGGCCGGCAGGCCTGCAATGCCAGCATCATCGAGCGCACGCACCATCAGGTGATAGCGTCCGTCTTCCAGTGCCCTAAACCGCAGTTCACCGTGGGTGAAGCGGCCCTGGCGCAGCACTTGCCGGAAGGCTTCGTCCCGCGCCACCTGGGCCTCGTAGCGCAGCGCGCCCGGCATCGCCGGCACGCTGAGGGCGAGGATTCCGGCATCGCTCACCATCTCGGGAATCTGCGATACGTCGGGCGCGGCCAGCAGCGGCCGGGGCAGGCCCAGCGTGCCGTCGGCAGCCACTGCCAGACCCTGGCCACTGGCCAGTGCGACGCCGGCCGAAGTGTCGGTCGGGCGGCCTGCGGGTGCTGCAGCGTCGCGCGCCTGCACGCCCACGGCGCCTTCAAGAACCGATGCAATCGTCTGGCCCGATTCCCCCATGGCGATCCCGAAGCGGGTGCCGCGCACGCTGGTGATGGCCAGGGGCGTGCGGACCTCAAAGCGCCGCGGGCCTGCGGCGGGCTGCACGGCTGACTCCACGGCGCCGCTGCGCATCTCCAGTACGGCCTGCACACTGCCCGCGCGGCCACGCCGCCGCAACTGGCGCAGCACGACATCCGACTGCGACTGGATGCGTACCACCGTGCCGTCGGCCAGGGTCACGGTCACGAAGGCATCTGGTGCCACGGTCAATGCGGTGCCTTCTTCAAGCTTCTGGCCCGCAGCAAGTGCTGCTGCAGAGGCGGCCCCGGGGCCACGCGCTGTCGCGGTGCCCTGTACAAAATCCACGGTGGCCGAGGACTGCGGCTGCAGCCGCACCGGGATCCACACGACCGAGCCCGGCTTCAGGCGGCGTGCATCGGCCAGCTTGTTGCGCGCCTGCAGCAGCGGCCACAGGCGCGGGGCATCCAGGTACGTGGCTGCCAGCCCTTCCAGCGTATCGCCGGGCCTCACGACATGCGCGATTTCGTCCGTTTGCACCACGCCGGTGGTGGCTTGGGCTGGTGAGGCCGTTGCCCACGCAGCGGAGGTCAGAAACACCGCGGCGGCGGCGAGCAAGGGCCAGGGGGGCCGGCCAGGGGAGTGGACTGCCAACTCGAATCTCCTTCATGCCGCGGGGCGGCAAGTGGGCGGCTGGACGGGCAGGGGTGCCGTGCGAATGCCTGTTTGTGGTTGTGTCTGATGTTAGGGCCTGTTGGGTACGTTCAGCCAACACGGCGTACGAGAACGCCAGTCGTGCCGGCAGTCAGGCGGATGCCGCTGCCGTTGCCGCGGGTGGGCCGAACCCCTTGCATGCCGGCGGGCCGCCAGGCCCCAGGGTCACAACGCCTCCACCTCCTCAAACCGGTAGCCCACGCCATACACGGCGGTGACGATGTAGCCGTTGCCCGGGCGCAGGTCCAGCAGCGTCCGCAGGCGGGAAATGTGGGTGTCCAGCGATCGCGACATCACATCGGCCGTCTGTCCCCACACGATTTCGCGCAGATGGTCGCGTGACAGCAACCGGCCCATGTTCTGGAACAGGAAGAGAGCCAGTTCGTATTCGCGGTTCTTCAGCTCTACGGGTGCACCGTCCATCTCGATGGAGCGGGTCTCGGGCAGGAAGCGGTATCGGCCAAAATCCACCACCCTGCCGGTGTTTTCGGGGTAGGCGCGGCGCAGCAGTGCCGTCACGCGCGCCTTGAGCTCGCCGATGCGGACGGGTTTGACCATGAAATCGTCGGCACCGCTGCCCAGCCCTTCGACGATGTCGCGTTCTTCCTGGCGATGGGTCACGAAGAGGATGGGCAGCTTCGCATCGACATGCTGGCGCACCCATCGCACCACTTCCGGCCCCGTGGTGTCAGGCAGCTGCCAGTCGATGATGAGCAGATCAAAGGTCTGGCGACGAAGCTCGCGCAGCAGCTCGGCGCCACTGCAATGGGTATGGCAGATATGGCCCATCGCTTCAGTGGCCTGCCTGATCAAGTCCAGCTGAAGCGCATCGTCGTCCAGTGCGGCTATGCGCATGTTCTCCCCCTCGGAATGCAATCGCGGATTATTGCGACGTGCCCGCGCTGCGTCGCCATGGCGAGCGCGGTTTGACAGTTGTTGACGCTGTATCGTGGCAGAACCGCATGCAAACCTATTGGCCCCATGGTGCCAATAGTCCCGCTCATGCCATGGGGATTGCTGGCGGGGCTACCGGTGCGGTGGCGCGGCGGGCACTGCCGGCGCGACCGCGGCCTCGCGCAGCAGCCGGATGCCGACCAGCGTGTAGCGGGTTCTCGGGCTGTTCCAGTTGCGATAGCCGCAACGGGCATAGAACGCCCAGGTGTGCCACGAGCCGCCGCGGCGCACCCGCACCGAGCCATCGGCCGGGCCCTGGGGGTCGGCGGCTGGCGATTCGGCGTACCAGGTGTCGCCATGCCAGTCCGACACCCATTCCCAGGCATTGCCCAGCATGTCGTGCAGGCCAAAGGCATTGGGCGCGTAGCTGCCCACCGGGGCGGTGAAGGCATGGCCGTCGCTGGCGGCCAGGGCATGCTGCTGCCAGCGCGGCCAGAAGGGTACGGCTTCGCGGTCGAACGTGTTGCCGTACCGGGTCAGCGCCTGCGGATCGTCGCCATGGGGGTAGCGCGAGCGGGTTCCGGCGCGGCAGGCGTACTCCCACTCGGCCTCGGTGGGCAGGCGGTACCGGTGGCCCTCGGTGCGGCCGAGCCAGTCCGCCAGGGCCTGGGCGTCGTTCCAGGTCACGTTGACCACCGGATGGTCGTCGGTCTGCGCAAACCCCGGGTTGGCCCATGAGTAGCGCGTGTCGCGGCCCTCGAAAGCATCGCCGCGTGCCGAGGCGGCAGGGTCGTACTGTGCGTTGTAGCCGTAGCCCCCTGTGCCGTCGGCCACCGATTCGGGCTGGTAGCCCGAGGCCGCCAGAAACCGGCGGAACTGCCCCACCGTGACCTCGTGCTGGCCCAGGTAGAAGGGGCGGCTGATGCGTACCGTGTGCGCCGGGCCTTCGTCGGTCAGCTCGGTAAAACGCTGGCTCTCCAGCAGCGGGAAGGCCTGCGCCAGCACCTGCGGGCTTTCGGGGCCGCCCATGGTGAAGCTGCCCGCGGGTACCCACACAAATCGCATGCCCAGGGAATTGGTCCAGGTGCCCGCCTGCGCTGCCGCCGCAGCAGACGCGACGGGTGCAGCAGGTGCACCCTGCGCGGGCTGCGTCGTTGCCAGCCCTGCCTGCTGTGCCAGCGTGGCCGCAGGGCAGGTGGCCAGTGCCAGCGCCGCCGGAAGGGCTGCACGCAGGCAGGCAGAACGCAAGGGGCCGGCCCGCTGGTGGCGGGGCGCCTTCACGGCCGGCGGTCTGGCGCTTCGCTCACGCATTCAAAGACCAGCCGGGAGCCATCGTCGCGCAGCAGCTTGGGAAACAGCGCCAGCGGCTGGCATTCGCGGGTGGCCGCTGCATAGGCGGGGGCGGTGTCACGACCATACACGGGCACGCTGAAGGTGCGATCGCGCCCGGAAGCCATGGGCCCCGACGGGTAGTGCCCGCCCGAGGCATTGCAGCCCGCCAGCAAGGCAGATACACACAGCAGGGATGACAGGGTCAGCAGTTTCATGGGCAGCTCCGGTAGATGGCGGCGAGTTTACGCACAAGCGGGGCGGGGACTCCGCCGACGAGCGATTCTTGGCAGCGACAGCGACAGCGACAGCGACAGCGACAGCGACAGCGACAGCGCCGGTGCCAGGGCCTGCGGGTACGCAGCGAGGCCGTAACCCGCCCCGGCGGCCTGCGGCGAGGGCTGCACAATGCGGTCGGCGGGGCGGCAGACGGGCCTTCGCCGGGCTTGGGGCCGCATTTTCAAGCGTTTTAGCCCGCTGGTCCTTGATTTATTTGCCTGTATTGCTATACAAAATATAGCAAAACAGGATCAGGCGGCAGATGCCGCGTCCGCCAGGGCCTGCAGCGCAGCCAGGACATCGGCCTGTGCCACGCCGTCCACCGGGGCCAGGCGCGGGGCCAGCGCCTGCAGTGCGCCAGCGCCATCCTTTTGCAGCTGGCCAATGGCTTGGCCGGCGTCCTTGGGGGCGTCGAAACCGGTGCTTTGCAGCAGCAGCCGCCCGTCGGCCGCCACCAGCTTGAAATGGAACTTGCCGTCGGCCTCGCGGTACTGCTTGAACGACGGAAGCGCCGCCTTGACCGCCTTCGCAGGCTTGGCTGCTGCACTGGACTGCACCAGGCTGCGCAGGCCCACGGCGCTGCGCAGGTCACGCATGAACGGGGTGGCCAGCGTGCGTGCGCGTTCGGCGCCAGCCAGCAGCGTCTGTTCGATGCGGGCGGGGTTGTGGATCAGTTCTTCGTACTGCGCGCGCATG
Source organism: Burkholderiales bacterium Ga0074133 (assembly GCA_001464865.1). Taxonomy (GTDB): domain Bacteria; phylum Pseudomonadota; class Gammaproteobacteria; order Burkholderiales; family Burkholderiaceae_C; genus Acidovorax. The sequence continues at coordinate 14,746 of LNEG01000087.1, forward strand.
GGGGCAATCACCTGGTCCACGCGCTCCAGCAGCAGTTCCTTGGCATCGCCCCAGGCAATGCCGTCGGCGTACGCCTGGCGCAGGGCCGTGGTCTCGCCGGGTGTGGCAAAGGCCTGGTAGATCTGGAACAGCGCCGAGCCCTCGACCTCCTTGGGCTCGCCGGGCGCACGCGAGTCGGTCAGGATGCCGCCGATCAGCTTCTTGAGCTGCGCGCGCGAGCTGAACAGCGGGATCGTGTTGTCGTAGCTCTTGCTCATCTTGCGGCCATCGAGCCCCGGCAGGGTGGCCACGTGGTCGTCAATGGCGGCCTCGGGCAGCACGAAGTGCTCGCCGTACAGGTGGTTGAAGCTGGCGGCCATGTCGCGCGCCATTTCGATGTGCTGGATCTGGTCGCGGCCCACGGGCACCTTGTGCGCCTTGAACATCAGGATGTCCGCACCCATCAGCACGGGGTACATGAACAGGCCTGCCGTCACGCCGTCGTCCTGCTCGCGGCCCGCGGCGGTGTTCTTGTCCACGCTGGCCTTGTAGGCGTGGGCGCGGTTGAGCACGCCCTTGCCGGTCACGCAGGTGAGCAGCCAGGTCAGTTCGGGGATTTCGGGGATGTCGGACTGGCGGTAGAAGGTGACCTTTTCGGGGTCAAGCCCGGCGGCCAGCCAGCTGGCGGCGATCTCCAGCGTGGAGCGCTGGATGCGCACCGGGTCCTCGCACTTGATGAGCGCGTGGTAGTCGGCCAGGAAGTAAAAGCTCTGCACGCCGGGCGACAGGCTGGCGGCCACGGAGGGGCGGATGGAGCCGACGAAGTTGCCCAGGTGGGGCGTGCCGGTGGTGGTGATGCCGGTGAGAAAGCGCGTGGTACTCATGGAAACAGGGGCAGTAGTCAGTCAGCAGAAAAGAAGCAGCGGTGGCGTGCGCAGGCCTTGTGGGGCATCAGCGCAGCAGGGCCGTGATGGGCGTGAGCAGCACGTTGATCACGCCATAGCCCAGGCTCATCAGCGGGCGCAGCCACAGTGTGCCCACCACGCCGGCAATCACGAGGCCCATCACGATGAAAAAGCCCCAGGGCTCGATGCGCGACACCATGTGCGCCTGCTTCCAGGGCAGCAGCCCCACCAGAATGCGGCCGCCATCGAGCGGCGGCAGCGGAAACAGGTTGAACGCCCACATCACCAGGTTGACCAGCACACCGGCGCGCGCCATCTCGACAAAGAAGCGCTCGTCCACGCCGAAACCCACCAGCGACACCAGCACGACGGCCCACGCAATCGCCTGGATGAAGTTGGACGCCGGTCCGGCCAGGGCCACCCACACCATGTCGCGCTTGGGGTTGCGAAGGTTGCCGAAGTTGACCGGCACCGGCTTGGCATAGCCGAACAGGAAAGCGCCCGACGTGGCGAAATACAGCACGATGGGCATCAGGATGGTGCCGATGGGGTCGATGTGCCTGATGGGGTTGAGCGTGATGCGCCCCAGCATGTACGCCGTGTTGTCGCCAAAGTGTCGCGCGGCGTAGCCATGGGCGGCCTCGTGCACGGTAATGGCGAACAGCACGGGCAGTGCGTAGATGAGAACGGTCTGGATGAGGTTGGATGTGTCCACACAGGGATTGTCTCAGACGCCCGGCGCGGCCACGGCGCGGGCGGGCTTTGGCGCCCTGTGGCGCTGCGCTGCTGGTTTTGCGCAGGGTCCACGGCCCTTGTCGCCACCATGATCTGCCGTGTGCCTGCTGGCGGCTACAGTGTGACCACTGCCGAAGCACGCCCGGTGCTGAGCCGGCCGTCCGCGGTCTGGCCGCGGACGGCGGTACGGGCATTTACACACATTGCGGGAGATACCGGTGTTGAACCATCTGAAAATCGGAACGCGGCTGACGCTGGCGTTTGGCAGCCTGGCGCTGCTGGTGGCCCTGATGATGGGCACGGCGCTGTCGGGCATCGGAGAGGCCGAGCGAGCGCTTTCCCAGGGCAGGGCCTCCGCGACGGCGGCGGCACCGCAGGCCCTGGTGGCCGAACTGCAGGGTACGCGGCTCTGGGTCATCGGCACTGGCTGCGCCGTGTTTGCGCTGGCCTTGTTCGCCGTGGTCAGCCTGCGCAGCAGCATCGTCGCCCCGCTCGACCAGGCCCTGCTGATTGCCGAAACCGTGGCCTCGGGCGACCTGAGCCAGGAATTCGACTCGGACCTCAAGGGTGACTTTGGCCGGCTTCTCACGGCGCTGGGCACCATGGAAGACACGCTGACCGACCTGGTCTCGCGCATCAAGCAGAGCACCGATGCCATCAGTGCATCGGCAGTGGACATTGACCACGGCAATTCCGACCTTTCGCGCCGCGCCGAAGACCAGGTGGCCTCGCTCACCGAAACGGCCACCAGCATGGGGCAGCTCACGGCCACCGTGCGCGAGAACGCCGAGCGCGCCAGTTCGGCCAGCGGCCTGGCCGTCAAGGCATCGGCCATTGCAGAGCAGGGTGGTGAGGCGGTGGGCGCGGTGGTGCAGACCATGCAGGCCATCAGCAGCAGCTCGCGCAAGATCGTGGACATCATCCAGGTCATCGAGGGCATCGCCTTTCAGACCAATATCCTCGCGCTGAACGCCGCCGTGGAAGCCGCGCGGGCCGGTGAGCAGGGCCGCGGATTTGCCGTGGTGGCCAGCGAAGTGCGCAGCCTGGCGCAGCGCAGCGCTGTGGCCGCGCGCGAGATCAAGGCGCTGATCAGCGCATCGGTCGAGCAGGTGGAAAGTGGCGCGGGCCAGGTCGGCCAGGCAGGCCGCACCATGCAGGAAATCGTCACGGCAGTGGGGCAGGTCAGCGGCCTGCTGGGCGAAATCTCCACCGCGCTGCGCGAGCAGAGCAGCGCCATCGGCCATGTCAACGATTCCGTCGCGCACATGGACGGCACCACGCAGGAGACAGCGGCGCTGGTGCAGCATGCGGTGGGCACCGCCACGGCCTTGTCCGCACAGGCGCGCGAGCTGCAGCAGGCAGTGGGCGCGTTCCGCCTTTGAAGACGTCGACACGTTCCAGGGCCGCAACGAACCGGCCATCGGATCGGGCCGGGGGAATGCGTGGCCTTACAGCCCCAGTGCCTGCAGGCTCCCGCGGCCTTCGCGCACCACCAGCGGGTCGTCGCCCGTGCCCATGGGCGTGAGGTCGATCACGGTGGTGGGCTCCAGCGGGCAGGCGCCGGCATCGACGATGCCGTCCAGCAGCTTTTCATAGCGCGCACGGATCTCCTGCGGGTCGTTCAGTGGCTCGGTCTCGTTGGCGGGGATGAGCGTGGTGGCCAGCAGCGGCGCGCCATGCAGCTCCAGCAGCAGTTGCAGGCCCTTGCGGTCGGGCACCCGCAGGCCGATGGTCTTGCGCGAAGGGTGGCTCACGCGGCGCGGGACTTCCTTGGTGGCCTCCAGGATGAAGGTGTAGGGCCCTGGCGTGCCGAGCTTGAGCAGGCGGTACTGCCGGTTGTCCACCCGCGCATAGTTGGCCAGCTCAGACAAGTCACGGCACAGCAGCGTGAGGTGGTGGCGGTCATCCACCTGGCGGATGCGGCGCAGCCGGTCTACGGCGTCCTTGTCGTCCAGGTGGCACACCAGTGCGTAGCTGGAGTCGGTGGGCACGGCCATGATGCCGCCCTTTTGCAGCAACACGGCTGCCTGCTTGAGCAGGCGCGGCTGCGGGTTTTCGGGGTGAACTTCAAAGTACTGGGCCATGGCAGAAGGGTAGCGGTTTTCACACAGGTGGCGTGTCGGCCGCCATCCACGGAGCGGTCGCGGAAGGCAGCTCCGTTGCGGCACGCCCGGATCGAGGTCGGTGCCGGATTGCGTTGTGTGCAAGGTCACGCATTTTCCGCTGCCGGGCAGGGCGGGCAGGTTGCCACGCCTCGCCCCGGGCTCAATGGCGGATGCGGTCCTGCAGCAGTTCCCACACCGGGGTGAGCGTGCCGGGTAGCAGGGGCAACTGGCCCAGGTCGGTGTGCGATTCGTCGGGGCTGTGAAAGTCGCTGCCGCGCGATGCCGCCAGGCCGAACTCCTGCGCCATCGCGGCATACGTCACGTATTCGGCCGCCGTGTGGCTGCCGGTGACCACCTCCACGCCGTGGCCGCCGTGCTGCTTGAACTCTGAAAACAGCGCGAACTCCTCATTGGCGCTGAACTTGTAGCGCGCAGGGTGGGCAATGATGGCCATGCCACCCGCCTGCGTGATCCAGCGCACGGCATCGCCCAGCGCGGCCCAGCGGTGCTCCACATAGCCGGGCTTGCCTTCGGTCAGGTACTTGCGAAACACCTCGGGCGTGTCGCGGCAGACGCCCGTTTCCACCAGAAACCGCGCAAAGTGCGTGCGCGAAATGAGGGCCGGGTTGCCCACGAACTGCAGCGCGCCTTCGTAGGCACCCTGGATGCCCACCTGCGCCAGCTGCTGGGCCATGTCCTTGGCGCGCTCCCCGCGGCCGCCGCGCGTGGCGGCCAGGCCTGCCGCCATCTGTGCGTTGTCCGGATCAAACCCCAGCCCCACGATGTGCACCGTGGTGTTGGCAAAAGTCACGGAGATTTCGGTACCCGTCAGGTAGGGCAGGCCCTGCGCCCTGGCGGCCTCGGCTGCCCGGTGCTGCCCGCTGATTTCATCGTGGTCCGTCAGGGCCCACAGCTCGACGCCGTTGGCCTTGGCGCGCTTTGCCAGTTCCTCGGGCGTGAGGGTTCCGTCAGACACCACAGAGTGGCAATGCAGGTCGGCGTTGAGGTAGCTGGGCACGCTGCCGATTCTACGGGGGTCGGGTTGCCCCGCACCCCAACGTGGCTGTTGCTGCGGTAACGTGGGCGGCGGCGGCAGCCATTGCCTTGCAGTCCTGCAGCAAGTTGCCGGGGGGTGGCGCGCGCCGGCCCCACAGCAGCGGCCGCCATGCGCGGCCCGATGGGCATCGGGCGTACGATGTAAGTTATTTGTAATTAAAGGTATCTGACTCGGTTGGTTGGCATGACCGCCGGGCTTTCGACGAGGTAAACCATGCAACTAGACAACATCCGCGTTTCGCGAAAGCTGTGGGGCGCCTTCATTGCGCTGATGCTGGCCATGATGGTGATTTCGGGCTTCCAGCAGTACCGGGCCAACACGTCCATGTCGGGCGCGATGGACCAGGTGGTCGAGATCGAGCAGCGCATTTCCACGGCAGTGCGCTGGCGGGGGTCCACCGAAACGGCGGTCAACATGGTCATGGGCGCCGCCGTGACCACCGATGCCGTGCTGGCCGAACAGTACGGCGCGCGGGTCAAGGAGATCATCGGCGCGGTCAACAAGATCCAGGAAGGCATCGTTGCTGCTGCCAGCACGCCCGAGGAAAAAGCCGCGCTGGACAAGGTGCTGGCCGAGCGCAAGGTCGTGCTGGACGCTACCGCCAAGACATGGGAGCTCAAGGCTGCAGGCGACGCCGTGGCCACGCAGCGCTTTGCAGATACCGAGCTCACGCCCATGGCCGCCCGCTACCTCAAGGCCCAGGACGACTTCGTATCCGTGCTGCAAAAGCGGCGCGACCAGATCCGTGCCGAGGCCACCTAGCGGCGCATCGACTACGGCGTGCAGGGCCTGCTGGCCTCGGCCGCGCTCATCGCCGTGATGCTGCTGCTGGCGCGCCGCCTGGTGCGATCCATCACCGTGCCGCTGGACGAAGCTGTGGCTACGCTTGATGCCATTGCCGCCGGCGATCTCACGCGCGAACTGCAGTCGTCGCGCAAGGACGAGTTCGGTCACATGCTGCGCGCCCTGGGCGCCATGTCGGACCGCCTGCGCGGCGTGGTGAGCGAGGTGCGCCTGGGTGTGGATTCTGTGTCGTCGGCGTCGGTGGAGATTGCCAGCGGCAACCACGACCTGTCGGCCCGCACCGAGCAGGCTGCATCCAGCCTGCAGCAGACAGCGGCCAGCATGGAAGAGCTGACCGCCACGGTGTCGCAGTCGGCCGACACGGCGCGCCAGGCCAACCAGCTGGCCGGCAGCGCCGCCGAGGCAGCGGCCCGCGGCGGCGAAGTGGTGGGCCAGGTCGTGGCCAGCATGCAGCAGATCACCGACAGCTCGCGCAAGATCAACGACATCATCGGCGTGATCGACGGCATCGCCTTCCAGACCAACATCCTGGCGCTGAATGCTGCCGTGGAAGCTGCCCGGGCCGGCGAGCAGGGCCGGGGGTTTGCCGTGGTGGCCAGCGAAGTGCGCAGCCTGGCCGGCCGCAGCGCCGAGGCCGCCAAGGAGATCAAGTCCCTGATCGGTGCATCGGTTCAAAACGTGGAATCGGGCTCGGCCCAGGTCGCACAGGCCGGGCAGAGCATGGAAGAAATCGTCTCCAGCGTGCGCCGCGTGAGTGACCTCATTGGCGAGATCACCGCTTCATCCACCGAGCAGCGCGACGGCATTGCCCAGGTCAACCAGGCCGTCTCGCAGCTCGACCAGATGACGCAGCAAAACGCCGCGCTGGTCGAGGAATCCACCGCCGCCGCCGCCTCCATGCGCGACCAGGCCCAGCGCCTGTCCGAGGTGGTGTCGGTGTTCAACGTGGGCGGCGTGGCCGTGCGCGCTGCAGCACCGGCACCGGCACGCGCGCCTGCACCCACTGCACGTCCTGTGCGCCCGGCACCGGCCGTGTCTTCCAGCCGGGCCGGCACGCCAGCCCGCCAGATTGCCGCCAAGCCTGCGGCCAAGGCAGGCACCGCACCCGCTGCCGCACGCATTGCGTCCACCCCGTCGGCTGCCTCTGCGGCACCGCCGAAGGCCGCCAAGGCTGCCGGGCCTGCACCGTCACCGGCACCACGCCCGGCAGGCGGTGAGGACGAGTGGGAAAGTTTCTGAGCCTGACATCGGCACGTCAGGTTTAGTTTGCTATGTTAATAATAGCTAAAGGGGCAATTAAAACGGGGGCTTGAACCCGTTTTGGCCTGAAATCCGTCGTTCAGGCCGGTTTGGATGCCCGGCGGGGCCGCGAGGCGGCCACCGGGCCCGGTCAGGGGGCGCCTGCTCTGCTGCGCTACCCATTCGCACCGGCTTGCCGTTGCTACAGCTGGGCCCCCTCCACCAGAAACTGCACCTTGCGCTCGCCCTTCCACTCGTTCACATCGAGGCGGAAGGCCAGCAGCACGCGCGCTGGCAGTTGCTCGGTGTGACCGAACCAGATGGCATCGACCGGGTTGCCCTGGTGGATGATCTTGATGGACAGGTGGTTCTTGGCCTCGCCCACCAGGCGCTGGCTGAGCACTTGCACTTCTTCGCTGAAGGTGGGCGGCGCGAAGCCCTGGCCCCAGACCTCGCGGTGCAGGGTGTCCACCATGTCGGCGCGGCAGTATTCGGGTGCCAGGGGCCCGTCGGTCTCGATGCGGCGCGTGAGGGTGGACGCGTCCAGCCATTCCTGCGCCACCTGGGCCAGTGCTTTTTCAAACACCTCGAAGCCATCGGCCGCCACCGTGCAGCCGGCAGCCATGGCATGCCCGCCAAACTTCAGGATCACGCCGGGGTGGCGCTTGGCCACCAGGTCCAGCGCGTCGCGCAAATGAAAGCCGGGGATGGAGCGGCCCGAGCCTTTGAGCTCGTGCGCCTTGCCGGGCGCGCTGCTGGCGGCAAATACAAATGTGGGGCGGTGCAGCTTGTCCTTGATGCGGCTGGCCACGATGCCGACCACACCTTCGTGAAAATCGGGGTCAAACACGCTGATGGCGGGCGGCGGGTCTTCGTCTTCCTGAAAAAGGCTTTCGGCCATCAGCATGGCCTGCTCGCGCATGCCGCCCTCGATCTCGCGGCGCTCGCGGTTGATGGCGTCGAGCTGACCGGCCAGCTCGGCCGCGCGGCCAGCATCGTCGGTCAGCAGGCATTCGATGCCCAGCGTCATGTCGGCCAGGCGGCCTGCGGCGTTGATGCGTGGGCCCAAGGCAAAGCCAAAGTCAAACGTGGTGGCCACGTTGGCCTTGCGGCCTGCGGCGTGGAACAGGGCCGCAATGCCTGCAGGCATCTGCCCGGCGCGGATGCGGCGCAGGCCCTGGGCCACCAGGCGGCGGTTGTTGGCATCCAACCTGACCACATCGGCCACGGTGCCCAGGGCCACCAGTGTGAGCAGCGGGTCGAGCTTGGGCTGGGTGGCCTGGTCCCACAGGCCGCGCGCGCGCAGTTCGGCGCGCAGTGCCAGCAGCACATAAAACATCACGCCCACACCGGCAATCGACTTGCTGTTGAACGTGCAGCCGGGCTGGTTGGGGTTGACGATGGCATCGGCCGTGGGCAGTTCGGGCCCGGGCAGGTGGTGGTCGGTCACCACCACCGTCAGGCCCAGCGCCTTGGCCTCGGCCACGCCGTCCACGCTGGCGATGCCGTTGTCCACCGTGATCAGTACATCGGCCCCGCGCTCCTTCACGCGCCGGGCGATGGAGGCCGTGAGGCCATAGCCGTCGGTGATGCGGTCGGGCACCAGGTAATCGACATGGCGGCCGCCCAGCATGCGCAGGCCGCGCACACCCACGGCGCAGGCGGTGGCGCCGTCACAGTCGTAGTCGGCCACGATGACCATGCGCCGGTGGTGCTGCACGGCATCGGCCAGCAAGCGCGCGGCTTCGTCAATGCCTTTCAGCCCGGCGGGTGGCAGCAGCCGGGCCAGGCCGTCGTCCAGCTCGTCCTTGCCCAGCACGCCGCGGGCGGCGTACAGCCGGGCCAGCAGCGGGTGCACGCCCGCCTGCTCCAGCGCCCAGGCGGCGCGGGGCGGGATGTCTCTTGCTACGATTTTCATAGCTTGCTGTGCAGATCGGAAAAGCGCTGCGGCCTGAAAAGGCTTTGAACGCGCTGCATCAGGCCGCGCGGAGCACTGCTGCCAAAAGCCAGTGCGTTGCGATCGCCGCACAGCGTGAGCTGCACTGCCGCCCCGCGCTCGGCCTGGCGCAGCAGGTCGGCCACGGGGCCTGCGTCGATAGTGTCCCAGGCCGCAGCCCAGGCGCGCCAGTCTTCATGCAGCGCGGCATCGCGCAGGCCGGTGGGCATGGCGGGTAGCGCAGGTGCAGCGTCTGCCGCATCCCCTGCAGGCAGCGTGCCCGCACCATGCACCCAGAACGAGTTGACGACCGGCAGGCCGCGTTCGCTGCGCGCGTCGTTGAAGGCATGCGTGTACAGCAGCATCTGCATTTCGCTGTGCAGCCGGTGCAGCGTGCGTGCGGCGGCGGGGTCGGTGGAATGCGGCATCCAGGCGCGCACATCGCGCAGCAGCACGCGTTCGAGGGATGCGGTGGAAAGCTGTGCAAACACATCGCCGCTGGCCAGCCAGCGCGTGGGCTGGTCGTAGTGCAGGGTGATGCCGTCTTCGGCAAACCAGGGCGACACGATGGCCAGCAGCGCGCGCGATGCCGCTTCGTCCAGGCCCAGGGCCTCGGGGTCGCGAAGCGTGACGTGGTCGGTGCTGACCTGCCACTGGCAGGGCGTGACAAAGGCCCAGGCCATAGCGTCAGCAGGCGCGCCCTGCTGGTGGCGGTGCCACGCGGCCCAGGGGATGCGGCCGTCCTCGGCAGGCAGGCCCAGCAGGTGTGCCAGCACGCGTTCGTGCGGGGGGGAGAAACTGGTTTCCTCGCCTTCGATGGCTTTGGCGCCGACGGGGGCGGGCAGGGCGCCCAGCCGCGCCAGCAGCCGGTCCAGGTGGGGCAGGGCCAGGGCCTGCAGGGCTTGCTGGCATCCCTCGGAGGCGCTTGCAGCGTGGGGAATGAGCAAATGGTGGGTGTCCGACATCCCGGTATTTTGCGGGATGCCACAATCGGCGCGGCCCCCGGGGAGACATTCCGTCACGCCCGGGCTGGCGATCCCCTTTTTTCCGATCCATGCAAATCCCCTACGAACTGGCCCTGGGCTGGCGCTACACGCGCGCCGGCCGCGCCACGCGGCGCAACGGCTTCATCTCGTTCATCTCGGGCGTGTCCATGCTGGGCATCGCGCTCGGCGTGGCGGCGCTCATCATCGTGCTCAGCGTGATGAACGGTTTTCAGAAGGAAGTGCGCGACCGCATGCTCAGCGTGGTCTCGCACATCGAGATCTTCGCACCGCAGGGCGCAGCGCTGCCCGACCCCGCCCGCACGCTGGCCGAAGCGCGGCAAAACCCCAACGTGGTCGGTGCCGCGCCTTTTGTGGCCGCGCAGGCGCTGCTCGCACGCGGCGAGGACATGAAGGGCACGCTGGTGCGCGGCATCGACCCGGCCCTGGAAGGCGCCGTGACCGACCTGGCCGCCACCAACGAGCAGGTGCTGAACATGCTGGTGCCGGGCGAGTTCCGCGTGGTGCTGGGCGGCGAGCTGGCGCGCTCGCTGGGCGTGCGCACGGGTGACGTGATCACCCTGATCGCCCCGGCCGGGCAGGTGACGCCTGCGGGCGTGGTGCCACGGCTCAAGCAGATGACGGTGGCGGGCACGTTTGACTCGGGCCACTATGAATATGACTCGGCGCTGGTGATGCTGCACCACGAGGACGCGCAGCGCATCTTCCGCCTGGAGGGACCCACCGGCGTGCGCCTGAAGCTCAAGGACCTGCACCAGGCCCGCGAGGTGGCGATGGAGCTGGCCCGCACGCTCAGCGGGCAACTGCTGATCCGCGACTGGACGCAGCAGAACCGCACCTGGTTTGCCGCCGTGCAGTTGGAAAAACGCATGATGTTCATCATCCTCACGCTGATCGTGGCAGTGGCGGCGTTCAACCTGGTGAGCACGCTGGTGATGACGGTGACCGACAAGCGCGCCGACATCGCCATCCTGCGCACACTGGGCGCCAGCCCGAAAAGCATCATGGGCATCTTCGTGGTGCAGGGCGCCATGGTGGGCGTGATCGGCACGTGCGTGGGCCTGCTGCTGGGCCTGGGCGTGGCGTTCAACATCGACGTGATCGTGCCCGCCATCGAGCGGGCGCTGAACGCGAGCTTTTTGCCCAAGGACATCTACCTCATCAGCAAGATGCCCAGCGAGCCGCAAAGCAGCGACATCGTGCCCATCGGCGTCATCTCGCTCGTGCTGTCCTTTGTGGCCACCCTCTACCCCAGCTGGCGCGCCAGCCGCGTGAACCCTGCCGAGGCGCTTCGCTATGAATAAGAAGAAATACCCCCCTGAGACGCTGCGCGTCTTCCCACCGCTCTTGCATTGCTGCGCAATGCGGGCAGAGGGACGCAGCCAGCGCCCGCAAGTGGAACGCCGCATCCGCGGCGGGGCGGCCCTTGCGCGGCTGCCCGTGCCTCGCGAGCGCCAGTTTCACGACAGGGATGACTGAGATGAACGCAGAAAAAAACGCCGTGGTGCTGGAAGCCCAGGGCCTGACCAAGCGCTTTACCGAAGGCCGCCTGGATGTGACCGTGCTCAAGGGCGTGGACCTGCAGATCCGTGCTGGCGAAACGCTGGCCATCGTCGGCGCGTCGGGCTCGGGCAAGAGCACGCTGCTGCACCTGCTGGGCGGGCTGGATGCACCCACGGCCGGCACGGTGCGCCTCAAGGGCGAGCTGATGTCCACGCTCTCGGCCGAGCGGCAGGGGCAGCTGCGCAACCAGCACCTGGGTTTCATCTACCAATTCCACCACCTGCTGCCCGAGTTCAGCGCGCTGGACAACGTCGCCATGCCCCTGCGCATCCGCCGCATGCCCCTGGCCGAATGCCACGCCGAGGCCGAGCGCGTGCTCACGTCGGTGGGCTTGAAGGACCGCTTGCACCACCGTCCGGCCGAGCTGTCGGGCGGCGAGCGGCAGCGTGTGGCGATTGCGCGTGCGCTGGTCACGCGGCCTGCCTGTGTGCTGGCGGATGAGCCTACCGGCAATCTGGACCGGTCTACGGCGGATGGCGTGTTCGATCTGATGCTGCAGCTGGCGCGAGACCAGGGGACGGCGTTTGTGATGGTGACGCACGACGGGGCGCTGGCAGCGCGGTGTGATCGGGTGGTGAGGTTGGTTTCTGGGGTTTTGGGGTGATTTGAGGCTGGAGCGCTTGTTTTACAAGCGCTGGTAGCTATGGATTTGATAGTGATTCAGCAGTCGGATTGGGTGCGGGCTGAGTCTGTTTACATTCATTCCGACCGTTCTGGCTGAGCTTGTCGAAGTCTGGCTTGTCGGTGGCTACCCCGTGCTTGTGTTCAGGGCGGGAGCCGGGAGTCGCCCGGCCAGCGACTCACTTTCTTTTGCTTCGCCAAAAGAAAGTAAGCAAAGAAAAGGCGACCCTCAGTCTGCGACCCCTTCGCGGTGCGAAGGGGCAGACCTGCGC
>LNEG01000088.1 GCA_001464865.1 Burkholderiales bacterium Ga0074133
GAAATCGCTCCAGCAGCGACGAAAGCCGGTCGAAGCTGGCAGCGGTGCCGTCGCCGGTTTTCGGGTCTGCCGCGGGGGTGGCGATAGAGGAGTGCGGTGCGGCGGGTTCGGTCAGTCGGGCCATGTGATGGACGATTGGGTATCAAAAGTGGATTATTGATGACTAATGGTGCGGCTGTAAACCGGAAACTTCAGGGGTGCCAGACAGCACAGCCGGCTCGGCCCAGGCCACCGGCACCTTGCGTTCATCCATTTCACCGACCTCAAAGGAAGTCACCATGTCCCTCAGCAACACCCCCCGCGTCGCCCTTGTGGACCGCACCGCTGCCACCGGCCCGGCCGGCGCCTTCGGCACCATCCCGAACATGTTCCGCGCCGTGGCCCATTCGCCCGCTGCGCTGCAGAGCATGTGGAGCGCCTTTGGTGCGCTGGGCGGCGGCGTGATCGGCGCGGCACTGGGCGAGCAGATCGCCGTGGCCGTGGCCAACCGCAATGGCTGCGATTACTGCCTGGCGGCGCACACTGCGCTTGGCCGCAAGGCGGGCGTGAGCGGCGAGGCACTGGCAGCGGCGCAACTGGGCGAGTCATCAGACCCACGCACCGCCGCCGCGCTGCGCTTTGCCCTGAAGCTGGTCGAGGCGCGCGGCCAGGTGAGCGCCGACGACGTGCAGGCGCTGCGCGCACAGGGCTTCACCGACGAGCACATCGTCGAGATCTTGGCGCATGTGGCACTGAACCTGTTCACCAACTTTGCGAACGTGGCGCTGGCGGTGCCTGTGGACTTCCCGGGGGTGGCGCTGCGCACGGCGCGCTGATCGTTTGCGCCGGGCCCTTGCGCCAGCGCGCGGTGATGGAGGCCCGCGCGGTGACGGCCAATTCCTGGCACGCTCCAGGCCACACCGGTGGCCCACGGCCGCCCAGTGATGCCGTCGCCGCCGTCGCCGCCACAATGCAGTGCGCGGGCGTGCGGCGGCGGCGCACCGCTGACCGGCAACAACGGAAGGTTCGGCATGGATTCTGTGTGGTGGGTGGTGGGCCTGGGCGCTGCGGCTGCCGGTTTTGTCCAGGGTCTCTCGGGCTTTGGGTTTGGCATGGTCGCCATGTCGTTCTGGGCCTGGACGCTGGAGCCCCGGCTGGCTGCGGTGCTGGCGGTGTGCGGTGCGCTCACCGGCCAAATGGTCGCGGCGGCCACCGTGCGTCGGGGCTTTGACCGGGTGCGGCTGATGCCCTTTGTGCTGGGTGGCCTGGTCGGCATACCGCTGGGTGTGGCCGTGCTGCCGCGTCTGGACATGGACGCCTTCAAGCTGGTGCTGGGCACGCTGCTGGTGCTGTGGTGCCCCGCCATGCTCATGGCGCGGCAATTGCCCCGCCTCACCCGCGGCGGGCGCGTTGCCGATGCGCTGGTGGGCATGGCCGGTGGCGTCATGGGCGGCCTGGGCGGCTTTACCGGTGTGCTGCCCACGCTGTGGTGCACGCTGCGCGGCATGGACAAGGACGTGCAGCGCGCCATCATCCAGAACTTCAACCTGGCGATGCTGCTGGTGACCTTTGGCACCTACCTTGCCACGGGCCTCGTCACCCCCGAGGCACTGCCCCTGCTGGCCATCGTGGTCCCGGCTATGCTGGTGCCGTCACTCCTGGGGGCGCGGTTGTATCTGGGCATCAGCGAAGCGCGTTTCCGGCAGGTTGTGCTCGGCATGCTGACGCTGTCGGGGGCGGCCATGCTGGTGGCGGGTGCGCCCCGGCTACTGGCGCTGCAGGGCTGATTTGCGCATCAACCGATAGCTGGACAGGCGTTGGGATAAAGCGCTACGGGCCTGTCTGGTGTCGATGAATCCTCACAGCGCCGATGCAGGGTAACCGCTCCGCCGTGCAATTCCGAGGCTACGCGTGCCCGGACGACTCAGGACTCGGGGCACTTCTCGAAAACACCGCCCGTGACCTTGGCGTTGAGCCGGGCCTGGATTTCAACGTCGAACTGGATCACCTTGGCATGGGGCGTTGAGTAGCACGTGGAGATGTGTACCGTCTTCGGCTTGAGCCTGACGACCTCGTCCACCGCTGGCGTCGCGAGGTGGGATGTCACGCCACCGACCTCGTATCGGGACGGCAGGATGTGCACGTGAACGGTGTCGTCGCCGCATCCGGCCAGCAGCGGTACGCACAGTAGAAGTGTTCGTGGGTCCATCAAAGTGTTGCCGGTGTGTTTCTGCATCGTCCGATTGCCCTGGTCCTGGCAGGCCGTCCGAGCCATCGACGGGTATGGCGCGGCAATGGGCTTAAGAGCCGTTTCATCTGCTGCGTGACCAGCGCCGCTGGTTTGGCCATGGGTGAACGCGGGCGCCAGCAGCAGGCCAGCGGCCACGCGTTCGCCGGGCCTCAATCCCCCATCACCACGCCTTCACGCCGCGGGTCTGCCCCGCCCATCCACAGCTTTTTGCCATGCGCATTGCCGCGCGTGATGGCCTGCAGGCCGCTGGTCATGGCCTGTTCGCGCACCTCGGCGCCGCGGGCGCGCAGGGCTTCCACGGTGGCGGGCGGGAAGCGCTTTTCTTCCAGCAGCGTGGGGCCGTTCATCGAGCCGAAGTTGGGCAGGTTGATGGCCTGCTGGGGCATCAGGCCCCAGTTGAAGACGCCGTACAGCGTCTTGGCGGTGTAGTGGATGATGGCCGCGCCGCCGGGGCTGCCCCCGCTCATCAGCAGCTCACCCGTGGCCTTGTCGAACACCAGCGTGGGGGCCATGGACGAGCGGGGACGCTTGCCGGGCTGGACGCGGTTGGCGATAGGCTGGCCCTGGGCGTCGGTGGGGGCAAAGCTGAAGTCGGTGAGCTCGTTGTTCAGCAGGAAGCCCTTGACCATCTGGCGCGCACCGAACTGGTCTTCGATGGTGGTGGTCATGGCCACGGCGTTGCCGTAGGCATCAACGATGCTGATGTGGCTGGTGCCGTATTCGGGCTGGTCGGGCATGGGGGCGTAGCTGGTCTTCACGGCGCCGGGGTTGCCGGGCTGGGCTACCTTCAGGCTCTGCGTGCCGATGAGCTTGGCACGCTCGGCCAGGTAGGCGGGGGCGAGCAGGCTGGTCCAGCTGCCACCCGGGGGCTGCACGAAGTCGGGGTCGGCCACGTACAGGCCCCGGTCGGCAAAGGCCAGGCGTGCGGCCTCGGTGTACAGGTGCAGCCAGTCAGCGCTGGGGATGCCGTCCTGCAGGGGCTTGGCGGCAGCGTCGGTGTTCTTCAGGATGCCCAGGATTTGCCCGATGGCAATCGCCCCCGAGCTGGGGGGCGGAAATCCGCACACGCGGAAGTCCTTGGTCTGCACCTGGTAGTCATGGCACAGGGCCTCGCGCTTTTTCGGCTGGTAGCCGGCCAGGTCGGCCATGCTGAGCCTGCCGGGGTTGGTGGGGTGCTTTTGTACCTTGTCGACGATGGCCTGGGCGATGTCGCCTTCATGCAGGGCCTTGCTGCCTTCGGCTGCGATACGGCGCAGCACGGCGGCCAGCTCGGCGTTGCGCAGGTTGAAGCCCACATCGCGCGCGTCGCCGTCGGGCTTGTAGAAGTAGGCGGCGGCGACCGGGTCCTTCTTGAGGTGGGGGTCTGCCTTGACCAGGGTGTTCAGCCGCGCACTGACCTTGAAGCCGCCTTCGGCCAGTGTGATGGCGGGCTGGAACAGGGTGGCCCACGGCAGCTTGCCGTGTTCCTTGTGGGCGAGCTCCAGCATGCGTACGGTGCCGGGCACGCCCACCGATCGGCCGCCCACCACACCATCGATGAAGGGCATGGGCTTGCCGTCGGCGCCCAAAAAGAGCTTTTCATCGGCCGCGGCGGGGGCCGTCTCGCGCCCGTCATAGGCCTGCACGGCCTTGCCGCTGCTGTGCAGCAGGAAGGCGCCACCGCCGATGCCGCTGGACTGGGGCTCCACCAGCGTCAGCACCATCTGCACGGCAATGGCCGCATCCACCGCCGAGCCGCCGGCCTTGAGGATCTGGTAGCCGGCATCGGTGGCCAGCGGGTTGGCGGCAGCCACGGCAAACTTTTCGGTGGCCCAGCCGGGCTTTTCGGTGTAGCCCGACGAGCCCTCGGGCTGGGCCGGCACGCTGTAGGAAAACGGTGCCGTGGCGGGGGCGCTGGCGCAGCCGGCCAGCACGGCAGCCATCAGGAGCAGGGCGGGGGCGATCAATGCCGGGGTGGTGGCGGTACGCAGGGTGTGGCCTACGGGGCGTGGTGTTTGTTGTGGCATGGGGGTGTCTCCTGGGATGGCAGGCGTGCATCGTAGATCGGCGAATGCGGGGCGGCACGCGGCGTTACAAGGGCACACAACCGCCGGGTGGGCGAGTTTTTGGCTATTTTAGGCCAAAGGTCCTTGTCTGCTGGTCATTTGCAGCTATCGAAAATGTAGCTATTGCGCGGGCGCGGCGGCACTGGAGGCGCCTTGCGGACCTCTCGGGCCTCCAGGAGGCCATGCCCTGGCCACAAAATCCCGGATTCAAGGTCAAAGTGCCACAAGGCGCTTGTCGCACGGTCCGATATTGCTATCTTAAGCATAGCATCTGGAGTGCCTCAGATGCGTTGCGGGCCGGGGCTGCCATCCTCCACCACAAAGCGGGCCTGGGTGGCTGCGCCGCTGTCTGCGCGCAGCGGGTCGTCCACCACGCGCAGGGTAGTGGTCCAGCGGGCGAGGGTGATGTCGGCCAGGCCGTAGCCGCGCTGGTCGGGCCGCGCCAGCAGCACATGGGGGTTGTGGCGGGCGATGGCGTCCACCTTGTCTTGCGTGGTGCCGGCCCGCGAGCTGATAGAGGTGCCGCAGAACTCACTGGCCAGCACGGGCGAGCCGGTGCGCAGTGGCTCGGCCTGTACGCGGCAGACATAGTTCTGGTGGATGTCGCCGCCCAGCAGCACGGTGTTGCGCGGCGCATGGGTTGTTACCGATTGCAGCAGGCGGGCGCGGGCGGCGGGGTAGCCGTCCCAGCTGTCGGTGGGGACCAGGCCCGAAGGGTAATTGCGGGCGGAAAAGAGCGTCTGCTGCGCGATCACGCTCCAGCGCGTGGCATCGGTGGTGCGCGCATCCGCGGCCAGGCCAGCATCGAGCCAGCGCTCCTGCGCGGTGCCCAGCAGGGTGCGGGCCGGGTCTGCCAGCGTGGGGCAGTCTGCCGGGCGCACCGCCCCTGCGCCGGTCGTGTCGGGCTGGCGGCAGGCCTGCCAGCTGCGGTACTGGCGTGCATCCAGCAGGTGGATCTGCGCCAGCCGGCCCCAGCGCAGGCGCCGGTACACCTGCAGGGTGCTCCAAGGCGGGCCGCCTGCGGCGCTGGGCAGCGAGGCCGCGCGCAGCGGCATGTTTTCGTAAAACGCCTGCCAGCCGGCGCTGCGCAGCGCGCCAAAAGCCGCCGGGTCGCCACCACGCCCCGCGTCGGCGGCGTAGTCGTTTTGCACTTCGTGGTCGTCCCACGTCACCGCCCAGGGGCAGGCCGCGTGGGCCGCCTGCAGGTGCGGGTCGCTCTTGTGCAGGGCGTAGCGGTCGCGGTAGTCGGCCAGTGTGCTGGCGTGGCGCAGGCTGTGCGTGCGCGCCAGTCCATCGGTGTTGCGCGGGGTGGCGTATTCGTAGATGTAGTCGCCCAGGAACACCACCAGGTCGGGCTCATCCGCCACCAGGTGCCGCCACGCGGCGTAGTGCCCGTGCTCCCAGCGCTGGCACGATGCGAACGCCACCCGAACTTTTGGCGTGAGCACATCGGCAGCCGGCGCCGTGCGCGTGCGCCCCGTGGCGCTCACGGCATCGCCCAGCATGAAGCGGTAGTGGTACCAGCGGTCGGGCGCCAGGCCCGCCACTTCCACATGCACGCTGTGCCCGAGGCCGGGGCTGGCGGTGGCCTGGCCTTTTTGCACGATCTGCGCAAAGCGCGCGTCGTGCGCCACCTCCCACCGCACGGTGTGCGGGGCCTGCATCTGCGCTGCGTCGGCCAGCACCAGCCGCGTCCACAGCACCACACCATCGTGGGCCGGGTCGCCACTGGCCACGCCCAGTGCAAACGGGTTGGATTGCAGCGCGGGCGGGTTGCTCCAGGCCCAGCGGGGCAGGGCAGTGGCTGCTGCTGCCCAGGCTGCGTGCTGGAGGAAGATGCGACGCTGGTATGGGTTCATGGGCGGCTCAAAGAATGCGCGGCGATGGATACGGGCCTGGCCGAGGTCAGCGGCCACCGCGCTAGGGCCGCCCCGCCGCGCTGGTGGCGTCCCCCTCCCGCAGGAGAGGGGGAAGGCGCCGAAGGCGACTCAGGGGGTGTTTCACCGCCCTATGCCGCCATCACCCGATTCTTGCCCGACCGCTTGGCCAGATACATGCCCTGGTCGGCGCGGCGGATGGCGTCGCTGCTGTCTTCGCTGTCGTGGATCTGCGCCACGCCTGCACTGAAGGTGATCAGCACCTTCTCGGCGCCCTGCAGGAAGAACCGCGTGGTCAGCTCGCGCTGCAACCGCGTCATGGCCGACACGCCGCTTTCCACCGTGGTGTCGGGGAGCACCAGCACGAATTCCTCACCGCCATAGCGGGCCAGCAGGTCTTGCGGGCGCATGACCGAGCGCGTGACCTCGGCCAGGTGCACCAGCGCGGCGTCCCCCCCCGCGTGGCCCAGCCGGTCGTTGATGGTCTTGAAATTGTCCACGTCGAGCAGCGCCACGCACAGCGGCGAGCCCAGGCGGCGGGCGCGTGCAATCTCGCGCTCCATGGCTTCGTCCAGGCCCTTGCGGTTGAGTGAGCCCGTCAGCGGGTCGTGCCGGGCCTGGGCGCTGGCGCGGTCCAGCTCCTGCTGCAGGCGTTCGACCTCGGCGCGCTTGACCTCCGTGCGCTCGCGCAGGTCGCTCAGTTCTTCATTGGCCACTCGGCTATCAAGCGCCATGGCGCGCGTGGCGCCCATCACTTCCTGCAGCACGGGCGCAATCTCTTCGAGCGTGCTGGCCTTGCCAATGAGCTCGGCGCAACGCTCCATGGTGCCCTGGTAGGTGGTGCTGGAGGCCGTGATGCGGGCCAGGCGCTCGATGAACGCGGCCAGCATTTCCTTCATCTGCTCCTGCGCCTCGACGGTGCGGGCCTTGGCCTCCGTCTGCTTGAAGATCACGTCCTTCAGGCGGCGCTCCACGTCATCGAGCCGCCGCAGCGTGAGCGGCGGGGTTGCCGCAGTCATCAATGCCTCGGCCTGACCTTGGAGCCAGCGGTCTTCGACGCTGAGCACGGCAATGTTCTCGAACACCATCTGCAACAGCTGCAGCAGGTTGGCCCGAATGGCCGCCTGCTCTTCGGTGGCAAACGACAGCCTGTAGGCAAAGTTGCTCACCATGAGCTGCCCCGTGCTGATGGGCGGGGCTGGGTCCTTGAGGAAGGTGATGAGCTGCTGCGCCATATCGATGACGCGGGGGTCGTCTTCGCCCAGGGCGGGCAGGGTGTTGTCGATCAGGCGGGCGAGGGTCTGGGCAAACTCTTCCGGGATCACGCCAGCGGGCGGCGTGGCGCCTTCGGCCGCCTTGTCTGCGGCGGCCCCGGCCGCGGGGCTCAGCCCCAGGTTGGCATAGCCCACCAGCACGCTCTGCAGGGCGGACCAGTCCTTCTGGTTGACTGCGCGTTCAAACTGGCCGAGCAGCCGCTTCTGGGCGGGCGTCTGCCCGGGCAGGATGCGAAGGATGTGGTGCAGCGGGCCATCGGGGAACGGCTGTGCGCTGCGGGTGCCCGCGATTTCGTCGTAGATCGCCAGATAGTTGTCGGGCGTGGGCGGCAAGCGGCGCGCAGCCAGTTGCTTCAATGTCTCGCGGGCGATTTCGGAAGGTGGTCGGTCGGCCATGTGCAGACAGCAGGGTCGGAGCGAAAACGCGAGTGTGACACAGCGTTACGCGCCGTGCGGCGCGGGGTGGCCCGGGGGCCGGGCGTGGCCGCAGAGCGCGTTCGCGCCCTGCAAGCCGCGCGCGCTGTCGATCAGTTCACCATCACCAGCTTGCCCATCACTCCGCGCGAACCCATGTGTGCATAGGCCGCCGGCAGCTCGGCCATAGGCATGGTGCGGTCGATCACGGGCTTGATCTTGCCCTGGGCATACCACTGGGCCAGCTCGGCCATCATGGCGGCGTTGGCCTTGGGTTCGCGCTTGGCAAAGTCACCCCAGAACACGCCGACGATGGACGCGCCCTTGAGCAGTGCCAGATTGAACGGCAGGGCGGGAATGGGGCCCGAAGCAAAGCCCACCACCAGGTAGCGGCCGCGCCAGGCAATGGAGCGGAAGGCCGGCTCGGCAAAGTCGCCGCCCACAGGGTCATAGATCACGTCCGGGCCCTTGCCATCGGTCAGCGCCTTGATGGCTTCGCGCAGGTTTTCCTTCGAGTAATTAATGACTGCGTCGGCACCGATGGAGGTGCACAGCGCGCATTTCTCGTCACTAGAGGCGGCGGCAATCACCCGCGCACCCATGGCCTTTGCAATCTGGATGGCGGCCGTGCCCACGCCGCCCGCTGCGCCCAGCACCAGCACTGTCTCGCCCGCCTTCAGTTGCGCCCGGTCAACCAGCGCGTGGTGGGAGGTGGCGTAGATCATGATGAATGCGGCTGCATCCACATGCGAGAAGCCATCCGGCAAAGGCATGCACAGCGCAGCAGGCGCAATGGTGTGCGTGCCAAAGCCACCCGTGCCCGACAGGCAGGCGACGTTCTGGCCGACCTGCAGGTGCTTGACGCCTTCGCCCACGGCAGTCACCACCCCCGCGTACTCGGAGCCGGGCACAAACGGCAGCGGCGGCTTCATTTGGTACTTGTTCTGCACGATCAGCAGGTCGGGGAAATTCAGGCTGGCGGCCTTGATCTCGATCAGCACTTCGCCGGCCTTCGGGGTCGGGGTGGGCAGTTCTGTCCAGTTGAGTGCGTCGACGCCCGTAGGGTCTGTGCAAAGCCAAGCGTGCATGGGAAATGTCTCCTGTCTGTGGTGCTCGGCATGATAGGCGCGGCCCTCGGGCAGGCAATGTCCCACGGGCGACCACTGCGGCAGGGCCCACCTACAATCCGTTGCAACCTTCCGCATCACCCATGAAAATCCTGATCTCCAACGACGACGGTTTCCAGGCGCCCGGCATCGTGGCGCTGCACGACGCGCTCAAGACGCTGCCTGGCGTCGAGGTCGAGGTGGTCGCCCCCGAGCACAACAACAGCGCCAAGTCGAACGCGCTCACGCTGCACTCGCCCCTGTATGTGCACAAGGCGGCCAACGGCTTTCGCTACGTGAACGGCACACCGGCCGACTGCGTGCACATTGCGCTGACCGGCCTGCTGGGCTACCGGCCGGATCTGGTGGTTTCGGGCATCAACAACGGCGCCAACATGGGTGACGACACCATCTATTCAGGCACGGTGGGCGCGGCCATGGAAGGCTACCTGTTCGGCATTCCGGCCATTGCGTTCTCGCAGGTGGACAAGGGCTGGGGCGAGCTGGAAGCGGCTGCAGCCAAGGCACGCGAGATCGTCGCGCAGATGCACGCCCAGAGCCTGATCAGCGAAACCCCCTGGCTGCTGAATGTGAACATTCCCAACATGCCGCTCGCGGCCATGCAGCCCATCAAGCTGTGTCGTTTGGGACGGCGGCATGCGGCAGAACGCGTGATCGTGCAGGAAAGTCCGCGCGGCGAGGCCATGTACTGGATCGGCGGCGCGGGTGCGGCCAAGGACGATGCCGAAGGCACCGACTTTCATGCCACGGCGCAGGGCCACGTGTCGATCACGCCGTTGAAGGTGGACCTGACCGACCACGACAACCTGGGCTACTGGGCCCAGACGGCGTCGGCCATTGCCTCGGGGGCGGCAGCCGCCCCGGCCGCGTAATGCAGCGACGCCCCGGCTTTCCTGCGCGCCTGCCGGGTGCGGCTGCGCCCGCAGTGGCGAGGACCGCGGCAGTGCCGGCCGTGGCGTCGGCTGCCCCGTCAGGCGTGGGGCTGGATTCTGCTGCGGTGCGCACGCGCATGGTCAGCAAACTGGCGGCAGGCGGCATCACCTCGGCTGCGGTGCTGCAGGCCATGGCCGCGGTGGAGCGGCACCGTTTTGTAGACAGTGCGCTGGTGAACCAGGCGTACGAGGACACCAGCCTGCCCATCGGGCTGGCGCAGACGATTTCCAAGCCCAGCGTGGTGGCCCGCATGTGCGAGCTGCTGCTGGGCGCCGAGTCGGCTCGGGCCCAGGGTTTGGGCCGTGTACTGGAGATCGGTACCGGCTGTGGCTACCAGGCGGCTGTGCTCAGCCACCTGGCCCGCGAGGTCTACACGGTGGAGCGCCTCCGTGCGCTGCACGACAAGGCGCGCGACAACCTGCGGCCATTTCGGCTGGCCAATGTGCATCTTCTGCTGGGCGACGGAATGATCGGCTATGCCAAGGGCGCGCCCTATGCCGCCATCATTTCGGCCGCCGGTGGCGAGGCTGTGCCCCAGGAGTGGTGCGACCAGCTGGCAATGGGCGGCCGTCTGGTGGCTCCCATGGCGGTGGCCGGCGGGCAGCAGATGTTGCTTGTGATCGACAAAACCCCGCACGGATTGAAACAAAACGTGCTCGAGCCCGTGCATTTTGTCCCCCTAAAATCGGGGATTGCCTAAAGGGAAGAATGCTTATGTTCGTATCGCGTGGTCTTGTGGTCGGGTTGACTGTTGCACTGGCGGGCCTGGCGCTCACCGGCTGTGGCACCCGTCTGAACAGGGCACCAGTGGAGGATCGAGGCACATCCACCTCTGCAGCTCCGGCCGCGCCTGCGGCATCGCACAGCAGCGAGGTCGTGGTCACACCCATCAAGCCATTGCTCGGCGCCGAGAACGCTGGCAAGCCTGGCTACTACACGGTCAAGCAGGGGGATACCCTTATTCGCATCGGGCTTGAATCGGGACAGAGCTGGAAAGACATCGCCCGGTGGAATAACCTGGAAAACGCCAACCTGATCGAGGTGGTCCAGGTGCT
>LNEG01000089.1 GCA_001464865.1 Burkholderiales bacterium Ga0074133
AGCGCGGGCGTGGCGTTGCCGCTGGCGTCGAGCCCCACGGTCACGGGCATCAGCTTTTGCTGCACGGCCTTGTCGGCCGCCTTGTCGGCCACCGCCGTCACATGCGCAGCCAGCCTGCGCGGCGATGCAAAGGGCGTCACGGCCGATGCGGCGGTGGCCAGGCCCAGGGCCTTGAGCTGGTCTGCCAGCACGGTGGCAAACGCATCGCCCAGCTTCTGGAGCGCCTTCGGGGGCAGCTCTTCCACAAACAGTTCAACGAGAAGGTTTTGGGTGGTCATGGGATCGATCAGCTCAAAGACGGCGTGACAGCGCTGTAGTGCAGCACGGTGGGAAAGGGGTCGTAGAAATGGTGCAGCAACGTGCGCCATTCCTGGTATTGGGCAGAGCCGCGAAAGCCCTCGGTATGGTCCTGTAGCGTGGCCCAGCGCACCAGCAGCACGTACTGGTGGTCGTCTTCCAGGCAGTGCTGCAGCTCGTGCCCCTGGTAGCCGGGCATCGACGCAATGATGCGCTGCGCCTGCGCAAAGGCCTGCTCAAACGCGGCCGTCTGGCCGGGCTTGATCTGCAGGGTGGCCACTTCCAGGATCATCAGGCGGCCTTTTTGGACGTGGGGGCCATCTGCTCGACCCACTCGCGCGGGGCCATGGGGAAGCCCAGGCGCTCGCGGCTTTCGTAATAGCTCTGCGCCACGCTGCGGGCCAGGTTGCGGATGCGGCCGATGTATGCCGCGCGCTCGGTCACGCTGATGGCGCCGCGGGCGTCCAGCAGGTTGAAGCTGTGTGCCGCCTTGAGCACCTGCTCGTACGCGGGCAGGGCCAGTTGCTGCTCCATCAGGTACTTGGCCTGCTTTTCATGCGCGTTGAAGGCGGTGAACAGAAAGTCGGCGTCCGAGTGCTCGAAGTTGTAGGTGGACTGCTCCACCTCGTTTTGCTTGTACACGTCGCCGTAGCTCAGGGTGTCGGTCCACTTGAGGTTGTAGACGTTGTCCACGCCCTGCAGGTACATGGCCAGGCGCTCCAGGCCGTAGGTGATCTCGCCCGTGGCGGGCTTGCAGTCGATGCCGCCCACCTGCTGGAAATAGGTGAACTGCGTGACTTCCATGCCGTTGAGCCACACCTCCCAGCCCAGGCCCCAGGCGCCCAGCGTGGGGTTCTCCCAGTCGTCTTCCACAAAGCGGATGTCGTTCTTCTTCAGGTCGAAGCCCAGGGCTTCGAGGCTGCCCAGGTACAGCTCCAGGATGTTGGCTGGCGCGGGCTTCAGGACCACCTGGTACTGGTAGTAGTGCTGCAGGCGGTTGGGGTTCTCGCCGTAGCGGCCGTCCTTGGGGCGGCGGCTGGGCTGAACGTAGGCGGCCTTCCAGGGCTCGGGGCCGATGGCGCGCAGGAAGGTGGCGGTGTGCGAAGTGCCTGCACCCACTTCCATGTCATAGGGCTGCAAAAGGGCGCAACCCTGCGCGTCCCAGTAGGACTGCAGCTTCAGGATGATTTGCTGGAAGGTCAACATGGTCAGAAATTGTGGGCACTGGCAAGCCAGGCCGGCCTTGGAAGGGTGGAAACAGGAACTGCAGCGAACCGCATCGGCGGCCCCGCAGAAGCCGCGCACGACGGAGCACGCGAAAACCATCGATTTTACGGCGCCGGCGCAGGCCGCCCGCCATGACACACAGGGTCGGGCCGCCCATGAAAAAAGGCCGGAGCCCTTTTGGAGCCCCAGCCTTCCCAACCAGCCACGCAAGCGGTAAGCCGTTGCGCACCAGTGACCACCGTTTCAGGCAGCCTGTCGGCACACATGTAGTGCGCCAAGTTCTCTGAAATACTCTCCGCGCCGGAGGAGCCCACGCCCGCATCAACGGGCGCTGCCTGTACCAGCGCCCCCGCGCAAGGGCCGCCCCGCCGCGCTGGGGGCGTCCCCCCCCAGGGGGAAGGCGCGCAGCGACTAAGTGGGGATTCAATACTCCCAGAAGATCCGCTGCAGTTCCTTGCTGTCGTTCGTCTTGGTCAGGGCCACCATCGCCAGGATGCGGGCCTTTTGTGGGCGCAGGTCGTGCGCCACCACCCAGTCGTACTTGTCATCGGGCTGCTCGGCATTGCGCAGCACAAAGCCATCGGGCACGCGCGCCGAACGGACGATCTGCACGCCTTGGCCGCGCAGGGTCTTGAGCGATTCGACCGCTTGCGCAGCCACCGAGCCATTGCCGGTACCGGCATGCACGAGCGCCTTCACGCCGGCCTTGCCATAGGCCTCGATGCCGGTCGTGTTCATGTTGGCGTAGCCGTACACGATGTCCACGGCGGGCAGGGCCTTGATGTCGTCGATGTTGAACTCGGACTGCGTGGTGTGGCGCTTGACCGGGGCGCGGAACCAGTAGTTCCTGCCCTCGACCACCATGCCCAGCGGGCCCCACTGGCTCTTGAAGGCCTCGGTCTTGATGTTGATGGACTTGCTCACATCGCGGCCGGTCTGGATCTCGTCGTTCATCGTGACGAGCACGCCCTTGCCCGCGGCATCCTTGCTGGCGGCCACGCCCACGGCGTTGTAGAGGTTCAGCGCACCGTCGGCCGACAGGGCCGTGCCGGGGCGCATGGAGCCCACCACCACGATGGGCTTGGACGTGCGCACCACCAGGTTCAGGAAGTAGGCGGTTTCCTCCAGCGTGTCGGTGCCGTGGGTGATGACGATACCGTCCACATCCGCCTGCTTGGACAGCGCCGAAACGCGCTGGCCCAGCTTGAGCAGATGGTCGTTGGTGAAGCTCTCGGACGCGATCTGGAACACCTGCTCGCCCGTGACCTTGGCCACATTGGCCAGCTCCGGCAGGCCGGCCAGCAGCTTGTCGACCGGCACCTTGGCAGCAGCGTAGGTGGCGCTGTTGGCCGCCGATGCACCGGCGCCGGCAATGGTGCCACCCGTGGCCAGCACCACGACATGGGGCTTGGCCGCCTGGGCCAGCGCCACGGTGGACAGGGCCGACAACACCACGCCCGCGAACCAGCGGCGCGTGATGGACGAGGAAGAAGCAGAAGAAGAAAAAGACAGGTGCATGAACGAGGTCTCCGGTTTTTCGTGTGGGGCACCCACGGTTGGCGGGGCGCCCGTTCCCGCCCTGTTGGAGCGGTGCCGGATGGTATGGGACGCCAGCACACAATTGAATGGAATAATCGACCCATGCTTGTGAATCAGACTCACACCCTGCCGTAGTGGCTCATCAGCCCTGCAACCCCATGAACCTGCGCCAGCTCGAAGTCTTCCAGGTCGTTTTCCAGACCGGCAACATGAGCGCTGCAGCGCGGCTGTTGTGCATTACCCCGTCGGCCGTGAGCAAGGCGGTGGCCCACACAGAGCTGCAGCTGGGGTACCGGCTTTTTGTGCGTACGCCAGCCGGACTGACGCCCACGCCCGAAGCACGGGTGCTGGCGTCGGAGTCCACCGGCATCTATCGCCAGCTGGATGCCTTGAAGCGCACTGCCCGCAACCTGGCCACCAGCGATTCGGGCGATGTGCGGCTGGCGGCCATTCCATCGGTGAGCCACGAGTTTTTGCCGCGCCTGCTGCATCAGCACGCGGCGCAGCACCCGCAGGTGGGCGTGGAGGTGCGCACCCTGCACCAGGACCAGATGACGCAGGCCCTGCTGACCCGCGACGTGGATTTCGGACTGGGGTTTTTCAAGCACCCGCATCCCCAGGTCGGCAGCGAGCTGCTGGTCAGCGGGCGCATGTACCTGGCGGTGGCACCTGCGCTATGGAGCCGCGCACCGCGCGCCGCCACGCCCGCCGCACGCCTGGCACGCGTGCCCGTGATCCGCCTGGTGGGGGACGACCCGATGCGGCAGGCGATTGACGACCTGGCCCAGCGCATGGCGGCGCCCGACGGCCCGGGCGTGCAGGTGCAGACATCGCGCCTGGCGCTGGAACTGGTCAAACTGGGCATGGGCTGGACGGTAGTGGATTTTTTCACTGCCGCCCGGCTGGACCCGGCCCAGTTCGTCACGCTGGAACTGCATGAGCTGCCGCCCATGTCGCTGTACAGCTACCACGCCCGCGCGCACCCGCCCGGCCTGCACGCCACGCGCATGCTGGCGATGCTGCCGGGGCTGCTGCACCAAACGCTCTCCGGACAGCCGGCGCGGCGGGTATGAAACAACCTCGCTCCACCTCTTGCCGAGAGCTCGGATTGTTTGGAATGCCTCTTGCGTGCTCGTCAGTTATCGCCTGCGGCCTGTGCAGTCGCAAGACCCAAGCGAGGGCAGCCGTGCAAGGGCCGCCCCGCCGCACTGGCTGCGTCCCCCTTCCCGAATGGCGCAGCAATTCGAGAGAAGGGGGAAGGCGCGAAGCGCCTCAGGGGGATCGCTCAATCCCTCCAGCGGCGCAGCACCAGGCTGGCGTTGGTACCGCCAAAGCCGAAGCTGTTGGACAGCACCGTGGTCAGCTGCGCATCGCGCGTTTGCGTGACCAGGGGCATGTCGCCCAGCGCCGGATCGGGCGTTTCCACATTGGCCGAACCAGCGATGAAGCCCTTGTTCAGCATGATCATGCAGTAGATGGCTTCCTGCACGCCGGTCGCGCCCAGCGAATGGCCGGTGAGCGACTTGGTGGATGAGAACGGGGGCACCTTTTCGCCAAACAGCGCGCGCATGGCGCGCACTTCCTGCATGTCGGTTGATGTAGTCGATGGGAGCATCGAGCCCCTCCATCGCTTGCTGCATGCAGGCGATGGCGCCGTCGCCCGAGGGGGCCACCATGTCTTCGCCGTCGCTGGTGGCACCAAAGCCCACCACTTCGGCCAGGATGGTCGCGCCGCGGGCCAGGGCATGCTCCAGGCTTTCCAGCACCACGGCACCACCCCCGCCGGCGATCACAAAACCATCGCGGTTGGCGTCGTAGGCGCGCGAGGCGCGCTCGGGCGTGTCGTTGTACTTGCTCGACATGGCGCCCATGCCGTCAAACAGCAGCGACATGCCCCAGGACAGCTCTTCGCCGCCCCCGGCAAACATCACGTCCTGCACGCCCCAGGCGATCTGCTGGGCCGCCGCGCCGATGCAGTGGGCGGACGTGGAGCAGGCCGAGGTGATGGAGTAGTTGATGCCCTTGACCTTGAAATTGGTGGCCAGGCACGCAGACACGGTGGAACTCATGCAGCGCGTGACCTGGTAGGGCCCCACGCGGCGGATGCCTTTTTCGCGCAGGGTGTCGGCCGCCTCGATCTGGTTGGCGGGCGAGCCGCCGCCCGAGCCCATGATGAGGCCGGTGCGCGGGTGGCTCACCTGCTCAGGCGTGAGGCCGGCCTGGGCGATGGCGTCTTCCAGCGCGATCTGAGCGTAGGCCGCCGCATCGCCCATGAAGCGCAGCTGCTTGCGGTCAATGCGCGCTTCGATGTCGATCTCGGGCGCGCCGCCCACCTGGCTGCGCAAGCCCAGTTCCTTGAACTTTTCCACCGCCTTGATGCCGCTGGTGCCCGCGCGCAGCGAGGCCTCCACGGTGGCCAGGTCGTTGCCAATGCACGAGACGATGCCCGCGCCGGTGATGACTACGCGCTTCCTGGTGGTCATGCTGCGTCCTTGCCTTCTTCCTCGCGCTTGAACAGGCCCACACGCAGGTCGTTGGCTACATAGATTTCCTTGCCATCGGCCAGCAGGCGGGCATCGCCAATGGCCATGACCAGCTTGCGCTTGATGACGCGCTTGATGTCGATTTCATACGTGACCAGCTTCACGCCGGGGCCGACTTCGCCCGTGAACTTGACCTCGCCCGCGCCCAGCGCGCGGCCACGGCCCGGCAGCTGCAGCCAGGTCAGGTAAAAGCCGATGAGCTGCCACATCGCATCCAGCCCCAGGCAGCCCGGCATCACCGGGTCGCCCTGGAAGTGGCAGGCAAAAAACCACAGGTCCCGTTTCACGTCGAGTTCGGCGCGGATCTTTCCCAGCCCGTGGGCACCGCCGTCGCTGTCGATGTGCGTGATGCGGTCGAACATCAGCATGGGCGGCAGCGGCAGGCGGCCACTGTCGGCGCCGAACAACCGGCCTTCGCCCGAGGCAATCAGTTGTTCATAGGAAAAGGAATCAGCCATCTTCAATCGTGCTCCAGAACCGCGGGTGTGCCCGCTTGAATTCATCATTTTTCGACCGCAAGCCCCCGCCTGCGGGGCTCCATTATCAAGGCATAGGGAGCCGCCTCTAAAGACAGCGTTGCGCAGCCCCCCGCGCCGCCGCGCCCGATGCCTGACCTGGATCAACCGCCACGCCACCGGCGGCCCCTTGCAGCGCTGGTGGCGAACATGGCGCCTGCCAGCGCCAGTACCCCCACCGCCCACAACGGCCACAGCCCCCACCGGGATGCCCACCACGCATAAGGCGTGATCGCCCAGCCGCTGGCGACATCCGCCCCGCGCCCGTGCACCTCGGCCTGCAGCACGCCGCGCGTGTGGCGCTGCAATGCGTGCGTGACCACGCCCCGGTGGTCGATGACGGCGGTCGCACCGGTGTTGGTGGCGCGCACCATAGGCCGCTCGAACTCCAGCGCCCGCATGCGGCTGATGTGCAGGTGCTGGTCGATGGCCAGCGAATCGCCAAACCAGCCGATGTTGCTGAAGTTGAGCAGCACTGTCGGGGCCTGCGCCGGATCGATGAAGCTAGCCGCCATTTCTTCACCAAAGAGATCCTCATAGCAGATGTTGGGCGCAATACGCTGCCCTTTCCACTCAAACGAGGGCTGCCCTGCCGAGCCGCGATTGAAGTCGCCCAGCGGGATGTTCATCATGGCGGTGAACCACCGGAAGAAAGGTGGGATGAATTCGCCAAAGGGCACCAGATGGTGCTTGTCATACCGGTAGGCGGACGCCGCATCGCCTGGCCCGGGACCCATGCCCAGCACCGAATTGGTGTACCCCTCGGCCTCGCTGCCCATCGGTATGCCCAGCAGCACTGCGCGGCCTGTTTGCGCAAAGTGCGCGGCAATCCCCTCCAGATAGCCCGGCATGAGCTGCTGGGGCAAGAGCGGAATGGCCGTTTCGGGAGCCACCACCAGGTCGGCCGTGGCAGCCTTGAGGGTGTCGGCGTACCAATTGAGCGCCAGCGGCACGCCGCTGCCGGGCTGGAACTTCTCATCCTGCGGGATATTGCCCTGGAGCAACTCCAGCGTAAGCGGCGCTGCAGCGGGTGCAGCCGGCGTATGGCATAGCTCGACTGCGCAGTGGCGCTGCACGGCGGCTGCACCCCATACCGCCACCAGCCCGACTGTCAGGGCCCAGGCCCGCGCGCTGCGCATGTGGGCCGGGCGGCACTGCACCAGCAGCATCGCCAGCGCTGCAGCCACCGCGCCTACTCCGTACACGCCCACGCTGCGCGCCAGCACGCCCAGGGGCCCGTCCACATGGGCGTAGCCCACGGCACCCCACGGAAAACCGGTCCACCAAATGGCGCGAGCCAGTTCGGCCAGCAACCACAATGCTCCAAAAACAATAGCATTCAAGGCAATATTTACCGGCACCATGCGGCAAAAAAGCCCCAAAACCACCGCATAGTAGCTGGCGAGGAACGCTGCGAGCACGAGCACGGCCGCCGCTGCCAGCGGTGCGGCCAGCCCGCCGTAGGTGTGCATCGAGATGAACAGCCACCAGAACGTGCCCGCCAGCCAGGCCGTGGCGAACACCCCGCCCAGCACAGCCCCGCGCCGAAACGGCGCCGCGTGCCGCTGTGCCTTCAGCAGGAGGGCTGCCAGCACCATCATGGCGCCGATCTGCAGCCACCACAGCGGCTGCCCCGTGCCCGGCCACGCCAGCGACGCCGCCTGGGCCAGGCCCGCGCCCAGTGCCAGCAGGCACTGCAGGGCCAACGGCTGCCCCGTACGGGATCGGCTGCGCGCCATCAGCCGTCAGCGCTGGTGTCGTCGACCCGCGATACCTTGAACCAGCGCACCGCGCCGCCCTTGGCATGGAGCACCACAAACCGCAGGCCGCCCAGCTGCACCTGTTCGCCACGGCGCGGCAGGTGGCCCATCTCGTGGGCGATCAGGCCGCCAATGGTGTCGAACTGTGCATCGGGGTCACTGCCCTGCAAAGCGACTTCAAACGCTTCGGCCACGCGCTCCAGCGGCGTGTCGCCGCTCACGCGGTAGGTGCGGTCGGCCAGACCGAAGATGTCGCCGTTGTCCTCGGGGATGTCGAACTCGTCCTCGATCTCGCCCACGATCTGTTCGAGCACGTCTTCGATGGTCACCAGCCCCGCCACGCGGCCGAACTCGTCGATCACGATCGCCAGGTGGTTGCGGTTGCCGCGGAACTCGCGCAGCAGATCGTTCAGGCCCTTGCTCTCGGGCACGAACACCGCCGGGCGCAGCAGCGCACGGATGTTCAGCTCCGGGGCCCGCTGCAGCTTGAGCAGGTCCTTGGCCATCAGGATGCCGATGATGTTGTCGCGCTCGCCCTGGTACACCGGAAACCGTGAATGCGCAGTGGTGATCACCAGGTGCAGCAGATCTTCAAAGGGGGCATCGATGTTGACCAGATCCATGCGCGGCGTGGCCACCATCACGTCGCAGGCGCTCATGTCGGCCATGCGGATGACCCGCTCGAGCATCACGCGGGATTCAGCGCCGATGACGTCGTTGTCTTCGGCATCAGCCAGGGTTTCGATGAGTTCTTCCCGGGAATCAGGCCCCGGGTGAATGAACTCGGCCACTTTTTGCAGGAAGGTGCGCTTGTCTTCCCGTTCGGGCGGTCGCCCGGGGTGCGCGGGGTGCGGGTCAGACACTGGAGTGCACGACGTGCGGTAGTGAATCAGGCCCCTAGGATAGCGGATCGCAGTTACGTGCCTGTGTGCCCGCCGTCAAATTCAACCAAGCGGCCCTTGCGCGAGCAGCCGCGCAAGGGCCGCCCCGCCGCGCTGGCTGCGTTCCCCTCCCTAGCGCGAAGCGCGTCGGAGAGGGGGAAGGCGCCGAAGGCGACTCAGGGGGTGCTCTCGCTATTCAGCCGACTTGTGGCGGGCGTCCTGCACGCCGCTGCGCACTTCCTGCACGCTGGCCAGAAAGTCCCAGAACTGCTTGGCCTGCCGCTTGAGCTGGTAGTCCACCTCGGCAATCTGCTGCTCGACCATCTCGGTCATGCGCGTATCGAGGCTGGCGGGCGGGAGCTGCAGGTAAGCCTCGGACTCGGACCCGTCGCGGCGCACGGTGGCACCCGCATTGCGGGCAATCTTCAGCATGGCCGTGTTTTCCGACAGCGCATGGATGAACACCATGTTCACGCCCTCGTTGCGGGCGTGCATCACGGCGCGCTCGAACAGCCGGGCACCAAAGCCCCGGCCGCGTGCCTGCTTGAGCACCGACACCCCAAACTCGGCGCAGTGCTTGTGCTCGGGGTGCTCGGAAAACGCCAGGTGCGCCATGGCGATGAGTTCGAGGCGGCGGTTGTAGATGCCGAAGATTTCGTCGCGGTCGAAGTCCAGCTGCTCGGCGTAGCGACGGATCTGCTCGTCGTTGGCGGCGTAGCCAAAGCGCAGGTAGCGGTCGGCGGGTTCGAGCTGCAGCAGATGCTGGGTGATCCGCTCGCGGTACGAGGGGCCCAGGGAGCGGATGGGAACCATCACCGGAGCCTCCTTTGACCGGTCGCGCTCATCCGGGGTACGGGCCGTCACAGGGTGCAAAAGGCCCCTGCCGGCTTCCCAGGAGGCCTTGAACCAGTCTTTTGTTGCGATCATGGCCTGAAATATAAGGGTTATCCCTGATCATTTCCAGACCCTCTTGCTGCACTGCAACAATTTAGTGAGGGAGCTCGATTGGGACATAAATCGGTCTCCGGGCAAGGGGCTCATGGGCTTTTTGCTATGAATAGCGAAGCGTGCCAAGTAGTTCTACCTACCGCACGCGGCGCCTGTCTGGCCGTGCCGGCGGGATTGCGTGGGCGGCGTGATCGCAGGTTAGCGCCCGGTCGCGCGCAGATCAACCCTTGCCCACAGTCACCCTGTTGCCAATGCGACGATGCATGGGTCTTTGCATGCCGTGAACCGCAGGCACATCCGTGCCGCGGTCCCGCGCTACACCGGCACCGCGGTGGTCGCCTTCACCCGGTCCAGCACAAAGCTGGTCTTGCAGTCCTGCACGCTGGGATGCTTGAGCAGGGTGTCCATGATGAAGCGGCTGTAGTGCGCCATGTCGGCCACCACCACGCGCAGGAGGTAGTCCATCTCACCGGTGAGCGATGCGCATTCGACCACCTCGGGCCAGGTCTGCACGCTGGCGCGAAACAGGTCCATGGGGTTGCGCTTATGGCTTTCAGTGTGCTTTTCAAGCCGCACGTTCAGGTAGGCCGTGAGCCCCAGACCCACCGCCTCGGGCGGCACCAGGGCCACGTAGCGGCTGATGATGCCGGCTTCTTCCAGGCGCTTGACGCGGCGCAGCACGGCGCTGGGCGACAGGCCCACCTGCTCGCCGATCACGTCGTAGGTTTCGCGGCCATTTTCCTGAAGGCGGCGCAAGATGGCCCTGTCCAGCTTGTCGAGTGCGTTGATAGCTTGCATGGCGCAGGATAGTACGAATTATCGGAACGCTGCGCCTACCACGCAGCAGGCTGGGGTATGTCCTGATGGTGACTGACCGTCCTCCGCAGAAAAAATGATGCTCGCAAAAACGCACGGTCGTTCGTTTTTGCGAGCATAAAAACCCATACCGACGGAGACAACGACATGACCGGATTTCTGAGCCGCTTCCTGCGGCGCCTTGCCCTGGCAGCCACCGCGGGGCTTTTGCTGCTGGGGGCCAGTGCCCATGCCCAAACCGGCTACACCCAGACGCGCTACCCCATCGTGCTGGTGCATGGCCTGTTCGGCTTCGACTCGGCCCTGGGCATCGATTACTTCTACGGCATTCCGGATTCGTTGCGCCAGGGCGGCGCCCGCGTGTATGTGGCGCAGGTATCGGCCGCCAACAGCACCGAGGTGCGCGGCGAGCAGCTGCTGGCGCAGGTCAAGACCATCCTGGCGATCACCGGCGCGCAAAAGGTCAACCTGGTGGGACATTCGCACGGGGGCCCCACCACCCGCTACGTGGCAGGCGTGGCACCGCAGCTGGTGGCTTCGGTCACGTCGATCGGCGGCGTCAACCGCGGATCGCGCGTCGCCGACATCCTGCGCGGCGCAGCGCCAGCGGGTTCGGTGTCTGAAGCGGTGGCCAACAGTGCCGCAAAGGCGCTGGTCAGCCTGATCAACCTCACCTCGGGCGGCAACGGCTTGCCCCAGATGCCGACTGCGGCGCTCGATTCGCTCACCACCGCGGGCTCGGCCAAATTCAACACACGTTTTCCGCAGGGCGTTCCCACAGCAGGCTGCGGCAACGGTGCCGAGCTGGTCAACGGCGTGCGCTACTACTCGTGGACCGGCACCCTGCCGCTGACCAACGTGCTCGACGCCAGCGACGGCCTGCTGAGCGTGATGAGTCTGGTGTTCGGCGAAGCCAATGACGGCCTGGTGTCGGCCTGCTCATCGCGCCTGGGCCGCCACCTGGGTGACTACCGCCAAAACCATCTGGATGAAGTCAACCAGCTGCTCGGCCTACGCGACTGGTTCTCGACCGACCCGGTCACGCTGTACCGCCAGCACGCCAACCGCCTGAAGCTGCAAGGCCTGTAAGCCGTGGCCCACACCCGCGCCTTCGCCGCCGGCATCGCGCTGGTGGCAGCCGCTGCAGGCCTGGCCTGGTGGCTGGGCCTGCACGCCCCCGCCGGTGGCAGCGCAGGCGGCCTGCCAGCAGGGCCGTCTTCGGCCACCTCGCGTGCGGCGGGCGTCCAGGGCGGCACTGCAGGGCCGGGCCGGCCCATGGAAGACAGCTTTTTCGCCGCGCGCCGCGGCGCCAGCCCCGGCCAGGCCACGGACCCCCTGCTGGTGCATGGCCTGCGCGACATGCTCGAAGCGCTGCTGATGGAGGCGCAGGACGGCGATGTGACCGACCCGGCCATGCTCAAGGCCCGGCTGGCGGCGCTGGCAGGCAAGCATTTCCCGGCCGACCTGGTGCCGCGCGCGCTGGCGCTGGCGGGCCGCTATGTGGACTACCGCGTGGCCCTGGGGCAGCTGCGCACCCCCAAAGATGCCACCACCGACCCCGTCGCGCTGCGCGAGGCGCTGGAGGCACGCCACAAGGTGCGCCAGCAGTTCTTTGATGGCGACGAGTACGACGCCCTTTTCGCCCGCGAAGCCGACCTGGATCGCTATACGCTCGCCCGGCTGGAGATTGCGCGCAACACGGCGCTCACACCCGAGCAGCGCGCCAAAGCCCTGCGCGATGCCGAAAACGAGCTGCCCGAAGAACGCCGGGCCGAGCGCAGCGCGGCCACAGCCCACATGGACGCCGCCGCGCAGACCGCCGCGTTCAACGCCCAGAACACCGACGACCCCACACGCCACGCCGCCCGCGCCGCCCAGTACGGCGAAACGGCCGCGCAAGCCATGGCCCAGCTCGACCGGGAAGAACGCCACTGGCACCAGCGCCTGGACCAGTACAGCCAGGCACGGTCCACCCAGGGCGATGGTGCGGCACTGGAGCAGCTGCGCCGCCAGCTGTTCTCCAGCGAAGAGCAGCAGCGCGTAGACGCTGCGCTGGCACTGCGACGCATGCAAGCGGGCTCCTGATCGCGCGCCCGTTGGCGGCTGGCGTGGCGGTGTCTCGCCGAGCCGGGGGCTCGTGCACCGCATGCACCGCATCCACCCGCCAACAGCAGCAAAGCGCCCAGGATTTGCGCCTGGGCTTGAGCTTTCGCAACAATCCTGCAAATCCGGGTTGGAAGGCTCTTGATTTCGCCCGAAACATGAAGCAAGGCACGCCTAAAGTCACTGGCATTCATCCATCCATTTCGAATGCCGGAGACAACCCCATGACCGCCGCCCTGCCGCTACAAGCCGCCGCCCAGATCGAAGCCTGGGACAACCCCATGGGCCTGATGGGGTTCGAGTTTGTCGAATTCACCTCGCCCGCGCCCGGAGTGCTGGAAGATGTCTTCGAAAAACTCGGTTTCACGCTGGTGGCAAAGCACCGCTCCAAGGACGTGGTGCTGTACCGCCAGAACGGCATCAACTTCATCATCAACCGCGAGCCCCACAGCCAGGCGGCCTACTTTGGCGCCGAGCACGGCCCCTCGGCCTGCGGCCTGGCGTTTCGCGTGAAGGATGCCCACAAGGCCTACAAGCGTGCGCTGGAGCTGGGCGCGCAGCCCATCGAGATCCCGACCGGCCCCATGGAGCTGCGCCTGCCGGCCATCAAGGGCATTGGCGGCGCGCCGCTGTACCTGATCGACCGCTTTGAAGACGGCAAGTCGATCTACGACATCGACTTCGAATTCATCGACGGCGTGGACCGCCGCCCCCCGGGCCACGGCCTCAACGAAATCGACCACCTCACCCACAACGTGTACCGCGGCCGCATGGGTTTCTGGGCGGGCTTTTACGAAAAGCTGTTCGGTTTCCGCGAGATCCGCTACTTCGACATCCAGGGCGAGTACACGGGCCTGACCTCCAAGTCCATGACCGCACCCGACGGCAAGATCCGCATCCCGCTGAATGAAGAGTCCAAGCAGGGCGGCGGGCAGATCGAAGAATTCTTGATGCAGTTCAACGGCGAAGGCATCCAGCACATCGCGCTGATCTGTGACGACATCCTGGCCACCGTGGACAAGCTGGGCCTGGCCGGCGTGCCCATGGCACCGGCGCCCAACG
This sequence comes from Burkholderiales bacterium Ga0074133, assembly GCA_001464865.1. Lineage (GTDB taxonomy): Bacteria > Pseudomonadota > Gammaproteobacteria > Burkholderiales > Burkholderiaceae_C > Acidovorax. The sequence continues at coordinate 13,692 of LNEG01000089.1, forward strand.
ACATCTACTACCAGATGCTCGAAACCCGCCTGCCCGGCCACAGCCAGCCGGTGGGCGAGCTGCAATCGCGCGGCATTCTGCTCGACGGCACCACGGCCGACGGCACGCCGCGCCTGCTGCTGCAGATCTTCTCGACCCCCATGCTGGGCCCGGTGTTCTTTGAATTCATCCAGCGCAAGGGCGACTACCGCGACGGCTTTGGCGAAGGCAACTTCAAGGCGCTATTCGAATCGCTGGAGCGCGACCAGATCGCCCGCGGCGTGCTTGAGGCCAAGAAGGCCTGACCACACCGGAGCGCAGCCATGGCCGTCGAATCCCTTGTCAAACCTGTCGTGTATGGGGCCAGCGAGCGCCCGCCCCGCGGCGACTACAGCCGCGCCCAGGCAGACTACACCTGTGCACAGAACTTTGCGGCCTACACCGAGGCCGACCACGACACCTACCGCCGCCTGTACGAACGCCAGCGCGCACTGCTGCCCGGCCTGGCCAGCGAGGCTTTCATCCAGGCCCTGCCCTCGCTGGGCGCGAGTGACCGGATTCCGCGCTTTGAAGAGGTCAACGAGCGCCTGCACAAGGCCACCGGCTGGGAGCTGGTGGGCGTGCCGGGGCTGATCCCCGAGGTGCCGTTCTTCACGCTGCTGGCCAACCGCAAGTTCCCGGTGACGGACTGGATCAGAAAACCCGAGGAGTTCGACTACATCGTCGAGCCCGACATCTTTCACGACCTGTTCGGCCATGTGCCGCTGTTGTTCAACCCGGTGTTTGCCGACTACGTGCAGCGCTACGGCCAGGGCGGCCTGAAGGCCCAGGTCCTGGGCGCCTGCGAGATGCTCAGCCGCCTGTACTGGTACACGATCGAGTTCGGGCTGATCCGTGAGGCGGGCGGGCTGCGGGCGTATGGCGCGGGCATTTTGAGTTCTGCCGGGGAGCTGGCGTATTCGGTGCAAAGCCCTGAACCGCAGCGGATTCCGCTGGCGCTGGCACGCACCATGCGCACGCGCTACAAGATCGATACGTACCAGCAGACTTATTTTGTAATCGACAGTTTTGAGCAGCTGTTTGACATGACGGCGGCGGACTTTGCGCCGATTTATGAAGAGCTGCAGGGGCTGCCGGAGTTTGCGGCGGATGAGCGGGATGGGGTGGTCGTTGCCGCTTGATTTTTGTGCCAAATCGGGCTGTAGCGCTTGATTTATTTGCCTGTATTGCTATTTTATTTATAGCATTTTCTTGAGTTGGGTTGGGGACTAGTGCAGTGCAGGTTACTGCTGCGGAGACTGGGCGCGTGGATTGCTGCGCCCAGTCGTCTGTTCGGGCTGAGCTTGTCGAAGCCTGGCTTGGCTGTGGGTACCGCATGCCTTTGTTCAGGGCAGGAGCCGGGAGTCGCCCGGCGTGCGAGTAACTTTCTTTCGCGTCGCCGAAAGAAAGTCACCAAAGAAAGGGCGACCCCGCTGTCTGCGTCCCCTGCGCTTCGCTACGGGGCAACCTGTGGTGCTCGTGCGTGGGGCGCGCTGCGGAACTCGCTGCGCGCCTGCGGCGCTCCGCTCAAACAGCCGCAGCGAGTCAGTCCACGAAGCGTGTGTCCTTCGCCACGCCCTGCGCTCCTCGGCGCATACAGAGGGGATGGGGAGCGGACATCCATTCGGGCCTTTGCTTCGCTCGGCCCCAGTTCGCGGGCGCAGGCGCCTCGCGCTGGGCGTGGCCGATGCCGGGTCGAGCGCAGCGACGACCCGTGTGGCTGTTCGGCTGTTCGGTGCCCCACCCCCTTCAGGCTGCGCCTGCGCCGGGGCGGTTGCGGGGTGGCAGTCGCGCAAGTGCGCGGCTGCTTCGTGATCTGACTCGCCGCGGCTGTCCGAGCGGCGCTGCGCAGCAGCCAAGCGAGTTCCGCGGCGCCCCCCGCAACCGCCACGGCGCAGGTTTGCCCCTTCGCGCCGCGAAGAGGTCGCAGACTGAGGGTCGCCTTTTCTTTGCTCACTTTCTTTTGGCGAAGCAAAAGAAAGTGAGTCGCAAGCCGGGCGACTCCCGGCTTCCGCCCTGAACACAGGCATGCGGTCGCCACATCAAACGAAGCCGAGACAGACTCAGCCCAAACAGACCAAACACCACACCCGACGCCAAGCGCCAATCATCAAAAACAATAGCAACCAGCCATTACAAAACCTCGACTACAGCCCGATTTGGCCCAAAATCACCCCCGCCCCACCTCCTCCAGACACTCCCGCATCACCCCCCCATCCAGCGCCATCTCCACATGCGCCACCCCCTGCACCAGCCGGTTATCTGCCCCCGCCAACGTGGCGGTGCTCGCAGGGAACACGATGTTGTCGCAGCTGGAAAACCAGCATACGAACTTGCCCGCCAGCACCTGCGGTTCTGAGCGCTGCAGCGCCACCACCCAATCCCCCGCCAGACTCATCTGACGCCCGTTCACTGCCGTACTGAAGCGCCCCAGCCACGTACCGCCGTGGGGCGTGCCCAGCGTCAGCACCCGGTGCACGCGCGCCTGGGCGTCCGGGTGCGCACGCAGCCACGCACGGGCCGCCAGCCCGCCCATGCTGTGGCACAGCAGCACGGGCGGCATGCCGGTGGCAGTGGCCACGCGCTGCACGGCTGCGTCGATGATGTGGGCATAGTCGTCAATGGAGCCCATCGGCGGCTCCAGGTTGACTGCAATGTGGGCATGCCCCCGCTCGCGCAGCAGCGGCAGCCATGGCAGCCACAGGCCGCGGTTGCACATGAACCCGTGCACCAGCACCACGCCACGCTGGCCGGTGGGCGCTGGCGGCAGCCAGTCGGGTATCGCCCGGTGGCGAAACGGCTGGCGCCAGCCGAACACCAGCAGCGCCACGCGCAGCTCGGCCCACCAGGCCGCCACCACCTGGGCCAGCCGGGCCCGGGGGGCAGGGTCGCGCCGGTTGGCGTGGTGCATCAGGGCAAATTCCACCGTCATCACCAGCACAAAGACCGCCAGCGGCACCAGCGCACCGGCCAACGCCCGCACGGGCGACTGCGGCCACTGCCAGACCAGCCAGGCGGCCACGCCCAGCCAGTGGATGGAAAAAAGCGTTTGTTGCCAGCGCGCGATCATGGTGGAGGTGCCCGGTGGGGATGATGTAATTTGGCGGACTGCGACAGCGAAGCCGTCCGCCACGCCATTGTGCGGCGCCAGCCTTCATTGTTCCGCCCGCGCCACCGCCTCAGGAGAACCCGCCCCATGGATGCCGCCCAGACCATCCGCGACAGCATTGCCGATGTGAACGCCATGCGCCTGCACCGCCGGGGCGACCCGGCACTGGGCGATGCGGTGGGCCGGGTGAAGGCGCTCCAGGCACGGCGTTTTCGTGGCACGTATGCCGACCTGATGGTGTCGCCTTCGTTCGGGCCGGCCACCCGGTTCTTTCTGGAAGAGCTGTACAGCGACGCCGACTACACCGACCGCGACCAGCAGTTCAGCCGCATCGCCGGCACGCTGCAGACGGTGTTTCCGCAGCCCGTGGTGGCCACGGCCGTGGCGCTGGCCGTGCTGCATGCGCAGACCGAGGGACTGGACCAGGACATGGGCCGCGCCTGGGCACCAGCCACACCCGCTGCCGCCACGGACACCCACGACGCCGCAGCGCGCTACGTGGCCGCATGGCGGCAGGTGGGCCAGCGCCACGCCCGCGAGCAGCAACTGCAACGCGTGCTGGCCATGGGCACCGACCTGGCGCGGCTGACCCGAACGCCCGGCCTGCGCATGATGCTGCGGATGATGCGCGGCCCCGCCCATGCGGCGGGCATGGGGGCGCTGCAGCAGTTTCTGGAGGCAGGGTTCGACACCTTCGGCCAGCTGGCGCGCCAGCGCGGTGCGGTCGAGCGGTTTTTGCAGATGATCGAGCAGCGCGAGTCGGCGCTCATTGCCAGCCTGTTCGATGCAGCCCCTGTCACTTGCGGGACGCAACTGGCTGCCACCCTAGGACAAGCCCGGTAACCGCGCGGGGCCCCGCGCTTCCACAATCTGTGGCCCACCGGCGGCCGGGCAGCGCACCTCAGTGCTGCCCGCGTTCGCTGACAGTGGCCCGGCTGCGGTGGACCTGGAAAAGGCCGCCACTGGCCCCGTATTCCCCTGAAACGAGCGAGCACAAGGAACAAGCGCATGGAAAAGATCTGGCTCAAGAGCTACCCCCCGGGCGTACCGCACGAAGTGCAGCCCGAGCAATACCGCTCCGTGGCCCATCTGCTGGAAGAGTCCTTCCGCAAACACGCCAGCAGCCCGTTTTCGGTCTGCATGGACCAATGGATGAGCTATGGCGAGCTGGAACGCCGCTCGGCTGCGCTCGGCGCCTACCTGCAGAGCCTGGGCCTGGAGCCGGGCGCGCGCGTGGCGATCATGCTGCCCAACATCCCGCAGTTCGGCGTGACCATGGCCGCCGTGCTGCGCGCCGGCTACACCTGCGTCAACGTCAACCCGCTGTACACCGCACGCGAGCTGGAGCACCAGCTCAAGGATTCGGGCGCCACCGCCATCGTCATCCTGGAAAACTTTGCGCACACCCTGTCTGACGTGGTGGACCGCACGGCCGTCAAGCATGTGGTGATGGCCTCGATGGGCGACCTGCTGGGCTTCTGGTACGGCCAATGGATCACCTTTGCCGTGCGCCACCTGGCCAAGATGGTGCCCGCCTACGAACTGCCCCTGTCGGGCGGGCGCAAGGTCGTCACGTTCAAGAAGGCGCTGGCACTGGGCGAAGGCAAGTCGCTGTCGCCCAGCCAGGCCACGCTCGACTCCATTGCCTTCCTGCAATACACGGGGGGTACCACCGGGCTGTCGAAGGGCGCGGTGCTGACCCACCGCAACATCGTCGCCGCCACGCTGCAGGCCGAGGCGTGGTTCTCGCCCGCCCTCTCGAAGGTAGGCGACCTGAGCAAGGCCAACTCCATTGCCGCGCTGCCGCTGTATCACATCTTTGCGCTCACGCTGTGCCTGCTCGCCATCCGCCAGGGCTCCAGCCTCACGCTGATCCCCAACCCGCGCGATATCCCCAAGTTCATTGCCGAGCTGAAAAAGCGCCCCTTCCACATGCTGCCCGCGGTGAACACGCTGTTCAACGCGCTGCTGCTGAACCCGCAGTTCAAGACGCTGGATTTCTCGCACCTGTGCGTGTCGCAGGCCGGCGGCATGGCCGCCAGCGAGGGCACTGCCAAGGCCTGGCAAAAAGCCACGGGCAGCACCATGATCGAAGGCTGGGGCATGAGCGAGACCTGTGCCATCGGCACCAACAACCCGGTCATCAGCACCACCTTCAGCGGCAACATCGGCCTGCCGCTGCCCAGCATCGACATTGCCATCAAGGACGATGACGGCAACAGCGTGCCCCAGGGCGAGCCGGGCGAGATCTGCATCCGCGGCCCCAATGTGATGACGGGCTACTACAACCAGCCCGAAGAAAACGCCAAGGCCTTCACGGCCGACGGCTTCATGCGCACGGGCGACATCGGCATCATGGACCCGCAGGGCTACACCCGCATCATCGACCGCAAGAAGGACATGATCCTGGTGAGCGGCTTCAACGTGTTCCCCAACGAGCTCGAGCAGGTCATCAGCCTGTGCCCCGGCGTGGTCGAATGCGCGGCCATCGGTATTCCCGACGAGAAGCAGGGCGAGGCGATCAAGGTGTTCATCATCAAGAGCGACCCGGCCCTGACCGAGGACGAAGTGGCCAACTACTGCCAGCAGAACCTCACCGGCTACAAGCGGCCCAAGTACATCGAGTTCCGCGACGAGCTGCCCAAGAGCAACGTGGGCAAGATCCTGCGGCGCGAACTGCGCACCCAGAAGTAGCCCCCGCGGGCAGGGCGCAGGCACGCCGTGCTGCGCCCGCCCGCCCCCATCTTGCGGGGTACGGGTTTTGGAGGACGCCGGCCACCTTCGGGCTGGGGTAGGCTGACCCCGCGCAGGCCCGTGGATTGCCCGCGGGCCGCCACTGCCCCGTCGACTGCGACAGCGTTATTGCCCATGCCCGCCATGTCACCTTCCCCCGCCCACACGCTGCTGCCGCCAGAGATCACCGTACTGGAGCGGGGCTGGCTGTCGGCCAACAACATCCTCTTCACCGGCCAGCGCGATACGGCGCTGGTGGACACCGGCTACTGCAGCCATGCAGACCAGACGGTCGAACTGGTGCGCGCCTGCCTGGGCGGCCGCGCGCTGGACCGCGTGCTCAACACCCACCTGCACAGCGACCACTGCGGCGGCAACGCAGCCCTGCAGCGGGCCTGGCCCGCCCTGCGCACAGCCATCCCCCCCGGCCAGGCGACCCATGTGCGTCACTGGGACCCCTATGCCCTGAGCTACACCCCCACGGGCCAGGAATGCCCACCTTTTCGCTTCGACACGGTGCTGGAACCTGGCTCATGCGTGATGCTGGGCGACAAGCCCTGGCAGGTGCATGCCGCGCCGGGGCACGACCCGCATTCGGTGGTGCTGTTCGAGCCCCGCGCACGCCTCATGATTTCGGCCGATGCGCTGTGGGAAAACGGCTTCGGCGTGGTGTTCCCCGAACTGGAGGGCGACCGCGCCTTTGCCGAGGTCGCGGCCACGCTCGACCTGATCGAAAGGCTCTCGCCTTCGGTGGTCATTCCGGGGCACGGTGCCGTGTTTGCCGACGCGCCGCGGGCGCTGGAGGTGGCGCGCCGCCGGCTCGACGGCTTTGTGCGCAACCCCGAGAAACACGCGCTGTATGCCGCCAAGGTGCTGCTCAAGTACAAGCTGCTGGAGTGGCGGCAGATCAGCATGGCCGACCTGTCGGCCTGGGCGGCCGCCACCCCGTACTTCGGGATGCTGCGAGAGCGCCATTTTGGCGACCAGCCCGAGCCCGAGTGGCTGGGCAGCCTGGCGGGTGAGCTGGTGCGGTCAGGGGCCGCGGTGCGCCAGGGCGACGTGCTGCACAACGCCTGAGGCACCTGCGCACTGCGCGGGTAGCCCGGGGACGGGGGCAGGTCAGTGCTTGTACTGCTTGTCGCAACCGGTCACATGGTTGCGGCTGCTGGACATGCACTGGTAGAAGCTCTTCTTGTTGCCGCTGGCACCCTGGCAGTCCGCCACGCTGTATTTGCCCTTGGCCTCACGGATCTTGGGCGCGGTGCTGTCGAACGAGGCCTGCGTCATGTAGCCGTCCCGCACGTTCTTTTGCCCCACCTCCAGCATCAGGTCGGCCTGGTGGTGGATGTTGTCCACCGCCACGCTGCAGTTGAGCGGCACCTGCTTGCTGTCCACCGTGCCCAGCGACTTCTTCAGGCCTTCGCCGAACTCCTCGACATCCTTGGACACCTTCTTGGTGCCATCGGCGTTGTACTGCTGGGTTTTGCCCGCAGAGGCCTTGCTGTTGCCGGAACTGCCGGTCCCGTTGGTGCTCTGGATCTTCAAGGGGGCGGCCTCGGGGGCGGTCGGGGGTGGCTGCGAACCGTAATGCGTCTTGCCATCGGCATCCACCCATTTGTAGACCGGCTGTGCCTGCGCGCCCATGGCTAACACGAGCCCCACACCCACCAGCGCAAACCTGGCCATTGCGGTCTGTCTTTTCATGGCATCTCCCTCATTTTCAGATCAAACCGGGCTGTAGTGCTTTTCGCATTTGCACCTTCAGCTATTATTTTAGTAGCACGCCCGAGCTGGCGGCCGCCGCGGTCTCAGGGCAGATCCTTGTTGACCTCAGGCTGCGCGGCATCGCGCGGGCCCACCGTGCCCAGCCGCGCCTTGAGCGACTGCGGCTGGCCGGTGAGGATGGCTGCGTAGTTGGTGGTGTTGGCCAGCACCTTCTTCACATAGTCGCGGGTTTCGGCAAAGGGCACGTTCTCGGCCCAGATGGCGGCCTCCAGCACGGGGCCGTTGCGCCAGTTGCGCGGGCGACCCGGGCCGGCGTTGTAGGCGGCTGCGGCCAGCGGCATCGAGCCGGCAAAATCATCGAGCGCCAGCTTGAGGTAGGCCGTGCCGATGGTGATATTGGTCTCGCGGTCGTTGATCTGGTCGGGCGTGAAACCGGTCAGGCCGATCTTCTTGGCCGTCCAGCGGGCCGTGGCGGGCATGACCTGCATGAGGCCCGATGCGCCCACATGCGAGCGCGCATCCATGATGAAGCGGCTTTCCTGGCGGATCAGGCCATAGACGTAGGCCGGGTCCAGCCCGATGGCCTGCGCGCGCTCGACCACGCTGCGGCGAAACGGCATGGGAAAGCGCTGCGACGCGTCAATGACACCCCTGGTGCGCTCACTGGTGTTGATGCAACGGTCCCACACCTCGCGCTGGCAGGCAAAGTCGGCAGCGGCCAGCAGCTCGCGCTCGGGCATGCCGCCGCTCTGGTGCAGGTTGGTGGTGTAGTTCCACTCGCGCACGCCTTCGCCGCGAATGCCCAGCAAGATGGCATACAGCGCGCGGTTGAGCCCCGGGTTGGCACGCGCCGCCGCCTTTTCCTCGGCCGTGAGCGGGGCCGGGGCGGGTGGCGTGGTGATGCGCTGGCCCAGTTCCTCCAGGGCCAGCTGCTCGTAAAAGCCCTGCGTGCCCGCAATGGCTTCGAAGATTTGCCGGGCCTCGGCGCGGTCGGCCTCGGTGGGCTTGCCGGCCAGCAGCGAGCGTGCCTTCCAGTACGCCCAGGTGCTGTCCTGCCGCGCCTGCGGGCTCATGGCGTCAACGGCCTTGCCCACCACCTTCCACTGGCCGGCGCGCAGGGCAGCGCGTACCTTCCAGCCCAGCAGGTCGTCGTTCAGGTCGCTGCTCCTGGTGATGTTCGCAAAGTACCCGACCGCGTTCGGGCTGAGCTTTTGCGCGGCGTTCTTGCCGATCACACCCCACACCCAGTTGCGCTCTTCAGGCGACAGGTGCACGCTCCACTTGCTGTCGAGCTGCTGGGCAGCGTTGTCGGCATCGCTGGTGGCCAGCCGGATCAGCGCCAACGTCACCAGCTCCTGGCGCACTGTGCCCCGGGCAGTGGCCCGCGACAACAGGTATTTGGTGGGCGAATCCAGCACATCCCTGAGCTGCGGCAGGGCATCGGGCGAGACGATCTCGACCGCCGCGCGCATGGCACGGGGGCGGTTGGCCTCGGCCGCCATGCGCGCCTTGCGCCAGATGTCCAGCGGCGCCAGCAGCTTGTAGCTGTAGAGCTCGCCCGCGGCATGGGTGCAGCCGTCATCGGCATCACGCTGGGCGTACCAGTTGCTGCGCACATCCTCGGCCACGGTGGCGGGCGCGGTGCCCTTGATCTGGTCGATCAGCAGCGCATAGCAGCGCACTTCCCGGTCGTCGGACATGCGGAAAAGCGGGTGCTGCTCGGCAAAGCGGGGCCAGTCCCGGCGCTGGCCCAGCAGCAGCAGCCAGTCGTTGCGCAGGCGGTCTTCCTGGTAGGTCCCGGCATAGCGCTGCAGGAAGCCCTGGATCTCCTGCTGGGATGCTTCGGCGAGGCGCGCCCGCAGCTCCCAGTAAGCTGCCCAGGGCTCCAGGGCGTGGCCCCGTGCGGCAGGCAGGAGCTGTTCGAGCTTCTTGCGGTCGCCCTTGCGAAACGCCTGGTGCATCTCCAGCAAGGTGTCGTCGCCCCGGTTTTGCGCCATGACAAGAGGCGCGGCAGCAGCCAGTACCGTGGCTGCAACAAGGGGTGTCAAAATCGCTCTGAGCAAATGCATGGGGGAATTATCTGATGGACAAAGCAGCCCTTCGGCGCGCGTTGGTAGAAGAACGCTTGAACCTGCCCGACCGCCTACAGCGGTCCGACCTGTTACAGCAGGTCATGCGCATCTGGCTCATCAACCGGCCAGACACCGTGATTGGCGCCTACTGGCCGATCAAGGGCGAGTTCGACCCCCTGCCCGCCCTGCACCGCTGGAAGGAAGACGGCGAGCTGCTGGAGGAGCCCCAGCGCCGCCGCATCGGCCTGCCAGTGGTCAACAAGCTGCACAAGACGCTCACGTTTCACGCCTGGTACCCCGGCTGCCCCATGGAGGAAGATGCCTATGGCATTCCCAAGCCCAAGGACACGGAGGTGATCGTTCCCACGCTGCTGTTCGTGCCCTGCGTGGGCTATGCCGCCGGCGGCTACCGGCTGGGCTACGGCGGCGGCTTCTATGACCGCACCCTGGCCACGCTGCAGCCCAAGCCCTTCACCGTGGGCCTGGGCTTTACCCATGGCTACCTCGACGAGTTCGAGCCCGAGGCGTTCGACCTGCCGCTTGACGCGATCCTGAACGACAACGGCGTGGTCTGGCCCGTCTAGGCGGTGGTGTGCGGGACGCTGCAGGCATCCCGCCGCAGGGCGCGGTGATGCGCCTTGCGCATCAATCCGGCCGCACAACGGCATCGCCGCGGCCTGCCGGTGCGGCTAGCATGCAACCCTATCGTTTCTGAACCCATCGACAGGTGCCCCATGCCCAAGCTCTACATCGGCAACAAGAACTATTCATCCTGGTCCATGCGCCCGTGGGTGCTGCTGCGCCAGGCCGGCATCCCGTTCGACGAGGTCATGGTGCGCTTCGACAGCTTCGACGCCGACTCGGAGTTCAAGCGCGCCATCGGCCCCGTCAATCCCACTGGCAAGGTGCCCGTGCTGGTCGACGGTGACCTGGTGGTGTGGGACACGCTGGCGATTGCAGAGTACGTGGCAGAAACCTGGTCCGACCGCCAGCTGTGGCCTGCCGACCCCAGGGCCCGCGCCCGGGCCCGCAGCATCTGCGCCGAAATGCACAGCGGATTCACCGCCCTGCGCGGCAACTGCCCCATGAACATCGAGGCCAGCCTGCCCGACACCGGCGCCCTGATCTGGCGCGACAAGGCGGGCGTGCGCGCCGATGTGCAGCGCCTGGTCGACATGTGGAGCGCCCTGCTGCAGGAGCACGGCGGCCCCATGCTTTTCGGCCAGTTCAGCGTGGCCGACGCGTACTTTGCGCCGGTGTGCATGCGCCTGGCCACCTACGCCCTGCCGGTGCCGCCCCACATCGCCGCTTACATGGACCGCGTGCGCGCACTGCCCGGCGTGAAGGCATGGATCGATGAGGCACTGGCCGAAAAGGACTTCCTGGACTTTGAGGAGCCCTACCGGCTGAGCGCCGCGGGCTGAGCTGCGGCCGACATCGACCCCGTTCAGCGCGTCTGGCATGGTCACATCCAGCAGCCCAGCCAGCCTCACCCCCGTGGTCTGACCCGTGCACGGCCAGGGCTGACCTTCCAGCGTGAGGCTGGTCCGTTGCCGGATGTCCGCCAGGTTTTCGATGATGGGACCTTTTCCGAGATGGAGTGAACCGGTGTGGTTCGCCCGGGTGTGCCCGGGTGAGGCCGGACCCGGCACCTGGCATGCGATGGCCGGGCCAGTGCGCGTCCTGAACCCGCGCGAGGCGTGCAGCTAGGGTGCCGCAGTGCCGCCGGGCTCTTGCAGCCGGTAGATCACGTCGATCAGCTCCACAGCGCTGAACGGTTTTGCCATGTACACATCGGCCCCCTGGGCCAGCCCGGCGTCCTTGTCCTGCGACAGGGCCCGGGCCGAGATCATCACCACCTTGGTGTGCTGCAGCAAAGGCTCGGCCTTGATGAGGCGACACACCTCCAGTCCATTGAGCTTGCCAGGCAGCATCACGTCCAGCAGAACGATGTCGGGGCGCATTTCCGTCGCCATGGCCCAGCCTGCGTCACCCGTTTCGGCCTCGTGGATTTCGGCAACATCGAACTCCAGCGTCATTCGCAGGAGCTTTCGGATGTCCAGTTGATCTTCAATGATCAGGATACGGGTCATAAAGGTCAGTCGTTCAGTCAGGGCGGATCTGTCGTTTTCGCTGCCAAAGCAGGCCGTTTCCTTTTCGGAACGCACCAGGCTACTGGGCAAACAGGCCGCATGAGTACTGACGGTTTGTAGAAGTGCAAGTGCCCATTGTGCAGCCGCACGGCTGGGCGCGGCGCCTCCTTTTCAGATACACGACTGGCGTCAGACGGCATTGCCGTGGTCGGCGTGCGCCGCGGCGCCGGGAGGGCTGCAAGGCACGCAGCGCAGCCATCGCCGCCGCCATCGCGGGTTTCGCAACCCCGCACACCGGCCGCGGCCGCAGATGCACACGGCGCGCTGATTCGTGCAGAGGGTCCCTAACGGAACTGCTTGCGCAAAAACGGCTTGTGCCGCGCGATGTGCGCCATCTGCGCCGGGGCAATGGTGCCACCCAGGTCTTCGCCGTCGCCGTTGAGCACGCTGTTGGCATAGGCCAGCGCGCGGGCCACCACGTCTTCGTCGCTCACGCCCTGCTGGGCGGCCAGGTCCAGGGCCACGCGCTTCATGGCGCGCTGCGACAGCATCCACATCGCGCCGAATGCATCCCAGGCCGCGGCAGCTTCCTTGAAGCGGTCATGCTCGGCCAGGATCTCGGTCAGGGGCTTGGCCAGGATTTCCTGCAGTTCGTCCAGCTTTGCCTGCATGGCGTCCATGCGCGCCTCGCGCTGCAGCGCCTCGGCGGCGGCGTTGGCAGCTGCGTCGGGTGCCGCCGGTATGGGCAGGCTGCCATCAGGGTTGGGCTGGGCAATGGTGAGGGACGACGACACGGACATGATGGCCCGAGGATAACTGCAGCACGCCACCGGCCCCGGACACCCCGCCGTGCTGGTTCTACACTGCGCCCCATGCAAATCTACATGGTGGGCGGCGCCGTCCGCGACAAGCTGCTGGGCCGCCCTGTCAACGACCGCGACTGGGTGGTGGTGGGCGCAACGCCAGAGCACATGCTGGAGCTGGGCTACCTGCCGGTGGGGCGCGACTTTCCGGTGTTTTTGCACCCCGAAACGCGCGAGGAGTACGCACTGGCGCGCACCGAGCGCAAGAGCGGCAAGGGCTACCGGGGCTTTGTGGTGCAGAGCGCGCCAGACGTCACACTGGAACAGGACCTCTCAAGGCGTGATCTCACTATTAATTCAATAGCAATAGAGGCAAATGATTCGGGGGCCTCAGGCATTATTGACCCATATTTCGGCTCCAGAGACCTCCAGGCGCGTGTTCTGCGCCATGTGACCGATGCCTTCCGCGAAGATCCGGTGCGCATCCTGCGGGTGGCCCGCTTTGCCGCGCGCTTTACCGACTTCACGGTGGCGCCCGAGACCATGGGACTCATGCGCGAGATGGTCGAGCATGGCGAAGCCGACCACCTGGTGGCCGAGCGCGTGTGGCAGGAACTGGCCCGCGGGCTGATGGAAGACAAGCCCTCGCGCATGTTCGAGGTGCTGCGCGAGTGCGGCGCGCTCCAGGTGCTGCTGCCCGAGGTGGACCGCCTGTGGGGCGTGCCCCAGCGTGCCGAGTACCACCCCGAGGTGGACACCGGCGTGCACCTGATGATGGTGCTGGACATGGCCGCCCGGCTGCAGGCGCCGCTGGTGGTGCGCTTTGCCTGCCTGGCGCACGACCTGGGCAAGGGCACCACGCCCGCCCATGTGCTGCCGCGCCACATCGGCCACGAGGAGCGCAGTGCGCGCTTGCTGAAAGCCGTGGCCGAGCGCCTGCGCGTGCCGCTCGACTGCCGCGAGACCGCAGACGTGGTGGCCCGCGAGCACGGCAACATCCACCGCAGCGGCGATCTTTCAGCCGCGGCACTCGTGCGGCTGCTGGAGCGCTGCGACGCCATCCGCAAGCCCGAGCGATTTGCCGACATCCTGCTGGCGTGTGAATGCGATGCGCGCGGACGACTGGGGTTTGAAGAAGCCGCCTACCCGCAGCGCCCGCGCCTGCTGGCGGCACTGGGCGCCGTGCAGGCCGTCGTCACGCGGGACATTGCGGCCGATGCAGCCGCCCGCGGCATGAGCGGCCCGCAGGTGGGCACGCTGATTCACCAGGCGCGGGTGGCGGCTGTGGGGCAGTGGCTGCAGAGCGCCGCGGCCGACTGAACGACAGACCGCAGCAGGCCGCAGTGGACCGCCGCGCGAGGCTTCAACCCGCTGCCGTCAGAACGCGTAGGTGACGGCCAGCACGCCGTTGACGCCAGCCCGGTCCCGCACGATGGGGCTGTTGGCCGCATCGCCCTGCAGGCGGCT
>LNEG01000090.1 GCA_001464865.1 Burkholderiales bacterium Ga0074133
TGGCGATGCAGCTCAACACCCTTCAACTCAAAAACAAATCGATTAACCTTGAACCCGGACTTCCACTTTTGATTGGTACGGCTGCAGGGGGCAGGTCACCAACACCGCGTTGGCGCGCGTTGAAATGACCATGAAAAAAGGCTTCCCGACGGGAAGCCTTTTTGTTTACGCGGGGCGGCCATTAAAGATGGCCAGCCCCGTGCCCGCCTGATTACAGGGGAGTCTTCTTGCCGTCCTTGTACACGTACAGGGTGATGGCTGGGTTCTTCATTTCGCCGTTGGGTTCGAACTGGATGGTCGAAGTCACGCCCTTGAAGTTGGACTTGGCCAGCTCAGCCGTGTAGACCTTGGGATCGACCGAGTTGGCGCGCTTCATGGCGTCCACCAGCAGGAAGGTCGCGTCGTAGGTGTAAGGGCTGTACACCTGGAACTGGCCGGGATACTTGGCGTCGTACTTGGCCTTCCAGGCCGTGCCGCCAGGCATCTTCGCCAGCGATGCACCACCTTCAGCGCAGACCACATTGTTCAGGGTCTTGGCGCCAGCAGCCAGCTTGGCGATTTCCGAAGTGCAGATGCCGTCACCGCCGAAGTACTTCACGTTGCCCATGCCCAGCTGTTCCAGCTGACGCAGCATGGGGCCGCCCTGGGGATCCATGCCGCCGTAGAAGATCGCATCAGGGTTCTTGGCCTTGATGGCGGTCAGGATGGCCATGAAGTCCGTGGCCTTGTCGGTGGTGAACTGCTCGTCCACAACCTTCATGCCCTTTTGAGCTGCAATGGTCTTGAACACATTGGCAACACCTTGGCCGTACGCGGTACGGTCATCGATGATCGCAACCGTCTTGAGCTTCAGGGTATCAGCTGCGTAGGCAGCCAGGCCAGCGCCCAGTGCGTTGTCATTCGCGATGATGCGGAACGTCGTCTTGTAGCCGGGCTTGGTCAGGTTGGGGTTGGTGGCTGCGCCGGTGACGTGGGGGATACCGCAGTCATTGTAGACCTTGGAAGCGGGAATCGTCGTACCGGAGTTCAGATGGCCCACCACGCCAGCGACCTTGGAGTCGCACAGCTTTTGTGCAGCAGCCGTGCCCTGCTTTGGATCAGCGGCATCGTCTTCAGCAACCAGCTCAAACTTGATCTTCTTGCCACCAATGGTGATGCCTTGAGCATTCAGCTCTTCAATGGCCATGCGGGCGCCATTTTCGTTGTCCTTGCCGTAGTGGGCTTGGGCGCCGGAAACCGGAGCCACGTGGCCGATCTTGACCACCTGCTCTTGTGCAGAGGCCACACCAGCAGCAGCCGCGATAGCAGCAACCACGGTCAGTTTCAACTTCAATTGCATATCAATCTCCAGTAAAGATAAACGCTGAGAAATAGGGTTGTGTCTCAACGCAGGGGAACATATCGCAATTTACGGGCCAGATCATTAGGGAACACGATAAAACGCGTGAAAACCCACAGGGGAATACCCTGTCATCTCACTGACGGGGTGTTGCAGAGCTCGCCAGCTCATCGGCGACGGCCTCGTAAACAGCATGCCGGACAACCGACTCGATTTCCTCCCTCAACCGCGGGAGCACCGACCGGGTCTGCTCCTGCACCACCGAGGCAATTGCTTCGCGAAGGCGTTTTTCCAGCACCACATCGACCCGCTGCATCACGCGATGCACGACGTACTCCTCGGTGCCGTCAGCCAGCCGAGCAGCTGGGACCGCGCGTGGCTCTGAATTCGCCACAGGGGACCGGACTGCTGCGACAGGCCCTGCGCCTGAAACGGATGCACCAGCACCTGTAGCCACGCGCGTCCCCGTGGGGGAAGGCACTGGTGCCGGTGTGCCCAAACGCGGAGTGGCTGCCGTCAGTGGCGCAGCGGTTGACGGCGATGGCGCGGCCGCCATTGGCCTGCCAGCCGGGCTGCTGGACATCACGGCGGGCGGCACAGCATGCGGGGCCATCACAGTGGTGCGCGCAGGCACCGGTGGCGTGAGACTCGAAGGTTTCGCGTCGGGTACCTGCACCACTTCGGTGAGCGTTGGCACAAAGCGCGGAGGGGTTCTCGGTGGAGTGGCCATCAGCCGCCTTTCAGAACGAGATCGTGGCGCGTGATTGCATAGCCACGCGAAGCATAGTGGCGCCAGCGGGTCCGTGCCTGCAACCTGTCGGCCTCGTCGTGTGCACTGACCACTTCGACAACCCGGTCGAAACGGCCGAATCCTTCGGGTACCGCGTCCGTAAGGTTCAGCAACACATCATGGTGCAGGGCGCTGCGGGGATCTTCTGCCAGCAGCACCGGTGACGCCAGCATCAGCTCCTCGTCCGCACCGGCCAGGCAGTGCGCCACGAAGTCCTGGGGGGTCATCAGCCAGAGCATCCGGTCCAGACCAGCAAGCGTTTCGGCGGCCCCCGTGATCACGAGCCGCGATCCACTTCGCTGCACCTTGCGTGCGAAGCGACACGCATAGGCGAGCTTGTCGGGGGCGTTGAAATGGAATGCGACCTCGGTCATGTGGGTCAGGTGGGTCAGGTGGGTCAGACGGCCTTCACGGCCTTTTTGGACGCACGGGCGCGGCCTGTGGCAAGGGCCGGGGCCGCTGTTGCATCCGCCTGGCCTACCAGATACTGGACCAGCAAGGCAACGGGACGGCCAGTGGAGCCCTTGGCAGCACCGCCCTTCCAGGCCGTACCGGCAATATCCAGATGCGCCCAGGGTGTTTCGCCCACAAACTTTTGCAAGAACTTTGCCGCAGTGATGGAACCGCCAGCGCGTCCTGCCACGTTGCCCATGTCCGCAAAATTGCTCTTGAGGCCTTCCGAGTAATCGTCGTCCAGCGGCATGCGCCAGCACAGATCCTGCGCTGCCTCGCCGGCCTGCTGCAAAGCAGCCGCCAGCGCATCGTTGTTGGCAAAAAGGCCACTGCGCACGCCGCCCAGCGCGATCACGCAGGCACCCGTCAACGTAGCGATGTCCACCACGGCCGACGGCTTGAACCGCGCCGCATATGTCAGGGCATCGCACAGCACCAGGCGGCCTTCTGCGTCGGTATTCAGGATCTCGATCGTCTGCCCGCTCATGCTGGTGACGACATCTCCCGGCTTGACCGCGCGTCCGTCCGGCATGTTCTCGCATGCGGGGATCAGGCCCACCACGTTGATGGCGGGCTGCAGTTCGCCCAGCGCACGGAACACCCCGAGCACGCTCGCCGCGCCGCACATGTCGAACTTCATTTCGTCCATTTCAGCCGCGGGCTTGATGGAGATGCCCCCTGTGTCAAAAGTGATGCCCTTGCCCACCAGCACCACCGGCGCATCGGTACGAGTGCCGCCGTTGTAGCGCAGCTCGATAAAACGCAAGGGCTCTTCGGATCCGCGCGCCACAGCCATGAACGCGCCCATGCCCAGGCGCGCCACCTCGGCCGGACCATGCACCTTGCACTGGATGCGTGGCAGCTTTGCCAGCGCCTTTGCCGCGTCAGCCAGCATCGAGGGCGTGGCGTGATTGGCAGGCCGGTTGCCCCATTCACGCGCCAGCTCGACCCCGGCCACCAGCGCAACGCCGCCGTCGAAACCCTCCCGCACCTGCGCAGCATCGGGCACGCCCACCACGCAACGGCTCAGGATGCGAGGCTCTGCCTTGGACTTCGTAGTGGTGTACACATAGCTGGCCTCTGCCACCGCCTGAACCAACGCACTGACGGCCTGGGCCGCGACGGAAGTGGCGGCAAAGCACACCACGACGCGCCGGGTCAGTGGCGCCTTGATGGCAGAGCCGAGCGCCAGCACCGTCTGGCGGACGGCGCGTGCCGTGCCGTCGCCCACGCCCGCCAGCACGACGCGGCGTGCTTCCACCGCCGGCACCTGATACATCTGCAGGTGCTTGCCGGGCTTGGCGGTGAAGTCACCATTCTTGAGCGCCAGCGCAGCCAGGGAAGAAAGCGCATCCTTGCCCGGCTTGAAGCCTTCAGGGACCAGCACAACGAGAAGGTCGCACTTTTCCGAAGCGGCTGCGGCAGGGGCAAGGGTCTTGAGATCAAAGTTCATAATCGGCGTTTTCCTTAGAGCGAAAATTGCAGTTCTTGTGGTTCGGCATTGTCCAGGGCGGTCGGCAGGTGGGGTGCACTTGCTGCAGTCTGCATGCCATCCGCCTGCCCTTTGCGACTGGCGCCGGACTTGCCGGGTGAACTTCACCCAAGGCAGGGACAACGCCAGACAGTTCCGGTGGCTTCACAGGCGGACGTCGCCTCAGCGTGCAGCGGGGTGCGCGGCCTCAGGGGCCGGTGTCCGTGCAGACAGGCAATAGCTCACAACACGCTCTCAGCCTATGTTATTCGATTCATCCATTCGCAAGGAGCTGGCCCGCAGCTTCGGGGCGACCCTTGTCGTGCTGGTGACCGTGGTCATGACCATGATGCTGATCCGCACGCTGGGCCAGGCTTCGCGCGGCAGCGTAAGCCCTTCGGACGTGATGCTGGTGATGGGTTTCACGGTGCTTGGCCAGCTCCCCACCATCCTGAGCCTGAGCCTGTTCATCTCGGTGGTGGGCACGCTCTCGCGCATGTACCGCGACAGCGAGATGGTCATCTGGTTTGCCAGCGGCCGCGGGCTGGTCACCTTGCTGCGGCCGCTGCTGCGGTTCGCATGGCCGGTGCTGGTCATCACGGCAATCCTTTCGCTGCTGGTATGGCCCTGGGCCAATTCGCAGATCCAGGAACTGCGGACCCGTTACGAGCAACGCAGCGACATCGACCGCATTGCCCCCGGGGAATTCCAGGAGTCGTCCAACGGCAGCCGGGTGTTCTTCATCGACAAGGACACGCCGGACAATCAGGCTGGCAACAACATCTTCATCGCCGCTACCGACGGCCCGCGCGAATCCGTCACGTCCGCCCGCAGCGCCCGCATCGTCATTGAGGGCGGCGAGCGTATCGCCATCCTGAGCGACGGGCAGCGGCTGGAGACATCGCGCGATCAGCCGGGCGTGAAGATCAGCGAGTTTGAGGAATACGGCACGCGCATCGGCTCCGCACCCGCAGGCTCGCCCGAAGAGCTGGCCGTCAAGACCCGCCCCACCCATGAACTCCTCATGAAGCCCCTGCCTGCCTTCAAGGCAGAACTGGGCTGGCGGGTAGGCCTTGCCCTGGCGGCGCTCAACTTCGTGGTGCTGGGCCTGGCGGTGGCCAGCGTCAACCCGCGCGCAGCGCGCAGCACCAGCCTTGTATTCGCGCTGTTTGCATTCATCGTGTACTACAACCTCATGACGCTGGGCCAAAGCTGGGTGGGCGCCGGGCGGCTGGGCCTGATTCCCTTCATGGCGTCGCTGCACGGAGGCATGCTCGTGGTGGCCGCCGCCATCCTCGCAGCCCGCCACAACCAGTGGTCCATCCGCAACCTGCTGCGCCGTCAGGCCGTTCAGCCATGAAAACCCTGCGCCGATTCATCCACCGCGAGGCCCTGGTGGCCGTGAGCTTTGTCACCGCGGGCTTTCTTGCCCTGTTCTTCTTCTTCGACCTGGTGGATGAACTCCGCTGGGTGGGCAAGACAGGTGCCGACGGCTACCAGCTGTCACACGCGCTGCTGTTCGTCGTGCTCAGCATTCCGAGCCACCTCTATGAACTGCTGCCCATCACAGTGCTCATCGGCACCATCTTTGTGATGGCCCGGCTGGCGCAAAGCTCCGAGTTCACGATCATGCGCACCAGCGGCTTGGGCCCCTGGAAGGCGCTGCGCACGCTGCTGACCCTGGGCGGGTTCTTCGTGGTGCTGACCTTTGCCGTGGGCGACTACATTGCGCCGCTGAGCGACAAGGCCGCGCAGCTCGTCAAGGCCAAGTACCTGGGGCGCCTCACGACCGGCGCCACTGGCGCGTGGCTCAAGGAAAAGCAGGACGACCGTTCTTTCGCCGTCAACGTGCGCGCCCTGACCCCCGATGGCGGCATGCTGGACGTGCGCGTCTTCGAGTTCGACGCCAGGGGCCGCCTGGCTTCACAGACCAGGGCAGCCTCGGGCAAGTTTGGCGCCGATGGCACCTGGGATCTCGAAAAAGTCGAGCGCAGCAGTTTCCAGCATCAGGGCGATGACGGCGCCCGCGTGGAGCACCTGCAGGTGCCTTCACTGCAATGGGCCACGCGCATCAGCGCCGACATGGTGTCGGCATCCGTGCTCAAGCCCGACCGCATGGGCACGCTGGATCTGTTCCAGTACGTGCGCCACCTCGATGCCAACGGCCAGTCGGCACAGCGGTATGAGATCGAGTTCTGGCGCAAGGTGTTCTACCCGCTCAGCTGCCTGGTGATGGTGGTGCTGGCACTGCCGTTTGCATACCTGCACTTTCGCTCGGGCGGCATTGCAGGGTATGTGTTTGGCGGCGTGATGGCCGGCATCAGTTTTTTCCTGCTCAACAACGTGTTCGGCTACGCAGGCAACCTGCAGCAATGGTCCCCCTGGCTCACGGCGGCGGCGCCGGGCCTGATCTACAGCGTGCTCTCGCTGGCCGCGTTTGGCTGGCTGGTGCTGCGGCGCTAGCCGCTCGCACAATCCCAAACCCCTGCTCATCCCATGACCCGTTCCATCATCCTCTTTGCCCATGGCTCGCGTGACCCCCTGTGGCGTGCGCCCATGGAGGCCGTCGCCCAGCGCATTGCCACGCAGCAGCCCGGCCGCCCGGTGGCCTGTGCCTACCTGGAGCTGTGCGAACCATCGTTGCCCCACGCAGCCGCAGTGCAGGCAGCGCAGGGCGCCACGCACATCACGGTGGTGCCCATGTTCCTGGGCACGGGCAAACATGCCCGCGAAGACCTGCCGGTGCTGGTGGAAGAATTGCGCGCAGCGCACCCGGGCATCGAATTCGCCGTCCAGCAGGCCGTGGGCGAAGACCCGCGCATGACCGCGCTGATGGCTGAAATCGCCTGCGAAACCCCGCCTCAAGCACCCGCACGTTAGAACCCTGGAGCATAATGATGCACCTCCTTAGGTGCAATCAGATATGAACCTCCACCAATTCCGCTTCGTCCAGGAAGCCGCCCGCCGCAACCTCAACCTGACGGAAGCCGCCAAGGCGCTCCACACGTCGCAGCCCGGTGTCTCCAAGGCCATCATCGAGCTGGAGGAGGAACTGGGTGTGGATGTGTTCGCCCGCCACGGCAAGCGGCTCAAGCGCATCACCGAACCCGGCCAGCATGTGCTCAAGAGCATTGAGGTCATCATGCGCGAAGTGGGCAACTTGAAGCGCATCGGCGAGCAGTTCAGCGCACAGGACAGCGGCACCCTGAGCATTGCCACCACCCACACCCAGGCCCGCTACGTGCTGCCGGTGCCGGTGGCCAGGCTGCGCGAGGCCTACCCCAAGGTCAACATCAGCCTGCACCAGGCCACCCCGCACGAAGTGGCGCGCATGATCCTCGACGAAGTGGCCGAAATCGGCATGGCCACCGAATCGCTGGCCGACTACCCGGAGCTGGTCACCCTGCCCTGCTACGAATGGCAGCACGTGCTGGTGGTGCCCAACGAGCACCCGCTGGCGCAAAAAGAGCGCATTGGGCTGGAAGACCTGGCCCACGAGGCCCTCATCACCTACCACCCGTCGTTCACCGGGCGCGGCAAGATCGACCAGGCCTTTGCCAACCGCAAGCTGCAGCCGCGCATCGTGCTGGAGGCCATCGACTCCGACGTGATCAAGACCTACGTGCGCCTGGGCCTGGGCATTGGCATCGTGGCCGAGATGGCCATGCGTGATGACCCCGTGGGCGACCTCGCGGTGCGCCCGGTGGGCCACCTGTTTGGCCAGAGCGTGGCGCGGGTGGCCTTCAAGCGCGGCGCCTACCTGCGCAATTTCGTGTACAAATTTGCCGAACTGCTCAGCGACCGCCTGAGCCGCGACCTCATCGCACGTGCGATGTCCGGCCATGTGAACGACTACGAGCTATAAACCGCCGCTTTGTCCCGCCGCCCTGCCCCGCCGCCCAGAACCTCCGTTGCGCCATGACCCAAGCCACCGCCCGCACTCCAGAATTTGCCAGCAAGCTGCCCAACGTGGGCACCACCATATTCACCGTCATGTCGGCGCTGGCCACCGAGCACAAGGCCGTGAACCTGGGCCAGGGCTTCCCGGACTTTGAATGCGATCCGGCACTGGTGAACGCCGTCACCGCCGCCATGCAAGCCGGCCACAACCAGTACCCGCCCATGACCGGTGTGCCCGCCCTGCGCGAAGCCGTGGCCCGCAAGATCGAGGCGCTGCACGGGCGCGCCTACGACCCCAACACCGAAATCACCATCACGGCAGGCGCCACGCAGGCCATCATCACCGCCATTCTGGCGATCGTGCACACGGGCGACGAAGTGATCGTGCTCGACCCCTGCTACGACAGCTACGTACCCAACATCGAGCTGGCCGGTGGCAAGGCCGTGCGCGTGCCGCTCACACCCGGCACCTTCCGGCCTGACTTTGCCAAGATCGGCGCCGCCATCACGCCGCGCACCCGAGCCATCATCATCAACAGCCCGCACAACCCCAGCGCCACCATCTGGACCGCCGAGGAAATGCGCCAGCTTGAAGACCTGCTGGCCCCCACCGACATCCTGCTCATCAGCGACGAGGTATACGAGCACATGGTGTTCGACGGTGCCGAGCACCAGAGCGCCGCACGCTTTGCGGGCCTGGCGGCGCGGGCGTTCATCGTGTCAAGCTTTGGCAAGACCTTTCACGTCACGGGCTGGAAGGTCGGCACCGTGGCCGCGCCCGCACCGCTGACGGCCGAGTTTCGCAAGGTGCACCAGTTCAATGTGTTCACCGTCAACACGCCGGTGCAACACGGCCTGGCCGCCTACCTGCAAGACCCGACGCCCTACCTGCAGCTGCCCGCCTTCTACCAGTCCAAACGCGACCTGTTCCGCGCAGGACTGGCAGGCTCGCGTTTCAGGCTGCTGCCCAGCACCGGCAGCTACTTCCAGTGCGTGAACATCTCGGCCATCAGCGACTTGAACGAGGCCGATTTCTGCCAGTGGCTCACCCGCGAGGTCGGCGTGGCTGCGATTCCCCTGTCGGCTTTCTATGGTGACGGCTTTGACCAGCGGGTAGTGCGCTTTTGTTTTGCCAAAAAGGACGACACGCTGCGCGCTGCGCTGGAGCGGCTGCGCAAGCTGTGAGGCAATAGGCAGGGCGGCTGTGGGCCCTGTGGAAGCCAGTTCAGGCAGTTTTCAGGCGTTTTTGGCCGCAAGCCCATGATTTAATTGCCTGGATAGCTATTAATTTAATAGCACTAATCCAGCACCACACCCTGCCGCGTGGCCTGCCTCACCCACACCCCCGGCAGCGTTGGCCTGCCGCACCAGAGAGGATTGCCATGTTTTCACACATCATGGTCGGCGTCACCGACTTCGACCGGGCGATGGCGTTCTACAGGCCTGTTCTCGACGCCCTCGGGGTGGCGTTCCGATTCATCGAGCCAGACAGGCCCTGGGCGGGCTGGCAATCGTCACCCGGCCCGCGCCCGCTGTTCCTCATCGGGCGCCCGTACGACCAGGAGCCGCATGCCCCAGGCAACGGCCAGATGGTGGCCTTCATGGCGCCGACGCGGGCCGCAGTGGAGGCTGTGCATGCCTTGGCCCTGGCGCACGGCGGCAGCAGCGAAGGCGCCCCGGGCCTTCGGCCCGAATACCACCCGCACTATTACGCCGCCTACTTTCGCGACCCGGATGGGAACAAGCTGTGCGTGGTGTGCCATGACGAGCAGGCGGCACGCGCCTGACCCACGCACCCGCGCCCACAAAACTCGGACGCGTACACCCCGGCGCGAGGCTTCGAAAAAAATGCCCTTGCGTTGGCGTCTGCAATGCGCCACCACAGGTTGGCGTCCCCAAGCAGGTTGCGCGCTATGTCGCGCAGGCTTTCTCCGCCGCTGGCGCTGTAGCGCTGGGGTTCGGTGTTGATGCTTTCCCGGCTCAGGCTGGGGGCCTTCAGTTCAAACTCTGCGGTGTGGGCGTATTGCGGGACCTGGCCTCCGCTGGTTTGGGTCTTGAGGCTGTCGGGGGCGTCGCCGTAGCGGCCCAGTACCTGGCCGCCTGCGATGAGCTGGCGCTGGATGTGGCCGGGGCTGGTGGCGTCTCCTACAAAGCCTCCCACGTAGCCTCCGAGCAGGTTTTGCAGTCTGCCCCCTTGCCCTGCGGCCTGGTTGATGTACAGGGCGTTGCCCTGGGCGTCGTTGACGAAGGCGCGGTTCATGCGCAGATCGCCAAAGCTGGGCTCGGCGATGTTGCTGATGAAGCCGTTGGCGTCTCGCCAGGTGTTGCTTACTGCGGTGGTGCCCCCGCGTGTGGTGATGGCGGTGCCGTCGCTCACGTTCTGGTAGCCTTTGAGGTTGCCTGCGGCGTCGTACTGGTAGTCCAGGCTCTGCTGCTCGCGATATGGCGCAGGGCCTTCCAGGCATTTTTAAGGCGTTTTAGGCGGCAAGCCCAGGATTTATAATGCCTGATTGCTATGGTTTAAATAGCATTTTCCGGCATTGCTTTCTGCCGCGACGCAGCCCAGCTTCGCAGCGTTGCACGCTTGTAGCTCCGGCGAGGTCCCGAGCGGGCTGACAAGCGTCGCTGGACGCGTGCAGGAAGGCAAAAGCCCCAAAGGACCCAACAGCAAGCTCGATGTGGCCGTGCTCGATGACCGACAAGAGCAAGTCCCACGTTTTCGACACCAGTGCCAAAGGGTTTGAAGAGCTGATCACCTGTCTCGGGCAGCGAGGCTGTGACTTGGCCTCGACCAGGGAGTGCTCGACCTGGGCCTGCCCGATGGCGACGGCGTGGATTTGATCCGCGACCCTCGTACCTGGTCGGCCATGCCCATCATCGTGCTCTCTGCCCGCAGCGCCGAGACCAGCAAGATCGCGGCGCTGGACGCCGGGGCCGACGACTACCTGGTCAAGCCCTTTGGCTCGGGCGAACTGATGGCGCGCGTGCCCGCACAGCTGCGGCGCAGCCAGAGGGTGTCAAGCGCCGAGGCTACTCCCGTCATCCAGTTCGGCACCATCACCGTGGACCTGGCCCGCCGCACGGTGTAACGCCGCACGGACGGCCATGTCGAAAGCAATGGCAGCGAACCCCTGCACCTCACACCCATCGAATACAAGCTGCTTACGCACCTGGCGTCCCAGCCCGACCGTGTCATCACCCACCAGCAATTGCTCAAGGCCGTGTGGGGGCCAGGCCATGCCGAAGACACGCACTACGTGCGCGTACACATGGCCAACCTGCGCAAGAAGGTGGAGGACAACGCCTCCATGCCCCGACATCTGCGGACAGAGGCGGATATTGGCTACCGGTTTGTGCCGTAGTGCCACCCTACACCCCTGGACCATCTGGCGTGAGCAAGTGACAGCGCCTCCAAATCGCAAAAATCTACCCCTCACTCCAAACAGCTTGACTCTGGACTGCATCTAAAAAGTGCACTGCATCGAAGCCATCCGGGTACAGGCTTGACTTGGGATGGCGTACCAAGCTCTCTGCCTGCATCCACACCCGTCCCTCGGACAAGTGTTGTCGATCATCACGCAGCGCGATAAGAATCTCTTCCAGCGACAACTTCAGACAACCTGAAAAGCGACAGTGATCTCCTTCAATGGAGGTGTCCACGATCCATGCGTGAACCAGCTCAAGCGCTGGCGGTTCCGGAAGCCCTAAAGCACTTTGCAAAGCTATATCGTCCGCCAGCACGCTGAGCACTGCCGCTTGCTTACGTACCAACTGGCGTCCCGCTTTGCGCAATGTGGTGGTCATGTGTTGCCACGCATCTCGGACCGATTCGCGAACAAATGTCGACTTGAGTTCGAACACAAACAAATGTCCATCACGCCCGGCCACCACGTCCACCTCACCTGCTTCACGGAGATCGGTAGGTGGCTGCCAATTGAGCAAGACGCGAAAACCCCGCGCCTGCAGAGCCGCCGCCAAATTGCCTTCAATGCGCTGTGTTTCATCTCGCGTCTCGGCGCGCCGCGCCCCCAGCCTGCGCAGATTGTTGATCGCAGCATGGCCATTGCTTTGAAAAGCAGTCACCCAAGGCAACTGCACGTAAGCATGACCGAATTGAAGCACTGGACGCTCGAACAAACGTGGATGCAAGCCCGGCTCATCCCGCCCCAACCTTTCACCAAGCGCCACGATGTCATAGCACCAGAAATCGAGAATAGCTTGGGCAGAAGCCGCACTCCCTTGCGGCTGCTCGGGCGTGACAGTCCAAGCAGTGATGCGACGCACCTTTGCAGCGCGGTCGGACCAAGTGAAGGGCAGACGGTTCTGCATACCCTCCAACAAGCCCTGCAACGCTAAACGCCCTAGGGCCAACCGCCAGTGCCCCAAGGCTTGAGCATGGGCAACGAATGCTCCAACGTAGTCACGCAAGAAAAAAACAGCAGTCAATTCCTGCGCCAGCAAGGCCTGAAAGAGATTGACCGCGCGACCACCTTCAAGGCTCACCTGATCACCTAGCCCGTACACCTCGCTCAGCCGCATCTGCGTGGCGAGGGCCTTTATCCAGGCCGCTCGGTTGTCGTCCTCGTTTTCAGGCCGACCTATGCGCTGGCGTGCCATGTCGGAGTGCGCGAACGCATCGACTGCACGATCCATCCAATAGCCCTGCAACTGCCAAAGCTTGCGTGTGTTGCGCTCCCATGCAGCGCGTGCCGCCAGGTCAGTCTCGACAATCTCCAGCCTGTCTCCGTGTCTCTTAAACCGGATGCCGTCATCCCAGCAAAAAGCATGGAGGCTGCGGCTCATAAACTCCAGCATCTCGATCTGCGCCGCCATGAGGTCTTGAAACTGCGCGTAGCGCCGGGCCGCCAACTCTGGCAATGCTCCACTCGAAAAGAGCCAATCCCGAAACAACGGCCCTACACGCTCGGCAATGTCGTTCTCATTGAGACGCAAGGCGGAACGGTCGCCTGTCCGTAATTTCCATAGCAGCAATGCGTTGATCGCATCCCAAGCACTCGTCACGGACATTCCTTGGGCCTCGATAGCCGCTGAGCCATGCAGGCCATGTGGCACCAAGTGCTCGAAAGCGTAAAGACTGGCCCATGCCAGCAGCTCAATAATTGGCACTTTCTCCCATGGCGACTGGCAGCGGGCAAGCGCATCTCGACGCAGGGCGTGGGCCTCATCCAATATGTGAAGCACCCGGCACAATTCAGCAACTTCGGGGGCCAGGGCCGCAGCCTGCTGCAGTTCATAGCGACGCGGCGAATCAGGCCGTAGCGCCAAGCCAGAGTGACGCACGGCGTCCGTGAGGACGATAGGCGCTTGCAGTGCGAGCACACCCAACAGTCCAAGTGCATCCACCTTGTCTTGTTCGAGGTAACGCGTCAGCGCCAAACCCATGGCTTCGCCACGCCAATCCTGCGCATCAGCGGCTAGTACGCACGCAGTCGTCCAGAACAAGCGATCCCGACCACTGCGGCTCATCTTGTGGCCATTGACCTTCTCGGGTCTACCGACCAGGTAAGCCTCCGCGACTTCCGCCAGCGCTTCGTGCGCTGAAAAACCATCGGCTAGCAAGCGCAAGTGCAGACGCTCGTAATAACCACCGTCCTCTGCAGTCATAGCAGCACGATGTCGTACTGCTCCTGCCCCATCGCGCTTTCGGCCTGCAGCGAGATGGGTTTCTTGATGAAGTCCGACAGGCCCGCCAGGTGCTGGCTTTCCTCGTCCAGAAACAGCTCCACCACCCGCGCCGATGCCACCACGCGGAACTCGCGCGGGTTGAACTGGCGGGCTTCGCGCAGGATCTCGCGCAGGATGTCGTAGCACACGCTGCGCGCGGTTTTCACGCTGCCCTTGCCCTGGCACACCTCGCACGGCTCGCACAGCATGTGGGCCAGGGATTCGCGGGTGCGCTTGCGCGTCATCTCCACCAGGCCCAGTTGCGAGAAGGTGCCAGACGACATGGTCTTGACCCTGTCGCGGGCCAACTGCTTTTTGAACTCCGACAGCACCGCCTGCTGGTGGTCATCGCGCACCATGTCGATGAAGTCCACGATGATGATGCCGCCCAGGTTGCGCAGCCGCAGTTGTCGCGCAATGGCCTGCGCCGCTTCCAGATTGGTCTTGAAGATGGTGTCGTCG
>LNEG01000091.1 GCA_001464865.1 Burkholderiales bacterium Ga0074133
CCCCGGCATCATGGAAGCGGCCAACCGCGGCGCGCACGATGTGGGCGCGCTCAACGTGGGCCTGAACATCGCCCTGCCCCACGAGCAAAGCGGCAACCGCTTCATCTCGCCCACGCTGAGCTACAAGTTCCACTACTTCGCGCTGCGCAAGATGCATTTCATGATGCGCGCCAAGGCCCTGGTGGCGTTCCCTGGCGGCTTCGGCACGCTGGACGAGCTGTTCGAGGTGCTGACGCTGGTGCAGACCAAGAAGGCCAAGCCCGTACCCATCGTGCTGTTTGGCACCGACTACTGGAAGCGCCTGATCAACTTCGAGGTGCTGGTGGAAGAAGGCACGATTTCAGCGCAGGACCTCCAGCTCTTTCACTTCACCGACGACCCGCAGGAAGCCTGGGAACTGATCCGCTCGTTCTACCAGCTCTGATCTTTTAGAACGCGCAGGGGCTGCGGCTGCCCGGGCCGCCGCACGCAGCAATGGTGCTGCGGCCGCGCGTCAGTTGGCGTCGCGGTCGTCCATGCGCCACGCCATGCGCGCGCCCGCCCCCACAGCGGCGCCCACTACCCAGAACACGCCGCCCACGCCAATCACCACACCCGCCGTGCCAAACAGCATGGGCATGAGGACGCTCGAGGCATTGATGGCCATGAGCCGCAGGCCCAGCGCCTCACCGTGGCGGCTGACGGGCGTGATCTGGTGCAGCAGGCTCATCACCATGGGCTGCACCGAGCCCAGGGCCAGGCCCAGCAGCACCGAGCACAGCCCCATGGCCAGCGCGCTGCCCAGCAGCGGATACACGCCAAACAGCACCGCGGTGATGACCATCGCACCGGCCACCACCACGCGCTCGCGCAGGCGTTCGGCCACCAGAGGCATCAGCACGCGGATGGCTGCAGCGGCCACGGCAAACGCCCCCAGGATGGACCCGATGACCGATGCGGACAGCCCGCGTTCGTGCCCCAGCAGCGGCACCACAAAGGTGTGCACATCCCAGCATGAGGCCAGCAGCCAGTTCACGAGGATGAGGCGGCGAAACGGCGGGTCGTTAAGCAGGTCCCACGCGCGTTGCGGCGGGCCGCCCGCAGGCGCAATGACCGATGGCAGCTCCACCGTGTCGCGCACCCAGAACCAGGTCAGCAGCGACAGGATGGCCATCAGCGCAAACGCTGCGCGGTAGCCCTCGGTGCTGCCTGCGGCACTGCCCGCGTGGTCGATCATCAACCCGGCGCAAAACGGGCCGATGAAGTTGGAGACCGCCGGCCCGATGGCCAGCCAGCTGAACACCTGCCGCAGCTGGGTGGAGTCGTGCGCTGCGCGGCCCACATGGCGCTGCAGGGCGATGGTGGCCGCGCCGGTGGCGCCCCCCGTCAACAGCGCGGCCAGGCACAGCACAGGGAAGATGGGGAAGGCCAGCGCCAGGGCAGCGCCCGCCGCCGCAGCCGCCACGGCATAGGCCACGGGGCGCTTGAGGCCGTGCCGGTCGGCAAACCGGCCGGCTGGCAAGGCCAGAAACACCTGCGTGAGCGCAAACAGCGCCAGCAGCACGCCCACGGCGGCAGGGCTGTAGCCCTCGCGCAGCGCGAGCAGCGGCGACGCCATGCGCATGCCCGCCATGCAGGCGTGCACGCAGATCTGGCCGGCGATCAGGCGGGCCAGCGCGCGGTTCACGGAAGGTCGTCCTCGGGGTCCAGGCCCGGCAAGGTGGCAGAGCCCCCGCCCGGCAGC
The DNA here is from genome assembly GCA_001464865.1 of Burkholderiales bacterium Ga0074133. Taxonomy (GTDB): domain Bacteria; phylum Pseudomonadota; class Gammaproteobacteria; order Burkholderiales; family Burkholderiaceae_C; genus Acidovorax. The sequence continues at coordinate 1,724 of LNEG01000091.1, forward strand.
GGTAGCGTGGCACCCGGCGCGGGCAGGTCCTGCACATCGCGCAGCTTGCGCTGGATGGCGCGGGTGCGCACACCCACCTCGTCAAACTTCTTGGCGGCGGCGTCGATGGACTTCTTGGTGGCCTCCACCACATCGCCGAACTTGGCGAACTCGGTCTTGACCATGCCGAGCAGGCTCCACACCTCGGACGAGCGTTTTTCAATCGCCAGCGTCTTGAAGCCCATCTGCAGGCTGTTGAGCATGGCGGCCAAGTTGGCCGGGCCGGTGATCATCACGCGGCAGTCGTTTTGCACCGCTTCGACCAGGCCGGGGCGGCGCATCACCTCGGCGAACAGGCCTTCGGTGGGCAGGTAGAGCACCGCGAAGTCGGTGGTGTGCGGGGGCGACACGTACTTGGCAAAGATTTTTTTCGCTTCGAGCCGGATCGACGTTTCAAACGCGTTGCCTGCCGACAGCATGGCCGCCTTGTCGGCCGCGTCCTGGGCGTCCATGAGGCGCTGGTATTGCTCCACGGGGTACTTGGAGTCAATCGGCAGCCACACGGGGTGCTCGTCGTTGCGGCCTGGCAGGCGGATGGCAAATTCCACCAGCTCGTCGCTGCCGGGCACCGTCTTGACGTTGCGCGCGAACTGGTCGGGCGTGAGCACGTTGTCGATGATGGCGCCCAGCTGCATTTCGCCCCAGGTGCCGCGCGACTTCACGTTGGTCATCACGCGCTTGAGGTCACCCACGCTGCCGGCCAGGGTCTGCATCTCTCCCAGGCCCTTGTGCACCTGTTCGAGCCGGTCGCTCACCTGCTTGAACGATTCGCCCAGGCGCTGCTCCAGCGTGGCATGCAGCTTTTCATCCACGGTGCGGCGCATTTCCTCGAGCTTGGTGGCGTTGTCGGCCTGGATGGCGGCCAGCCGCTCATTCAGCGCGTTGCGCAGCTGCTCGGCGTTGTGCTGGCTGCCCTGCACCAGGCCGGCCAGCTGCTGCGACACGGCATCCTGCAGCACCGAGAACTGGTTCTTGATCTGGAAGCCGTTGGCTTCGAGCTGGTCCTTGAGCGCGGTCGACATGGCGCCCAGCTGGGCCTGGATGTCGCCCTTGAGCGAATCGAGCGTGCCGCGCGTGGCGGCCTGGAGCGCCTCAAAGCGTTCCTGGATACGCTTTTCAAACAGCGCCGTGCTCTCGGCCATGGCCTCGCGCGACTTGACGCTCTCAGCCGCCAGCGCGCCCGTGGTGGTGGTGAGCTCGGTACGGAAACCCACCAGCGTGGCCGACAGCTCGGCGCGCGCCGCCGCCGCATCAGCCTGGCCTTGCGCCAGGTGGGCCAGCAGCGCCTTGCTGCTCTCTTCCAGTCGGCCTGCCACGGCCTGCTGCAGCGCGTCAAAGCGCTGGGCCAGGGCAGCATCCTGCGCCGCCTGGCGCTGCGCCAGCGCCGTGTCGAAGGCCGTCAGGCGCTGCTCCAGCTTGCCCTCGAAGACGCCGAACGCAGCCAGCAGCTCGGCCCGCCCGTTGCGCGACTCGGCCACGGCCTGGGCCAGCCGCACGTCCACCGCGTGGCGCAGGCTCTCCAGCGTGGTCTGTGTGGTCTGCGTGAAGCCGCGCAGCTGCTGGCCCATGCCATCCAGCGCGCCATCGTTCTTGGCCACCGCCAGCTGGGTGGACTGGGCCGTGTGCTCCAGCACCTGCAGGCGGGCCAGCCACTCGGGCGGCAGGTCTACCCGCGGGCGGCGCAGCACCAGCAGGGCTACGAGGATCAGGATGACGGCCAGGAAGGCCAGCAGAACAAGGGTTTCAGTAGTCAAAACAGAAAGCTATACTTTTTATAGCAACTAGTGCAATCAACGCGTGCACTGGAGGCCGAAAACACTCAATTTTCTTCAAAAACGGCCCAGGGGACCTCTCCACACGTCCGTGCGCTGTGGGTCCTGAACGGCTGGCCCCGAAAGCAGACGCTCGCCATAGCTACAGCCATGGCTGCGCTCTGTGCTCTGCGCCTTGCGGCCCCTGCCGACCCACAGCGCATACTTGAAGCTCGATTGATCCCGACGTTCCTTAGCGGACGCCGGTGGCGGGCTGGTTGACCGGCGTGAGCGGGCCCCGGCCATCGAAGAACGCGACGAGGTTATCAGCTGCCAGGTTGGCCATGGCGCGCCGGGTAGGCACGGTGGCGCTGGCGATATGGGGCGTGAGCACCACATTGGGTACGGTCAGCAAATCAGGGTGCACGGCGGGCTCTCCCTCGAACACATCAAGACCTGCTGCAGCAATGCGCCGCTCGCGCAGGGCCACGGCCAGCGCGGCGTCGTCCACAATGCCACCGCGCGCAATGTTGACCAGCGTGGCGGTGGGCTTCATCAGCGCCAGCTCGGCCGCGCCGACGGTGTGGTGCGCGGCGGGGGTGTAGGGCAGCACCAGCACCACATGGTCTGCGGTGCGCAGCAGCTCTTCCTTGCCGACGTAGGTCGCCTTGCATTCGGCCTCCAGCGCGGGCGTGAGCCGCGAGCGGTTGTGATAGATCACGTTCATGCCAAAGCCGTGGGCCCCGCGCCGGGCAATGCCCTGCCCGATCCGGCCCATGCCGATGATGCCCAGCGTACTGCCGTGGATGTCGCTGCCGGCAAACATGTCGTAGCTCCACTTGGTCCACAGGCCGGCGCGCAGGTAATGCTCGCTCTCTGCCATGCGGCGCGCCGTG
>LNEG01000092.1 GCA_001464865.1 Burkholderiales bacterium Ga0074133
GCCCAGAGATGAACGAGGTAGCAAACGTGCGCTCGATCTCGGCCCAGTCGATCAGCGCGGCCAGCCTGACCAGTGGGTGCTGCATGTTGAGCTGCTCGTCCAGCCTTGGGCGGAACAACTCACCGCACTGAGGCTGCGAAGGCTTTGGACCCATGGAACTCCTCGGAGGAATTTGCAAGAAAACAGGTAATGGCAAAACCATACCTTGCAAATCCTGCGCCCATCAATCAGCAGAACTACGTGTCAAATCAACTACTTGTGGATTGTTCAGGGCGGACTACGTACTGCCCCGTCTCCGGCTCATCGATGTACTCATGCTGTAAAACCAACGCCAAGGGCGGTTCTGCCCCTTCATTTGACTGCGCGAAGGCTTCTGCTTCTTCGTATGACTGAAAGGCGTAGTAGTAGTCACTACCTTCGGCCTCGTCTGGCGCTCCCCGCTCAGGATCGCACCAGACCCGGTACTCAAGCACTTCGTCCCAAACGTAGCCACCTCCAGCCTTTGCGGAGGCTGGATAGCTGCCGACCTTTGAAGGATCCAAGACGGCGGGATAGCGCATCTGACGCCCAGGGACCCTCTGTACGAATCAGCGCGCCGTGTGCATCTGCGGCCTCGGGCGGTCTGCTGCGTTGCAAATACTCGCAATAGCTCGGCTATTGCTGCGTTTTGCGCCTCGCAGCTCATCCCGATCCGCAGCGCTCACGTGCCGCTTGATTCGTGTAGAGGCTCCCAAGCTTCGTCCGTGAATGAACCTCAACGGCCCACTCGGATGTAAAAAATGGCGGGAGAGCGTCCTGCCGTTATGGCTCCCATCGAAGAACCTGTCACGGGGCGGTACCGCAGACACAGCGCACCTCCCGGATGTTTCGTCGTTGGTCTTCACCAATAAATGGATTCAGCAGAGTCTTTTCAACGCGAAACGACAAAGGGACACATTTCGCCTTGCATGCCTCCGAAAAACTCACTCGCTGCCCGCTGTTTTCAACAACATACCAGCAAGCACAGGCTGAGCAAGCCACGCAAACAACGAAGACTGCCCGTACTGCCGGCGTTGCGCCTTGCCAGTTATTCAAGTTGAACTTGGCAATCTTTACAAGACCCGCCCAGGCAACGTGTAAACGGACTTTGGTGACCGGCGACATCGATTTCTGCGCCTCAACGTGATTTCTCTCGCAAAACATGCGCGACAAACTGAATGGTGCAGGATATTCTGGACACGCACGCCTCCTGGAATGCGCTTGCTGGTTGGAATTGCGGTCAGTGCGATATTCAAAGGCACAGAGACGAAATTTCCGCCAAACCAGACAAGCGTCAATTCAGCGAACTATAGCTTGCCAGTAGGCGGACAGAAGGCACATCAACAGCACGTTTTGGGCAGTCAGGCTGCTGATAACGCAAGCAAGGCAGCTTCTTTTCAGTGCTGCCCACGGGTCCGTTAAAGGCCCATGCAGCCTACCCACACTTCCCGCAACCGCGCACCAGCCGATCGAATGTTTCATGGCCTGAGCCACGCCCCATGAAAAACGCCCTGCGGTGCAGGGCGTCGACGCCGTTTTCAGGGGTTTTTTAGTCTTTTTGGCCTCAGGCCCAAGTTTTAATTGCCCTGATAGCTATTATTTTCATAGCAAAATCCTCAGTCCCGCTGCTGCTCCACCATCCGGTTGATCCGCAGCGCACCCAGCGTGCAGACCACGCCCGACAGCAGATACAGCGTGACAGCTCCCAGCCCGAACTTGGCCGACAGGCCCAGGGCGACCAGTGGTGCAAACGCCGCGCCAATCATCCACGCGATGTCAGTGGACAGTGCGGCGCCGGTGTAGCGGTAACGGGCCGAGAAGTTGGAGGTGACGGTGCCCGATGCCTGCCCGTAAGACAGCCCCAGCAGTACAAAACCGCTGATCAGGAAGATGTTGTTACCCACGGTGCCAGCGTCCAGCAGCCAGGGCACCAGCAGGCTGAACACGCCGATCAGCACGGCCATGGAGCCCAGCAGGGTGCGGCGGCCCACCCGGTCTGACAGCCAGCCCGACACCATGATGGCCCCTGCAGCCAGGAAGGCGCCGACGATCTGCACGCCCAGCACTTCGGTGATGGGCTGGTCGGAGTACATGGTGATCCACGACAGCGGGAACACGGTGACCATGTGGAACAGTGCAAAGCTGGCCAGCGCGGCAAAGGCGCCCAGCAAGACGTTGCCGCCTTCTTCACGCATGACGCGGCTGACGGCCACGGGTTGCAGTTCGCGCTCTTGCAGCAGCTCGGTGTACGACTGCCCCACCACCAGGCGCAGGCGGGCAAACAGGGCCACCACGTTCACGGCAAACGCCACGAAGAAGGGGTAGCGCCAGCCCCAGGCCAGAAACTCTTCCACGCTGAGGCTGCTGTACAGGTACGCAAACAGCCCGGCGGCCAGCACAAAGCCAACGGGGGCGCCGAGCTGGCCAATCATGGCGTACCAGCCGCGGCGGTGTTTGGGGGCCGACATGGCCAGCAGGGATGGCAGGCCGTCCCAGGTGCCGCCCAGGGCCAGGCCCTGGCCGATGCGCAGTACCAGCAGCGCGACGATGGCAGCCGTGCCCACGCTCGAATAAGACGGCAGGAAGGCCATGCCCACCGTGCACACGCCCAGCAGGAACAGGGCGATGGTGAGCTTGGTGCCCCGGCCCCAGCGGCGCTGGATGGCCATCGACACCGCCGTGCCCACCGGCCGCACCACAAAGGCCACGGCCAGCAGCGCAAACGACATCAGCGTGCCATCGAGCCGCGACAGGAACGGGAACAGCAGCGACGGGAACACCAGCACGCAGGCGATGCCGAACACGAAAAAGTCGAAGTATTCGGAGGCGCGGCCAATGATCACGCCCACGGCGATCTCGCTGGGGGTCACTTCCTCATGGGTGTCGGCCCGCGAAAGGGATTCAGGGCTTTCTTCAAAGCCGGCGGCCGGGTAGGCGGCGGTGGCGGGGCTGCTCATGAACAGGGCTCCTTGACGTTGTGCAGTGCAATGAACCCGTTTTACACCGCCCTCGGCGGGCCCACAACTGGGCTTTCGCTAACCAGAGCGCAGGACAAGGTCGCTTTTATTGACTTGGCAGGGGTCTGCGCCCGCCCTGCAGTTGACCTTGGACAAAATGTCCAATCGACAAAAAAGCTAGCGCTATTACATTCCATCGCACACCGTTATCCGCGTTTACCCCTAAGCCAAAACGCATTGAACGAGCGCTACCTACATGTCCAAAACCTCTCTTTTCCGCGCGCCTGCCTGGCTGGCCGCCGCAGCTGCCGTGACCACGCTGGCTGGCTGCAGCAAGGCGGTAGTCCTGAACCCTGCGGGCGACGTCGCATCGCAGCAGGGGCTGCTGGTGGTCCAGGCCACGGTGCTGATGCTGATCATCATCGTGCCGGTGATTGCCCTCACGCTGTGGTTTGCCTGGAAGTACCGGCACAACAACGCTGCCAACACCGAAGACGACTACGATCCCGAGTGGCACCACTCCACCACGCTGGAGCTGGTGATCTGGACGGTACCGCTGCTGATCATCATTGCGCTGGGCGCGCTGACCTGGATCGGCACGCACAAGCTCGACCCGTATCGGCCGCTGGACCGCATCTCGGCCACCAAGCCGCTGGCGCCGCAGGTCAAACCCCTGGAAGTGCAGGTGGTGGCCATGGACTGGAAGTGGCTGTTCTTCTACCCCGAGCAGGGCATTGCCACGGTGAACGAGCTGGCTGCGCCGGTGGACCGCCCGATCATCTTCAAGCTGACCGCGACCTCGACCATGAACGCGTTTTTCGTGCCCGACCTGGCCGGGATGATCTACGCCATGCCCGGCATGCAGACCGAGCTGAACGCCGTGATCAACAAGCCGGGCGTGTACAAGGGGCTGTCGTCGCACTACAGCGGCGCAGGTTTTTCGGGCATGACGTTCAAGTTCCATGGCCTGAGCGATGCCGACTTTGCCCAGTGGGTGCAAACGGCCAAGACCGAGGGCAAGGCCCTGGACAAGCAGACCTACCTGAACCTCGTCAAGCCCAGCACGCGCGACCCGGTGCAGCGTTTCGGCCGCGTGGAAGACGGCCTGTACAACAAGGTGCTCAACCGCTGCGTCGAAGACGGCCAGATGTGCATGCATCACATGATGGTGATCGACGAGCGCGGTGGCGAGGCCTACATGCGCGCCGCCGGGCTGAACCTGCCGCAAGACGTTTGCACCTCTCAAAACGCTGCCCAGGTGATGGCCAGCCTCGAAGCCCAGCTGGCTGCACCTGCCAAGGCCACTGCGCAATGACCCGGCCCTTCGCACACCCCACGCGCCGCAGCACCCCCCGCACATACCTGACCGGCCAGCAGCCCCACGCCGGCTGCCGACCTGTCGCCTAAGAGAGTACCTATGTCCTCCGTCATCCCTACCGAACCGCACTGGGCCCTGGGTCGCATCACCTGGGACTCGATACCAATGGCGCACGACCCGATCGTGCTCTGGACCTTTGTCGCCACCATGCTGGGCGGCCTCGTCGTGATGGCGGGCCTGACCAAATACCGCCTGTGGGGCCCGCTGTGGCGCGACTGGATCTGCAGCATCGACCACAAAAAGATCGGGATCATGTACATGATCCTGGGCCTGGTGATGCTGCTGCGCGGCTTTGCCGACGCCGTGATGATGCGCCTGCAGCAGGCCATGGCCTTTGGCGACAACATGGGCTACCTGCCGCCGCACCACTACGACCAGATCTTCACCGCCCACGGCGTGATCATGATCTTCTTCGTGGCGATGCCGCTGGTCACGGGCCTGATGAACTACCTGGTGCCGCTGCAGATCGGCGCGCGCGACGTGTCGTTCCCGTTCCTGAACAACTTCAGCTTCTGGATGACCACGGCAGGGGCTATTCTGGTGATGTTCTCGCTGTTCCTGGGCGAGTTCTCCACCTCCGGCTGGCTGGCGCTGTCCAACCTGGGGTCGCAGAACCCGGGGGTGGGGCTGGATTACTACATCTGGTCACTGCAGATCGCGGGGGTGGGCACCACGCTCTCGGGCATCAACCTGATCGTCACCATCATCAAGATGCGCGCGCCCGGCATGAACCTGATGAAGATGCCCATCTTCACCTGGACGGCACTTTGCACCAACGCGCTCATCGTGGCGTCGTTCCCGGTGCTCACCGCAGCGCTGGTGCTGATGTCGCTCGACCGCTATATCGGCACCAACTTCTTCACGAACGACCTGGGCGGCAACGCCATTCTGTACGTGAACCTGATCTGGATCTGGGGCCACCCCGAGGTGTACATCCTGATCCTGCCGTGCTTCGGCATCTTTTCGGAAGTGGTGGCCACGTTCTGCCGCAAGCGCCTGTTCGGCTACACGTCGATGGTGTACGCCACGGTGGTGATCACCATCCTGTCGTACCTCGTGTGGCTGCACCACTTCTTCACCATGGGCTCGGGCGCCAGCGTGAACACGTTCTTCGGCATCACGACGATGATCATCTCGATCCCGACGGGCGCGAAGATCTTCAACTGGCTGTTCACCATGTACAAGGGCCGCATCCGGTTCGAGCTGCCCATGATGTGGACGGTGGCCTTCATGATCACGTTCGCCATCGGCGGCATGACCGGCGTGCTGCTGGCCGTGCCCCCGGCCGACTTCGTGCTGCACAACAGCCTGTTCCTGATTGCGCACTTCCACAATGTGATCATCGGCGGCGTGCTGTTTGGCCTGTTTGCCGGCATCAACTACTGGTACCCCAAGGCCTTTGGCTACAAGCTCGACCGCAAGTGGGGCCTGCGCTCCTTCTGGCTGTGGGTGGTGGGCTTCTGGGTGGCCTTTGGCCCGCTGTATGTGCTGGGCCTGATGGGCGTCACGCGCCGCGTGAGCCACTTTGAAGACCCTTCGCTGCAGATCTGGTTCATCATCGCCGCCATCGGCGCCGCCATGATTGCTGCAGGCATTGCCTGCTTCATCATCCAGCTGGTGGTGAGCCACCTCAAGCGCGACGAGCTGCGCGACTGGACTGGCGACCCCTGGGATGGCCGTACGCTGGAGTGGGCCACGTCGTCGCCCCCGCCGGACTACAACTTCGCCTTCACACCCGTGGTGCACGAGATTGATGCCTGGTGGGACATGAAGCGCCACGGCTACCAGCGCCCGCTGGCCGGCTTCCAGCCGATCCACATGCCTGCCAACACCTGGGCCGGTGCAGTGATCTCGGGCATCTCGCTGGTGTTCGGCTTTGCGCTGATCTGGCACATGTGGCTGCTGGCCGGCGTGTCGTTCGTGGCGCTGCTGGCGGTGTCCATTGCCCACACGTTCAACTACAAGCGCGACTTCTACATCCCTGCCGCCCAGGTGGCCGAGACCGAACGCATCCGTACCCAACAACTGAGCGCCAGCCATGTCTGATATCCGCCTTTCCGCCAATGGCGCCGCGGCAATGCCTGCCCGCGCCTACCATCTTGCGCACGAGCCGCACCCGCCCAACGGCACGGCGCTGGGCTTCTGGCTGTACCTGATGAGCGACTGCCTCATCTTTGCAGCGCTGTTTGCCACCTTCGGCGTGCTGGGCCGCAGCTACGCCGCAGGCCCTACGGGTGCGCAGCTGTTTGACCTGACGCTGGTGGCGATCAACACGGCCTTCCTGCTGCTGTCGTCCATCACCTTCGGCTTTGCCATGCTGCGCAAGCAGCAAAAGGATGTGCGCGGCACGCTGGTGTGGCTGGGCATCACGGGTGTGCTGGGCCTGTGCTTCCTGGGCCTGGAAATCTATGAGTTCGCCCACCTGATCGGCCAGGGCGCCACGCCGCAGCGCAGCGCCTTCCTGTCGGCCTTCTTTGCGCTGGTGGGCACGCACGGCCTGCACGTCATGTTTGGCGTGATCTGGCTGGTGGTGCTGATGGTGCAGATCAGCAAGCACGGGCTGATCCCCGAGAACAACCGCCGCCTCATGTGCCTTTCGATGTTCTGGCACTTTCTGGACGTGGTCTGGATCGGCGTCTTTACCTTTGTGTATCTGATGGGGGTGCTGTAAATGAGCGCACAACACACAACAACCCATGCCGACGCGCATGACCACCACGGCGATCATGACCACCACGGTGACGAGCCGCACAGCACCTTCTCCGGTTACATGACGGGCTTTGTGCTGTCGGTCATCCTGACGGCCATCCCGTTCTGGCTGGTCATGGCCAAGGTCATCACCGAACGCAACACCGCCGTCATGGTGCTGGGCGCATTTGCCGTGGTGCAGATCCTGGTACACATGGTGTACTTCCTGCACATGAACGGCAAGATCGAGGGCGGCTGGACGCTGCTGGCCACCATCTTCACGGTGGTGTTTGTGGCCATCACCATCAGCGGCACGCTTTGGGTGATGTACAACATGAACGCCAACATGATGCCGGACCACCCCACGCCACAGGTGCCCGCGCTGCATGAAGCACCGGGGCATTCAACACCTTGACCGCCAACACCACGCCTGCCGCTGCGCCTGCATCTGCGCCCAGCCGGCGCCTTCGCAGGGCCTTGCTTTCGCTGGTGGGTGTGGTGCTGTTTCTGGGCTTTGTGGCCCTGGGCACCTGGCAGGTAGAGCGCCGCGCATGGAAGCTGGCGCTCATCGAACGCGTGGAGGGGCGCGTGCATGCACCGCCCTCCCCCGTTCCTTCTGAAGCCACCTGGCCCACCGTCAGCGCGGCCGATTTTGAATACCTGCCCGTCACCCTGCAAGGCCGCTGGCTGCCGGGCAAGACAGTGCTGACCACGGCAGTGACGGAGCTGGGTGCAGGTTTCTGGGTGATCTCTGCACTGCAGCAGCCCGACGGCACCGCGGTGCTGGTGAACCGCGGCTTTGTACCGCAAGACCAGCGCAGCCGCTGGCTGCCGGAAGCACCTGCTACGACGAATTCCCCCGCCACGACCTTGCCCGCGGCAGAAGCCGTGCAAATCACCGGCCTGCTGCGCATGACCGAGCCTGGCGGTGGGTTCCTGCGCACCAACGACGCAGCGGGCGGGCGCTGGTTCTCGCGCGACGTGGCGGCCATCAGCACCGCGCTGGGCCTGCCGCGCGCGGCGCCGTTCTTCATCGACGCCGGCCTGCCCGCTGCCACAACCGCCGCACCCGGCAGCAGCGGCGATGTCGACGCCCGTACCGCCAGTGCCAGCGCCGGGCCCTGGCCGCGCACGGGCATGACGGTCATCCGCTTTCATAACAGCCACCTGGTCTACACCCTGACCTGGTATGGCCTTGCCCTCATGGTTGTGGTGGCTGGCTGGTATGTGGCACGCTACGAGCGTTCGCTTGCATCGGCAGGCAACCGTGCCACCCCCACCACCGATGAGTCCCACGCACCCTGAAACCCCGCCGCCCACCTCCGCCACGCTGCTGCAGCAGCGCAGCACGGCGCGGTCGGCCGACGCCGCTGCGGGCGTCAAGAACCTGCAGCAGCTGATCCAGCTGCGCTGGACGGCCGTGATCGGGCAGGTGCTGACGATCGAGATGGCGCACTACAGCCTGGGCCTGGTCCTGCCGGTGCGCGAGATGCTGCTGGTGGTCGGCTGCCTGGCGCTCTTCAACGTGGTCAGTTTGCTGCGCCTGCGCATGGGGCGGCCGGTGCGCAATGTGGAGCTGTTTCTGGCGCTGCTGATCGATGTGGCGGTGCTCACGGTGCAGCTATACCTGAGCGGGGGCACCAGCAATCCCTTCGTGTTCCTGTACCTGCTGCAGATCACGCTGGGCGCGGTGCTGCTGCGCGGCGCCTACATCTGGACCATCGTGGCCATCACCGTGGCCTGCTTTGCCGCGCTGGCCGAATACCACCTGCCACTGGCGCTGCCGCAGGACCTGGACCAGGGCCTGTCGAGCCTGTACATGCTGGGGCTGCTGGTGTGCTTTGTGCTCAACGCCACGCTGGTGATGGTGTTCATCACCCGCATCCACCGCAACCTGCGAGAGCGCGATGCCCGGCTGGCCGCGGCCCGCCGCCGCCGCGTGGAGGAGGAGCACATCGTGCGCATGGGCCTGCTGGCCTCGGGCGCTGCGCACGAGCTGGGCACGCCCCTTTCAACGCTGGCGGTCATCCTGGGTGACTGGCAGCACGACAAGCGCCTGCTGGGAGACGCGGCGCTGCGGGAAGAGATCGCAGAAATGCAGATACAGGTGCAGCGCTGCAAGAGCATCGTCAGCGGCATCCTGCTGTCGGCCGGCGAAACGCGTGGCGAAGCATCGACCCAGACCACCGTGTGTACTTTTGTGGATGCGCTGGCCCAGGAATGGCGCGACACGCGGTCGATGCCGCGTTTCGAGTACGAGAACCACTTCGGCGCAGACACCCCCATGGTGTCTGACACCACGCTGCAGCAGATGGTTTTCAATGTGCTGGACAACGCCCGCGACGCCTCACCCGCCTGGGTACGCCTGTCGGCAGCGCGCCAGGACGACAGCCTGCGCATCACCGTGACCGACGCCGGGCCCGGGTTTTCGGCCGACATGCTGTCGCGGCTGGGTACGCCCTATCAATCGACCAAAAATCGCCCGGGTGGCGGGCTGGGGCTGTACCTGGTGCTCAACGTGGCGCGCACACTCGGCGGCGGCGTGACGGCGCGCAACCGCGCCGAGGGCGGCGCCGAAGTCACCATTGATCTGCCGCTGGCTGCGATTGCGTTGCGCACACTGGCCCACTGACGAGCCACGACCTCCCCCCAAGAAAAAGACGCGCGCATGGAAACTCCCGAACAAGAAGAACGCCTGCTGCTGGTCGTGGAAGACGACGAGGCGTTTGCGCGCACGCTGACGCGGTCATTCGAGCGGCGCGGCTACCGTGTGCTGCACGCGGCCAGCCTGGCAGAGGTGGAGAAATTGCTGGAAGACCACGTGCCCGGCTATGCCGTGGTAGACCTCAAGCTCAAGGGAGATGCATCGGGCCTGGTGTGCGTGCAAAAACTGCACGCTGCCAGCGCAGACATGCTCATCGTGGTGCTCACGGGCTTTGCCAGCATTGCCACCGCGGTCGAGGCCGTGAAGCTGGGTGCATGCCACTACCTGGCCAAGCCCTCCAACACCGACGACATCGAGGCCGCCTTCGGCATGAAGACTGGGACCACCGAGGTGGAGCTGACCAACCGCTCCAGCTCCATCAAGACGCTCGAGTGGGAGCACATCAACGAAGTGCTGGCCGAGACCGAGTTCAATCTGTCAGAGGCCGCCCGCCGGCTGGGCATGCACCGGCGCACCCTGATCCGCAAGCTGGAAAAAAAACAGGTGCGCTGATACCGGTCGGTTCCGCACAAAGGTGCCCGGAAGATGGCTGGCAGCCGCAAGCCAGGAGTGCATGGCTGCAGGGACCGGCCGGGTGGGCCCGGGAGACGCTGTGCGGGCACTCCAGAGCGAATTTTTGGTCATATCGGCCTGCAGTCCAGGTATTATCATGCCCGAATGCTATCAATAGCATAGCAATCAAATCAAGCTGCGTGCTTTCCAGTTAAAAAGCCCGCACCGGCTTGCACCGGGCGGGCTTTGAAGGGTTCGCCGTTGGCGTGATTACACGGTCACTTCCTTGGCCGTGTCAGCAAATTCGGCGATCTGGTCGAAGTTCATGTACTTGTAGATCTTGTCGCCGTTCTTGTTGATCACGCCGATGTCTGCCAGGTACTCTTCCTTCGACGGAATGCGACCGAGCTTGGAGCAAATCGCCGACAGCTCTGCCGAGCCCAGATACACGTTGGTGTTCTTGCCCAGGCGGTTCGGGAAGTTGCGGGTGCTGGTGGACATCACGGTGGCGCCTTCCTTGACCTGCGCCTGGTTGCCCATGCACAGCGAGCAGCCGGGCATTTCCATGCGGGCACCCGCCGCGCCGAACACGCCGTAGTGGCCTTCTTCGGTGAGCTGCTGGGCGTCCATCTTGGTGGGCGGGGCCATCCACAGCTTGACGGGGATGTCCTTCTTGCCTTCCAGCAGCTTGGAAGCCGCACGGAAGTGGCCGATGTTGGTCATGCACGAGCCGATGAACACTTCGTCAATCGCGGCACCGGCCACGTCCGACAGCGTCTTGGCATCGTCAGGGTCGTTGGGGCAGCAGACGATGGGTTCAGTGATCTCGGACAGGTCGATCTCGATGACGGCGGCGTACTCTGCGTCTTCATCGGGAGCCAGCAGCTGGGGGTTGGCCAGCCAGGCTTCCATGGCCTTGATGCGGCGACCGATGGTGCGCGCATCCGCGTAGCCCTGGGCGATCATGTTCTTGAGCAGCACGATGTTCGAGTTGATGTACTCGATCACGGGCTCCTTGTTCAGGCGCACCGTGCAGCCAGCGGCAGAGCGCTCGGCCGACGCGTCGGACAGCTCGAAAGCCTGCTCGACCTTCATGTCCGGCAGACCTTCGATTTCCAGGATGCGGCCCGAGAAGATGTTCTTCTTGCCCTGCTTGGCCACAGTGAGGTGGCCGGCCTTGATGGCGTACAGCGGAATGGCATGCACCAGGTCACGCAGCGTGACGCCGGGCTGCATCTGGCCCTTGAAGCGCACCAGCACCGATTCAGGCATGTCCAGGGGCATCACGCCGGTGGCGGCAGCAAACGCCACCAGGCCGGAGCCAGCCGGGAAGCTGATGCCGATGGGGAAGCGGGTGTGCGAGTCGCCGCCGGTACCGACGGTGTCGGGCAGCAGCATGCGGTTAAGCCAGCTGTGGATGATGCCGTCGCCGGGCTTGAGCGAGATGCCGCCGCGCGTGCTGATGAAGTCGGGCAGCTCGTGGTGCATCTTCACGTCCACGGGCTTGGGGTAGGCCGCGGTGTGGCAGAACGACTGCATCACCAGGTCGGAGCTGAAGCCCAGGCAGGCCAGGTCTTTCAGTTCGTCGCGCGTCATGGGGCCGGTGGTGTCCTGCGAGCCGACCGAGGTCATGCGGGGTTCGCAGTACGTGCCGGGCACCACGCCCTGGCCTTCAGGCAGACCGCAGGCGCGGCCAACCATCTTCTGCGCCAGGGTGAAGCCCTTGCCGGTGGCAGCGGGCACCTGGGGCAGGCGGAACAGCGTGGAAGGTGGCAGGCCCAGGGCTTCGCGGGCCTTGGTGGTCAGGCCGCGGCCGATGATCAGCGGAATGCGGCCGCCGGCGCGCACTTCGTCAAACAGCACTTCGCTCTTGACTTCGAACTCGGCGATGACCGCGCCGTCCTTGAGCGCCTTGCCAGCATAGGGCAGCAGCTCGATCTCGTCGCCCATGTTCATCTGGCTCACGTCCAGTTCGATCGGCAGCGCGCCCGCGTCTTCCATCGTGTTGTAGAAGATGGGAGCAATCTTGCTGCCCAGGCAGACGCCGCCAAAGCGCTTGTTGGGCACGAACGGGATGTCTTCGCCCGTGAACCACAGCACGCTGTTGGTGGCCGACTTGCGGCTCGAACCCGTGCCCACCACGTCGCCCACGTAAGCCACGAGGTTGCCGCGTGCACGCAGGTCTTCGATGAACTTCACCGGGCCGCGCTTGCCGTCTTCTTCGGGCGTGATGCCGTCGCGCTTGTTCTTGAGCATGGCCAGCGCATGCAGCGGGATGTCGGGGCGGCTCCAGGCGTCGGGTGCGGGCGACAGGTCGTCGGTGTTGGTTTCGCCCGTGACCTTCAGCACCGTGAGCTTGATGCTCTGGGGCACTTCGGGACGGCTGGTGAACCATTCGGCGTCGGCCCAGCTTTGCAGCACGGACTTGGCAAAGCTATTGCCCTTGTCGGCCTTTTCCTTGACGTCATGGAACTGATCGAACATCAGCAGCGTCTTCTTGAGCGCTTCGGCGGCCACCGACGCCACGGCGGCGTCGTCGAGCAGGTCGATCAGCGGGGTGAGGTTGTAGCCGCCCAGCATGGTACCCAGCAGCTGCGTGGCCTTTTCGCGGCCAATCAGCGTGCAGACCTCGGTACCGTGCGCCACGGCAGCCAGGTAGCTTGCCTTGACCTTGGCCGCATCGTCCACACCCGCGGGCACGCGGTGCGTGATCAGGTCCACCAGCGTGGCTTCTTCGCCAGCGGGCGGGTTCTTGAGCAGCTCGACCAGTTCGCTGGTCTGCTTGGCGCTCAGCGGCAGGGGCGGAATGCCCAGCGCAGCGCGCTCGGCCACATGGTCACGGTAGGCTTTCAACATCATTTTTCTCCGGTTGCGTCTATCTATTCAAAGTGGGGCACGAGGGCACGGCAGCCAGCCGGCATATCGCTCTGGGGCGCCTTCAAGGCGGCCAGCGGCTGCACAGGGCTTGTTTACTTGAGCGGCTCGAGCACGCTCACGGGCGGGTTCTTCTTGATGGCTTCGGCCACCACGATCTGCTCGGGGCTCATGCATTCATCGGCCAGGCGCTGGCCCAGCCGCTGGTTCATCAGCATCGACTTGTTGGCAATCTGCAGCCACACTGCGCCGCCCCTGGCGTCTTCCAGCCGGACGGTACCGGTGGTGGTGGCCACAGGCACCATGAAGTACTTGAAGCCTTTGCCTTCCACGCGGAAGTGGCCGGGGCTGGCCGGTTCAGCCGTCACCGTGACAAACGCACCCAGCTCACACGGCATCCGGCCCACGTGCACGCGCTCGGCAATGGCCAGCTCCTCGGGCGAGAGCGCAGCCTCGGCCGCCATGATGCCGGTAGCCACCTGGTTGGCTTCACTCTTGAGCTGCGCGCGGCTGCTGGGCGGCTCGGCCTTGGCCACGGCGGGCTTCTTGGGGGCCGGCTTGACAGCAGCGGTGCCGGACTTGGCTTCGGCCTTCGGGGCTGGCTTGGCAGCCGCCTTGGGAGCAGGCTTGGCGGCTTCGGCTTTGGCTGCGGGCTTCGCTGCAGGCTGGGCCGGTGCGGCGGCCTGCGCCAATGCCAGACCAGGCGCGAGAAGCATCAGGGCGGAGGCAATGAGGGTTTTCATGGGAGTTCCTGCGTTGAAAGGTTCAGGATGGTTCAGGAATGAACCGGGGAAACCGCGCTGTCGAACCAGTGGCGCACCGCCGCCGGGAGCACCCGGCCCGTATGGTGGGCGCGTTCCAGCACCTGCCAGTAAAAGCGGAAGCTTGCGCGGTCGTGCAGGGTACCACCGTGGCTGATGGGAGCCCAGTCCGCATCTGCCGCAGCAGCTATGATTTTGGAAGCATCTTCGATATCGTCCTGCCGCGGCGCAAACGCCTGCAGGATCGCGCGGATCTGCGCCGGATGGATGCTCCACATGCGGGTGTAGCCAAGCTCGTTGGCGGCACGGCCTGCGGCATCGCGCATGGCGCCGGCATCGGCAAACTCCATCACCACGCAGTGCGACGGCACCTTGCCATGCGCATGGCAGGCCGCAGCAATCTCGAGCTTGGCCCGCACCACGAGGGGATGGGAAAACTGGCCGGCGGAGCTCATGCCGTGCGCCGGGATCGCCCCGCCATGGGCCGACACAAAGTCCATCAGGCCGAAGCTCAGGCTCTGCACTGCCGGGTGCGCAGCGATATCGAACACGCACTGCACCGCAGCGGGGGATTCGATCAGTGCATGCACGGGAAGATGCGCCGCGCCGGCACGGGCGAGTGCGCGCTCGACGCGCAGCACGTCGTCGACGGACTCCACCTTGGGAACCATGATGTGGCAAAGCCGGTGCCCGGCCTCGGACGCCACGATGTCCACATCGTTGGCAAACGCCGGGTGATCGACTGCATGGACGCGGACAGCCACCCGCGCCTCGGGGGCGGCCTCGGTCGCAAGGCTCGCCACCAGACGGGCGTGCCCGGCCTCCAGGCCCACGGGCGCGCCATCTTCACAGTCCAGGGTGACATCAAACACGCAGGTACCGAATTCCTGCGTCATCTCGGCCTGCAGCTGCAGGCTCTTTCGCATCCGCACCTCGACGCCGCTGTAGTGGTCGCACACCGGCAGCAAATGGCTCTGCGCCTGCGGCCCCAGGAGCACGTCCCGCGGATGGGGCCGAACAGGCGGTGATGCAGCGACCTGCCCCTGGGAGGGGCGCTCGGCGGCCGTAGGGCCCGATGCCTGTGGCGTCGGCTGCATCTTTGGGCGGGCTGGCTTTACAGCAGGTGCTTGACGCCGTCCTGCTCGCCTTGCAGCTCAGCCAGCGTCGTGTTGATGCGCTCCTGGCTGAATGCGTCGATTTCAAGGCCTTCCACGACCTTGTACTCGCCGTTTTCGCAGGTCACGGGGAAACCGAACATGGTGTCCTTGGGAATGCCGTACTGGCCGTCCGAAGGCACGCCCATCGTGACCCACTTGCCGTTGGTGCCCAGGGCCCAGTCGCGCATGTGGTCGATGGCAGCGTTGGCAGCCGAGGCAGCCGACGACAGGCCACGGGCTTCGATGATGGCCGCGCCACGCTTGCCCACGGTGGGCAGGAACGTGTTGGCGTTCCATTCCTGATCGTTGATCATCTTGGCGACGCTTTCGCCGTTGATGGTGGCAAAGCGGTAGTCGGCGTACATCGTGGGCGAGTGGTTGCCCCACACGGTCAGCTTCTCGATGTCGGCCACGGCCTTGCCGGTCTTGGCAGCGATCTGGCTGGCAGCGCGGTTGTGGTCCAGGCGCAGCATGGCGGTGAAGTTCTTGCGTGGCAGGTCAGGTGCCGACTTCATGGCGATGTAGGCATTGGTGTTGGCGGGGTTGCCCACCACCAGCACCTTGACGTCACGCGAAGCCACGGCGTTCAGGGCCTTGCCCTGTGCCGTGAAGATGGCGCCATTGACGGCCAGCAGCTCGGCACGTTCCATGCCTGGGCCGCGTGGACGCGAGCCAACCAGCAGGGCGTAGTCGGCATCCTTGAAGGCGGTCATCGGATCGCTGTGGGCTGTCATCTCGACGAGCAGCGGGAACGCGCAGTCGTCGAGTTCCATCATCACGCCCTTGAGGGCCTTTTGCGGGCCTTCCACCGGCACTTCGAGCAGCTGCAGGATGACGGGCTGGTCCTTGCCCAGCATTTCGCCGGAGGCGATGCGGAACAGCAGTGCGTAACCGATTTGGCCAGCGGCGCCGGTGACGGCCACGCGAACAGGCTTCTTGCTCATGGTGAAAACTCCAGGGAGGTGAAAAAACAGGGGATGCAACGCTGCACCAGCGCCTGTTACCAGCAGCCCGTGCCTTGCAAAACAGCCTCGGATTGTACTGCCGAACAAAGCGGGGGGTCAATTTGTCTTATGTCTTATATAAGATATGATTCGGCCTGCCTGAAACAGCCGACACCACCCTTGGGCGAGCGGCAATGCTCCCTACGGAGACCGGCCCAGCAACCACCTTCACCCACGCCCATGTCATCCCAGCCTTTTGCCGCTGACGCCATCGCCCCGATGCAGGGCGGGGCCACGCCAGCGTTCAGCCCGCTGTACCAGCAGATCAAGGGCCTGATCCTGCAAAGCCTGCAGCAGGGCGAATGGAAGCCGGGCGAAGCCATTCCCAGCGAGATGGATCTGGCCGCACGTTTCCGCGTGAGCCAGGGAACCGTGCGCAAGGCCATCGACGAGCTGGCCGCGGAAAACCTGGTGATGCGCCGGCAGGGCAAGGGCACTTTCGTGGCCACGCATGCGGAACAGCATGTGCAGTACCGTTTTCTGAAGCTGCAGCCGGATTCGGGAGACGCCCGCGTGGAGGGCCCCGCCCAGCGCCGCGTCATCGACTGCCGGCGCGTGCGCGCCAGTGCAGATGTAGCCCGCGCACTGGCGCTGCGTACCGGCGATCCGGTGATGCAGGCGCGCCGGATCCTGTCTTTTGCGGGCGTACCCACCATCCTGGAGGACATCTGGTTGCCCGGCCAGGCGTTCAAGGGGCTCACCGCCACCCAGCTGGCTGACTACCAGGGGCCCACCTACGCGATGTTCGAGCTGGACTTTGGCGTGCGCATGGTGAGGGCCGAGGAAAAAATCCGCGCGGTGCTGCCCGATGAAGAACAGGCGCTGCTGCTGTCGATCACCCCGGTCACCCCGCTGCTCAGCGTGGAACGGATTGCCTACACCTACAACGACGCACCCATGGAGTTGCGGCGCGGGCTGTATCTCACCGATACCCACCACTACCGTAATGAATTGAGCTGACGTGGGGCTGGCACCCGAGCTTTAAGGTCGAAAATTTCGCTGTACCAAAGACCTTCATTGTTGCGTTGCAATAGAATTTTGTGTTGTTTGCATAGACCGATTACAGAACAGTTACATCCACGAAAGCACAAGACATGACAGAGCTAGCCAAAAAACGGCCTGAATTCCGGAACATCAATGCCTTCAAGGACCTGACGACCTACCGCCTGCCACCCGCGGGCTGGGTGTCCATCCTGCACCGCGTCAGCGGTGTGATCATGTTCCTGCTCCTCCCCTTCATTTTGTGGATGTTTGATACCTCGGTGTCGTCCGAGATTTCTTTTGCAAAATTCAAGGCGGTCTTCAACATTGGCGTGGGCTTTGTACCCGGCTGGTTCTTCAAGCTGGTGGTGCTGGCGCTGATGTGGGCGTATCTGCACCACTTCATTGCAGGCCTGCGCCACCTCTGGATGGACGTGAGCCACGACGCCGTGAGCAAGGAATTCGGCAAGTCTTCGGCCATCGTCACCCTGGTGCTGAGCATTTCGCTCACGCTGGTGCTTGGCGCCAAGCTCTTCGGGCTGTATTGATGGCTTACCCGGCCCGGTGCGCGCTCTGCGCACCCCGCTGAAGCAAATTTTCAAAGGAATAAACACATGTCCGTCAACTACGGCTCCAAGCGCATCGTCGTCGGTGCCCACTATGGTCTGCGCGACTGGCTGAGCCAGCGCGTCACCGCGGTCCTCATGGCCGTGTTCACCGTGCTCGTTCTGGCCCAGCTGCTGCTCGTCAAAGGCCCCATCGGTTACGACGCCTGGGCAGGCATTTTCTCCAGCCAGTGGATGAAAGTGATCACCTTTTCGGTGATCGTCGCCCTGGCGTGGCACGTCTGGGTTGGCGTGCGTGACATCTTCATGGATTACATCAAGCCCGTGGGCGTGCGCCTGGCGCTGCAGGTCTTCACCATCGTCTGGCTCGTTGCCTGCGCAGGCTGGGGCATCCAGGTTCTGTGGCGTCTTTGAATCCCGCGACTGAGGCATAAAACAATGAGCTACACCAACGCAAACATCACCAAGCGCAAGTTCGACGTCATCATCGTCGGCGCCGGCGGTTCCGGCATGCGCGCCTCGCTTCAGCTGTCACGCGCCGGCCTGAACGTCGCAGTGCTCTCCAAAGTGTTTCCCACCCGCTCGCACACCGTGGCGGCGCAAGGCGGCATCGGTGCCTCGCTGGGCAACATGTCCGAGGACAACTGGCACTACCACTTCTACGACACCATCAAGGGCTCCGACTGGCTCGGCGACCAGGATGCGATCGAATTCATGTGCCGCGAAGCCCCCAAGGTCGTGTATGACCTCGAGCACATGGGCATGCCGTTCGACCGCAACACCGACGGCACGATCTACCAGCGTCCTTTTGGCGGCCACACCGCCAACTATGGCGAAAAGCCGGTGCAGCGCGCATGTGCTGCGGCTGACCGTACCGGTCACGCCATGCTGCACACGCTGTACCAGCAAAACGTCAAGGCCCGTACCAACTTCTTCGTGGAGTGGATGGCGCTGGACCTGATCCGCGACGCCGATGGCGACGTGGTGGGCGTG
>LNEG01000093.1 GCA_001464865.1 Burkholderiales bacterium Ga0074133
GCCCTGGGTCAGCTCGCCCTGGTAGTCACTCTTGCGCACCAGTGCATCAAGCAGGGGCAGCGCCTCGGCCGCACGGCCGGTGCGGTAGAGCAGCGTGGCGCGGCAGGCATTGCCTTCGTCGGCCCCGAAGCGCTGCGCGATCTCGGCGCAATCGGCCGCGGCGGCGGTCATGTCGGATGCCAGCAGGTGCAGCGAAAAGCGCCACGACCAGAACTCGGGCTGCGCAGGGTCGAGCGCGATGGCCGCGTTGATGTCCTGCAGGCCGCCCTCAAAGTCGTGGAAGCCCTGGCGCACCAGGCCGCGCAGGTAGTGGCCGCGGGCGGGCAATGCCTTGGCGTCCCACCAGGGCGCCAGTGCAGCCCGGGCAGCGCCATACCAGCGCAAATCGCCTTCGGTGAGCCCGAGCACGAAAACGGCGCGGGCGTAGTCCAGCGCCTTGTCGATGTCTCCGGGGGCGGCGCGGCGCGCCTTGTCGGCTTCGCGCAGGGCGGCCGACTGGCTGCCGAGGGCATGGAGCGATGCGGGCAACACCACCTGATCGGCGGGCGGCTGAAAGCGCGGCTGGGCCAGCACCGAAGCGCCCACCAGACACAGGCTTGTCACCCAAACCAGGCGCGACCACGCCCGGGTGGATGGGCCGCATACCTGACCAGGACTGCGGGGCTCTGTTCGGGTCTGCAAGCTTGGTGGCAAAGGGGTACGCTCCGCTCAGGATGTCAGGGTTACGGACATTCTGCGTTGTTTTTTGCGTAACCGCTTTTGAACGAGGTAAACCATGAAAACTCTGATTTCAGCCATCGCCGCTGC
Organism: Burkholderiales bacterium Ga0074133; assembly: GCA_001464865.1. Taxonomy (GTDB): domain Bacteria; phylum Pseudomonadota; class Gammaproteobacteria; order Burkholderiales; family Burkholderiaceae_C; genus Acidovorax. Next base: position 808 of record LNEG01000093.1, read on the forward strand.
GTTTGTTCTGGCAGCGACTCCCGCTATGGCCGGTAGCCACGGCGGCGGCAAGATGGACGACAAGAAGGTGGACTGCAGCAAGAAAGAAAACGAAACCAAGGCCGAGTGCAAAAAGAAGTAAGCACGCCGGATTTGCAGCCGCCTGAGAGAGGCGATGGCCGCGCGGCCATGCCCTCCGGAAAGCTGCCCAGCCAGGGCCCACGCCGATCACGGTGGTGGGCCTTTTTTTCGCCCGGTGCTCCGGCACGGACTGAAGATGTGCGCGGCACACGGCGCGTGAGCATGCGCAACCCGGGCAGCCAGCCCCGACAATTGCGCCATGGATGAAATGAACGCGTCTTCCCCGCCCATGCCCTCCGCCGCGCCCCGAAGGCCGGGGCGCCCGGGCGTACGGTTTCTGCTGGCCCACCCGGCCCACCTCATTGCACTGGGTTTCGGCGCCGGGCTGTCGCCCGTGGCCCCGGGTACCGTGGGCACGCTGTGGGCGTGGCTGGCGTTCCTGGTCATGCAGCAGTGGCTGTCGCCCGCGTCCATGGGCTGGGTGATTGCAGCCAGCACGCTGGTGGCCTGGTGGGCCTGCACCATCGCCGCACGCAACATGCGCGTGGCCGACCCCGGCAGCATCGTGTGGGACGAAGTGGTGGCCTTCTGGCTGGTGCTGTGGCTGGCCATGCCGATGGGGCTCTGGGGGCAACTTGCGGCGTTTGCGCTGTTCCGGTTTTTTGATGCGGCCAAGCCCGGGCCTGTGGCCTGGGCCGACAGCCTGTTCAAGGGCTTTGGCTGGCGCGGAGGGTGGGGTATCTTGTTTGACGACTTTGTGGCAGCCTTTTGCACCTTGCTCGTCATTGCCCTCTGGAGATTCTGATGACCGTTACATCGCTATCAAAACGTGAGCTTCTGGCAATGGATGCAGAAGCACTCCAAGCCAATCTGACCCAGATTTCACTGATTCTGATGCAACATGGGCACCGCCTGGCCACGGCTGAAAGCTGCACTGGCGGCATGATCGCCGCGGCCTGCACCGACATGGCAGGCTCCAGCCAGTGGTTTGAACGCGGCTTTGTGAGCTACTCCAACGCCGCCAAGACCGACATGCTGGGCGTGCCGGCCGCGCTCATCGAACAGCACGGCGCCGTGAGCGAAGAGGTCGTGCGCGCCATGGCCGATGGCGCCATCACCCATTCGCAGGCCCACATCAGCCTGGCCGTCACCGGCGTAGCCGGGCCCACGGGCGGCAGCGCCGCCAAGCCGGTGGGCACCGTGTGGTTTGGCTGGTGCGTGGGCGGACAGACGCACACCGAGATGCAGCACTTTGCAGGCGACCGTGCCACGGTGCGTGCCGCCACGGTGCGCTACGTACTGCAACGCCTTTTGGGCTGGCTAACGGCCTGACCACGCCTGGCCGGGCACCGAGCCCAGCACCCCCTGCCTTTCACCACCGAATGCATCCATGACCACTGCGTCCCCCTGGTTTGACGGTTTCACGGCCCAGCGCATCGCCACATCGGGCGCCGACATCTTTGTGCGCACTGGCGGCAACGCCAGCGCACCGCCACTGTTGCTGCTGCATGGCTTTCCGCAAACGTATGCCATGTGGCACCGCGTGGCGCAGCAGCTGGAGCGCGACTTCTTTCTGGTGATGCCCGACCTGCGCGGTTATGGCGACTCATCGCACGCACCCGGCCTGCCCGACCACAGCAACTACAGCAAGCGCGCACTGGCCCAGGACATGGCCGAGGTGATGACAACACTGGGCCACGACACCTTCTATCTGTGCGGCCACGACCGTGGCGGCCGCGTGGCGCACCGCCTGGCGCTGGACCATGCCAGGCGCGTGCGCAAGCTGTGCGTGATCGACATCGCCCCCACGCTCGACATGTACGCGCGCACCGACATGGCATTTGCGCAGGCCTACTACCACTGGTTCCACCTGATCCAGCCCGCGCCCCTGCCCGAAACCATGATCGGCGGCAACGCCCGCGCCTACCTGCACGCCAAACTGGGCGGCTGGGGCAGCGCCGGCCTGGGCCACATCGAGCCCCAGGCGCTGGCCGAATACGAGCGCTGCTTTTGCACGCCCGAAGCCATCCACACCGCCTGCGAGGACTACCGCGCCAGCGTCGGCATCGACCTGGAGCACGACCGTGCAAGCCGTGCGCAGGGCGACAAGATCGCGTGTGACACGCTGGTGCTGTGGGGCGCGCATGGCGTGGTGCATCGCATGTTCGACCCGCTCGCGCTGTGGCAGGCGCAGTGCAGCGGCACGGTATCCGGCCAGGCGGTGACCGCCGGGCATTTCATCCCCGAACAACTGCCGGATGTGACCGCCGAGGCGCTGCGCGCCTTCATGCGCTGACACCGCCATTGCGCCACCCTTTTCATCACCACGCTACACCCCATGCACCCCAACGCCCAAACCCTGCAACGCTTCTACACCGCCTTCAGCCAGCTCGACCACGCCACCATGGCCGCCTGCTACGCGCCCGACGCCACCTTTGAAGACGAAGCCTTTTCCCTGAAAGGCCGCGAGCAGGTGGCAGGCATGTGGCGCATGCTGTGCACCGCCACGCAAAAGCCCGGCGCGCGCGAGCACTGGAAGCTGGAGTTCAGCGGCATCGAAGCCGACGCCACGGGCGGCAAAGCCCACTGGGAAGCGCACTACCTGTTCAGCGCCACCGGGCGCAAGGTGCACAACATCATTGATGGCAGCTTCACCTTCACCCCCGAAGGCCTGATCGCCACGCACCGCGACCGCTTCAGCTTCTGGCGCTGGGCGCGGCAGGCCTTGGGTGCACCCGGCCTGCTGCTGGGCTGGTCGCCGTCACTCAGGCGCAAGGTGCGGAGTACGGCGGCGGGGAATCTGAAGAAGTTTTTGGCGCAGGGGTGAGGGGCGGCTGTCGGCCAGAAGCAGCCTTGGATGACAAGAATGAAACCACAACTCCGGATCAGGGTCAGCACCGTGCTGCTATGCGCGGGTTTGCTTCTCCTGCCTTGGTCATCAACGCTGCTCACAATCCCTAAACTCCCTCCATCTTTGGATGGCATCCAGCATTTTCTGAATGGCATGATTCTCGATGTTGGGCCCATGTTGTTTTTTGTGGCTTTTGTCATCGCCTCCGGCCTTCTCGTCGCTGCAATCTGGCGGCGGCAATGGGCATGCGCAAGTCAGTCAATGGCAGAGATGTCAGCTTGTGTTCTGGCTTTAAGCGCAGTACCAGCGTACTAATTCAGCGCCTCATTGATCGCAGGCATTGCTGTTTTGAACGCATCAAATTTCCGCTTTGGGCCCAAAGCGCCCATCGCGGCGCTCAACCGATTGCTGGCAGCTACCCGACACAAAAGGGGCCTCGCAGGCACTTGGCAGGCTGCGCGGCTGAGCACTCCATGAACCCCAACTACAGCGGGCACCCCTGCACCGGTCACCCTCCCGCTTTGCCCTGAGTACCGGCCGGAGCCGTATCGACCCCCATCCGATCCACCAGCACCGCACTGGCTTCATTGAGCCCCACCACCTGCACCATGCACCCATGGTGACGCAGCCGCTCCACCACCTTGTCCAGCGCGGCCACGGCGGTCACGTCCCAGAAATGCGCGTGCGTCACGTCGATGCACACGGGCCGGCCCTCGGCGCCCAGCACATCAAAGGCTTCGATGAACGCATCGGCCGAGGCAAAGAACACCTGGCCTGACACATGCCATGTGCGCTGGCCGGTCGCTCCGTCGTCCAGGGCGCGCACCTGCAGCATGCGCGAGACCTTGAACGCAAAGAACACACCGCTGAGCACCACGCCCGCCGCCACGCCAGCCGCCAGGTTGTGCGTGCCAATCGTCACGGCCACGGTGGCCAGCATGACGGCGCTGGACATGCGCGGGTGGCGCACCAGCGTGCCCAGCGATTTCCAGTCGAAGGTCTCGGCCGACACCATGACCATGATGGCCACCAGCGCAATCACCGGTACCTGCGATACCCAGTCTTTGAGCACCACCATCAGGATGAGCAGGAACACCCCGGCAAACAGCGTGGACAGCCGCCCGCGCCCGCCGTACTTCACATTGCCCACGGCCTGGCCGATCATTCCGCAGCCGGCGATGCCGCCAAACAGGCTGGCAGCGATGTTGGCCAGCCCCAGGCCCGTGCATTCGCGGTTTTTGTTGCTGGGGGTCTCGGTCATCTCGTCGACCACGGCGGCCGTCAGCACCGATTCGAGCAGGCCCACCATCGCAATGGCCAGGGCGGGCAGCAGGATGATGCGCAGGGTGTCGAGCGACACGGGCACCTGCGGCAGCGCAAACAGCGGCAGCGCATCGGGCAGGTTGCCCAGGTCGGCCACGGTGGGCAGGCGCAGCCCCAGCCACGATGCCAGCAGCGTGAGCGCCACCACGCAAATGAGTGGCGACGGTATGGCCGAGAGCGCCGGGAGGCTGAGCACACGCCCCAGCCACGGCAGGCCGTAGATGATGGCCAGCCCCAGCGCCAGCAGGGCCCAGGTGGCAGGCGCTGCGCCCTGCAGGTGCGGCAGCTGCGCCGCAAAGATCAGCACGGCCAGCGCGTTGACGAAGCCCGTGCGCACCGAGCTGGACACAAACCGCATCAGCACGCCCAGCTTGAGCAGCCCGAACACCACCTGCACCGCCCCCGCCAGCAGCCCCGCCGCCAGCAGGTAGCCCAGCCCGTGCGACTGCACCAGCGGCGCCGCCACCAGCGCCACCGAGCCTGCGGCGGCCGACACCATGGCGGGCCGCCCGCCGGTGAAGGCGATGACGATGCTGATGACGAACGAGGCAAACAGCCCCACCGACGGGTCCACGCCCGCCACGAACGAGAACGCGATGACTTCAGGAATCAGCGCAAACGTGGCCACCGCGCCCGCGAGCAATTCACGCGGGATGCTGGGGGCCCATTCGGCGCGCAAGCGGGTCAAGAAAGACGACATAGGCAAAAAACAGGGTAGTGCGGCGCCAAACAAAACGCGCCCGAAGGCGCGTGGCGGAAAAACAAGCCAGACAAGCCAATAGCGCTTATCCATAAAGCACAGGTAGACATCACTTACGTAGCAAACCGATACCGCGAATTCATCGACGCTGAGGGTCATCTGCTCGCATCGACTCCAATCTCTTCAGCGCGCGCAGCCCCATCAGCGGCCACCGCGCAAGGGCCGCCCCGCCGCGCTGGTGGCGTCCCCCTTCCCGAATCGCATGGCGATTCGAGAGAAGGGGGAAGGCGCGCAGCGACTCAGGGGGATGTGCTCATCCTCCGTGGCACTTCTTGAACTTCTTGCCGCTGCCGCAGTGGCAAAGGTCGTTGCGGCCGGGCTCGGGCGCCTTGCGCACGGTCTCCACGCGCGGGCCCATGCTCTTCCACAGCTGGCGCAGGTCGTACACGGCCCAGATGGCTTCGCCAAAGGCTTCCACGCGCGCCTGGCTGGTGCTGGGGGGGCCGTCTTCGCTGAACATGCAGACTTCGGGCTTGCCGGTGTCGTCTTCGGTCAGGGCGACGATGCTGTCGAGCGCATCGTCAAGCCACTTGGCGGCTTCTTTGTCGCGCGGGGCGGCCCAGTCCTCGGGCCAGTTTTCCACCGCGAACATGAAGCCCAGGGCCCACACCTGGCCAAACGACGGGATCTCCTGGTCGTCGCCCATCTCGGCGCGCTGCTCGTCGGTCAGGCTGGCCACGGCACCGCGCATGTCTATGGCTTCGGGCTGGAAGGTGCGGTCGTCGTCCAGCGTCTTCACGTCGGTGTCGAGCTGGGCCACGATTTCGTTCCAGCGGCGGTCCCACAGCTCCATGAACCGCGCCTGTTGCGCGGCATCGGCAAAGGCGGGCAGCAGCGGCAGCGGCGCGCCAGCAGCCACATCCAGCTCGGCGCCATCGCCCAGCAGCATGGGCAGGTACTCGGCAGGCGGGATGGCGCGGCGGCTGCAGATCACGGCGGTCATGAAGCCATCGCAGAACTCCCACTGCGGGATTTCTTCGCCGCGCGAGCGCAGGTCATCCAGGAGGTTGTCGATCTCTTCGAGCTCGTCCGGCCCCAGGCCAGCGGGAATGGCCGGGCTGGCCAGCGCACTGGCGGGCGTGACGTCTTCGATCGGGGCGGCGGGGATGGGCGGTTGTACGGGGGCAGTCATGGCGGGTATCCGTGTTCAGGAGGAGGGGGCGACGCGGGGCGGCAGGCAGCAGCAGGGAAAACGCGGGGGCGCATGCCGTCACAAACGTTTACTTTTATGATGCACCGGACGGCGCCGGCACGACAAGCCTCGTGTAACGCCGTCCATCGCCCGGCTGCGGCCGTGAGACGGCATCGCAAAAGGCGGCCAGTGTAGCCCTGCACGTTGTTGCCACCAAAACCCGGGACGTCCCATGATCCACCAGCTCAACCAACTGTATCCCGTTCGGTACACCGCGCTGGGCCTCTGCGCGGTGGGGCTGGTGCTATCGCTGGGCGGCCTGCTCGCGTTCGGCTTCAGCCTTTGGCTGTCGGCCCTGGCCTGCGTGCTGGGGGGCCTGGTAAGCCTGGGCTTTTACGACCTGCGCCAGACGCGGCATGCCGTGCTGCGCAACTACCCGGTCATCGGCCACCTGCGCTTCATGCTGGAGTACATCCGGCCCGAAGTGCGCCAGTACTTCATTGAAAGCGACAGCGAGGCGGCGCCGTTTTCGCGGGCGCAGCGCTCGCTGGTGTACCAGCGCGCCAAGGGCGAGCCCGACAACCGGCCGTTTGGCACGCAGCTGGATGTTCGCGCGCACGGCTACGAATGGGTGAACCACTCGATGGCGCCCACGCAGCTGCCCTCGCACGACTTCCGGGTGTGGATCGGCGGCAGCCCCGATGCGCCCTCGCCCTCGGTGCAGCCCTGCACCCAGCCCTACCACGCCAGTGTGTTCAACATCTCGGCCATGAGCTTTGGCGCCCTGTCGGCCAACGCCGTGCTGGCCCTGAACAAGGGGGCCAAGGCCGGTGGCTTCGCGCACGACACGGGCGAGGGCTCCATCTCGCGTTACCACCGCGAGCATGGCGGCGACCTGATCTGGGAGATCGGCTCGGGCTACTTTGGCTGCCGCAACAGCGACGGCACCTTCAGCGAAGAGCGTTTTGCCGCCAACGCCACCGACCCGCAGGTCAAGATGATCGAGCTGAAACTCAGCCAGGGTGCCAAGCCGGGGCATGGCGGTGCTGCCCGGGGCCAAGGTCACCGCCGAAATCGCCGAGGCGCGCGGCGTGGCCGTGGGCGAGACCTGCGTGTCCCCCGCCAGCCACGGCGCGTTCAAGACACCGGTGGAGATGATGCAGTTCATCGGCCGGCTGCGCACCCTGTCGGGCGGCAAGCCCACCGGCTTCAAGTTTTGCCTGGGCCACCCCTGGGAATGGTTTGCCCTTGTCAAGGCCATGCAGGTCACGGGCATCACGCCCGACTTCATCGTGGTCGATGGTGCCGAAGGTGGCACGGGCGCCGCCCCCGTGGAGTTCATCGACCATGTGGGCGCGCCGCTGCAGGAAGGGTTGCTGCTGGTGCACAGCACCCTGGTGGGCGTGAACCTGCGTGACCGCGTGCGGCTGGGCTGCGCGGGCAAGGTCGTCAGCGCCTTCGACATCGCCCGCATGATGGCGCTGGGAGCCGACTGGTGCAACGCAGGGCGCGGCTTCATGCTGGCGCTGGGCTGCATCCAGGCGCAGACCTGCCACACCGGCCACTGCCCCACCGGCGTGACCACGCAGGACCCGCTGCGCCAGCAGGCCCTGGTGGTGCCCGACAAGGCCACACGCGTGGCGCAGTTCCACCGCAGTACATTGCATGCGCTGCAGGAGCTGGTGCAGGCCGCCGGCCTGCGCCACCCCAACGAGATCACCGCCCACCACATCGTGCGCCGCATCAGCGACACGCATGTGCGGCTGTTGTCCAACCTCATCACGCGCATGCAGCCGGGCGCCCTGCTCGGCCCGCTGGATGCGCAGCACAATGTGTTCCGCCAATACTGGCCGCTGGCCAGCGCACACAGTTTTCAGGCCTGCGAGCCCGAGCTGGAGCCCTCGGTGCCGCACCATGTCGAGCTGGTGCAAGCCGTGGCCGCGGGCGCAACCGCTGCCCAGACACCCCACCCTGTTGCATGACCACCGGCATCCCGAACACAAGCACTCCGCCCCGCACCGCCCCCGCAGCCCTCCAGGCTGAAGGCAACGGCTACGCCGCCTTCCTGCAGCAGCAGCTAGCCACCCAGCCCCGCAGCGTGATGGACCACCTGCTGGGCGATGAAAAGATATGGGTCAAGCGCGCGGGCATGCCGCACGGCAGCGGCCGCTACCGCGCCATGGCGCTGCTGGCCGGGCTGCTGCGGCTGCCGGTGCTGCGCCCGGTGCCCAACCCGGGCGGCACCACTGCCATCGCCACCGAAGTGCGCCGCCTGCAAGACCTGGCCGCGCGCGGCATCCGCGTACCGGTGGTGGTGGCTGCGCAGCCCGATGGCTTTGCCATGCGCCACCTGGGCCGCCCGGCCGATGTGACGCCATCGCTGGGCAACGAGATCGACGATACCGCCCGCGCGGGCCAGCACCGCCACGTGCTGGCCATGTGGCAGCAGGGCCTGCAGACGCTGGCCCATGTGCACCGCCAGGGCACATGCCTGAGCCAGGCCTTTGCCCGTAACCTGGTGCGCTGCCCCGACGGCGTGATGGCATGCATCGACTTTGAAGACGACCCTGCCGCCGTGCTGCCGCTGGCGGTGTGCCATGCGCGCGATGCGCTGTGCTACGCGCACTCCACCGCCATCTACCTGCGCGAAGGCGGCACGCTGGCCGAGGCGCGCCAGAGCTGGGCGGCATGGGTGGCGGGTGAAAGTGCAGAGATGCAGCAGGTGCTGGCCGACAGCGTGCGCCGCATGTGCTGGATGAGGCACCTGCCCGCGGACCGCAAACTGGGGCGCGACTTGCAGCGGGTGCGGGCGGCGTATGACCTGCTGGCCTGACGGCGCCTGGCGATGAGCGGCTTCGAGATCTACACCCCCACGGCAGAAGAAGTGCATTCCGGCGTGCTGGGCCGCCGTATGCGGCAGTTCAACTACGGCTTTGTGGGCGAATACGGCCAGTCGCAGCCTGTGTGGGTGAGCGCTCGTGACACGCACGGCGAACTCGTCGGCGGGCTGCGCGGCTTTGTGTTCTTGCAGTGGCTGAATGTGGATCTGCTGTTTGTCGACGAGGCCGCCCGGCACCAGGGGGTGGGCCGCCAACTGCTGGCCACGGCCGAGCAGAAAGCCCGCGACCTGGGCGCGCACAGCGTGACGCTCAGCACCTTTGAATGGCAGGCCCGGGCGTTCTACCTCCAGCAAGGGTACGAGGAATTCGGGCACATCGACAACTACATCCAGGGCTTTCAGCTGGTGTATCTGAAGAAGGCGTTGACGCCCGGGTTGCCAAACTCTGATGCCGGGGCATCAACACCATCGGTTGACCCATAAGCCGCCAGCGCAGGAAGCTGTCTTGCAGTCCTACTGACTGCTGACTGCTGACTGCTGACTGCTGACTGCTGACTGCTGACTGCTGACTGCTGACTGCTGACTGCTGACTGCTGGCAAAGATGCGGCTGTCTTATGCGCCTGTTTCGCCAGCATCCAGCACCACCTCCGTGGCGACATCAGCCCCCAGGTTCACCAGCCGCTTGCGCATGCAGATCACCGCCTTGTCCTTGCTCAGCAAGATCGCCTGGTGCGCAGCGGCCAGGTCGATGAACTTCTGGTCGTCGGCGTCCTTGCACACGTAGACCACCTTGGGCGCAAGTTCCACCAGCCGCACCTGCGCGTCGAATGCGGCCAGCACCTGCGCGGCGTCCACGCGGTAGTAGTCCATGCGCTCCACGATGTGCGGGTAGGCCAGCACGCGTTCGAGTTCATCGCGCATGACCTGCGTGGCGATCCACGCCAGGCGCCCCTGGGCCAGCAGCGTGCGCAGGGGGGCGGTGCGCGGGTCGCTGAAGATGAGCAGGTCGAGCGCGACGTTGGTGTCCACCACCACCGGCCGCCCCGGCTCGCCCGCCGGGGCGGCGGCG
>LNEG01000094.1 GCA_001464865.1 Burkholderiales bacterium Ga0074133
GGCGCGCACCATCCGCATCCCGGTGCACATGATCGAGACGATCAACAAGATGAACCGCATCAGCCGCCAGCACCTGCAGGAGTTTGGCTTTGAGCCCGATGCGTCCATCCTGGCCGCCAAGATGGAGATCCCGGAAGACAAGATCCGCAAGATCATGAAGATCGCCAAGGAGCCGATCTCGATGGAAACGCCCATCGGCGACGACGACGACAGCCACCTGGGCGATTTCATCGAGGACGGCGCCAACACCGCCCCCATCGAAGCCGCCATGCAGGCCGGCCTGCGCGATGTGGTCAAGGACATCCTGGATGGCCTCACGCCGCGCGAAGCCAAGGTGCTGCGCATGCGCTTCGGTATCGAGATGACCAGCGACCACACGCTGGAAGAAGTGGGCAAGCAGTTTGACGTGACCCGCGAGCGCATCCGCCAGATAGAAGCCAAGGCGCTGCGCAAGCTCAAGCACCCATCGCGTTCGGACAAGCTGCGCAGCTTCATCGATTCGCTGTAAGCACGCCACGCGGCAGGCACACTGCCCGCGCCCCATCAGCCCGCCCCTGCACTGCACGGGCGGGCTTTTTTACGCCTGTGCAACAGCGCGCAGGCGTGGGTGAACCTCTGCACTGCCGCGGGCGCGGCGGCAGTCCCGTCATCTCCGCGTCGCGGGCCACCTTCATCATGGCCTGCTGGTTAACCCTGAGACCAGCGACAGCGCTTTGACAGTTTGGATCGCGACCATCGGGTCCCACGGGATACGTAAAAGCACTTATGCCGGCTCCTGAAGCCAGCCGCCGTGCAGCACTGCAAAGCGCACCGACCCGGTTTGCCAGCAAGCCCCCCAGTCCCGCGCACGGCTGGCGCGGCCCCCCAGCGACCCTTCACCACAAGGCTTTCCATGACCCCCATCGACCGCCGCAAGGCACTGACCTTCGCAGCCCTCACGGCAACCGCGTGGGGCACCGCCAGCCCCCTGGCCTGGGCACAGACGCCTGCCGCTGCAGCGCCGCAGCGCCCGGGCGCTGCGCCCTCTGCGGCCAAGGCCCCGCGCCTGGCGGGCACGCTGCGCATCGTCATCCCGGCCAACCCCGGGGGCGGCTGGGACCAGACCGGCCGTGCGCTGGGCGCAGCCCTGGTGGCAGTGGGCGCGGCCGAGCAGGTGGAATACGAAAACATCGGCGGCAAGGGCGGCACCATTGGCCTGGCCAAATACGCCGAGAAGTACAGCAACGACCCCAACACCCTGCTGATGGGCGGCATGGTGATGGTGGGTGCGGTGGCGCTGCAAAAGCCCGCCGTGGACATGACGCAGGTGCAGGCCCTGGCGCGCCTGACCAGCGACTACCTGGTGGCAGCGGTGGCAGCCGGCTCCCCCATCAAGACCGCCAGGGACCTGGCCGATGCCATGCGGGCCGACCTGAAAGCGGTGCCCGTGGCAGGCGGCTCTGCAGGCGGCGTGGACCACATGTACGCGGGCGTGCTGGCGCGGGCTGCCAAGACCAGCCCCGAGGCGCTGGTCTACAAGCCCTTTGCCGGTGGTGCCGAGGTCGTCGAGGCGGTGGTGTCGGGCAACGCAGCGGTGGGCCTGTCGGGCTACAGCGAGTTCAGCGATGCCATTGCGGCCGGCAAGCTTCGGGCCGTGGGCGTGTCGGCGCGCCGCAGTGTGTTTGGCATACCTGCGCTGCGCGACCAGGGTGTGGACGCGGTGATGGCCAACTGGCGCGGCGTGTTCACCGGCAAGGGCGTGCTGCCTGCGCGCACGGCCGAGATGCTGGCCGCCATCGACGCCGCTGCGCGCCACGAGTCGTGGGCCCGCACGCTCAAACAGAACCGCTGGGAGCCCTCGTGGCTGACCGGCAAGGACCTGGCGGAGTTCATGGAGCTGGACCTCACCACCGCGCGGGTGATGGTGTACCTGCTCAAGCTGAAGGCCTGAACCCGGCGGCGGCCACGGCGAGTGGCCGCCCTCCACTGCCAGCGTCTGGCTGGCGCCCCCTTCCCTGCATAGCGAGGAGCTTTCGATGAACATGTCCAACCACTCCATTGGCGCCCGCATGGCCACTGCGCTGGGCCTGGTGCTGGCCCTGCTGCTGGGTGCCGCCCTGTTCGGCATTGCGGCGCTGTACCGCAGTCTGAACACCTAAGAACGTGTTTACGATCTTTTCAGGGCCGCGCAAGTACCTTGCCGGGATGGGACGCAAGGCGCGGTGCGCAGTGGATAGCCCGGCTATCCACAAGCGCCGCAACGCCGCAGACCGCCCGGCAAGGCACTTGCCCGAAGGGTTGGAGTGAAATCGGGCGATTGGACGCCCCGGCTGCTTGCATGGGCACGAATCCACCCATCCCGATTGCACTCCAACGCGGCCCCGAAAAGATCGTAAACACGTTCTAAGACACCACCGTGCAGCAGCGCGTGGCGCAGGAGCGCGCCGTGAGCCGCATGGAAAGCGAGTTCAAGACGCAGGTGCTGGAGTGGAAGAACACCCTGCTGCGCGGCGAGGACTCGCGCAAGCGCGAACTGCACTGGGCTGCCTTTCAGGCCAGCGAAAAACGCGTGGCCGATGCCGCCAGCGCGCTCAAGCCGCAGCTGGCCGACCCGGCCGAGCAGGCCGCGCTGCAGAAATTCACGGCGGCCCACGCCGACATGGCGCAGGGCTATCGCAAGGGCTTTGAGGTGTTCCAGTCGCTGGGCTTTGTACCGGCCGCAGGCGATGCCGATGTGGCGGATATCGATCAGGGCCCTGCGCGGCTGCTCACGGCGCTGAGCGAGCAGGTGGCGGCCAGCAGCGCCGCCATTGCCCGCGATGCGGCGCGGGATGCGCAGCGTGCGCTGGTCAGCAGCCTGGTGGCGCTGGCGCTGGTCACCGCGCTGGGCGCCGTGGCGGGCCTGCTGCTCACGCGATCGGTGGTGCGGCCACTGCGCGTGGCGGTGTCGCTGGCCAACAAGGTGGCGGCAGGCGACCTGACCACGACCATCGTGGTCAACGGCAACGACGAACCCGCCCGCCTGCTGCAGGCGCTGCGCGCCATGCAGGACAACCTACAGAACGTGGTGTCGGGCGTGCGCATCAGCGCCGAGGGCGTGGCCAGCGCCAGCGCCGAAATCGCGCAGGGCAATGCCGACCTGAGCCACCGCACCGAAGAGCAGGCGTCGTCCCTCGACGAAACCACGTCGTCCATGCAGCAGCTCCAATCCACCGTGCAGCAAAACGCATCGAGCGCCCTGCGCGCCAACGAACTGGCCCGCAGCGGTGCGCAGTTGGCGCAGCGCGGCGGCAGCGTGGTGACGCAGATGGTGGAGGTGGCAAGGAACCTGTTCAAGATCTTTTCGGGGCCGCACAAGTGCCTTGCCGGGATGGGATGCTAGGCGCGGTGCGCAGTGGATAGCCCGGCTATCCACAAGCGCCGCAACGCCGCAGACCGCCCGGCAAGGCACTTGCCCGGAGGGTTGGAGTGAAATCGGGCGATTGGACGCCCCGACTGCTGGCATGGGCATAAGCCCATGCGGCGCAGCCGAAGCATCCACTCATCCCGATTGCGCTCCAATGCGGTCCCCGAAAAGATCTTGAACAGGTTCCAAGGCATTCAGGACAGCTCGCGCCGCATCGCCGACATCATCGGCGTGATCGACTCCATCGCGTTCCAGACCAACATCCTGGCGCTGAATGCCGCGGTGGAAGCGGCCCGCGCTGGCGAGCAGGGCCGCGGCTTTGCCGTGGTGGCCAGCGAGGTGCGCAACCTGGCCACGCGCAGCGCCGATGCCGCGCGCGAAATCCGCCAGCTCATCCAGACCAGCGTGGAGCGCGTGCAGGCGGGCTCCGACCTGGCGCGCAACGCAGGCACGACCATGGCCGAGGTGGTCACGTCCATCCAGGGCGTGAGCGCGTTGATGGAAGAGATCAGCCAGGCCAGCGCCGCGCAGACACGCGACATGCTGCGCGTGACGCAGGCCATCGTGCGCATGGACGAAACCACGCAGCAGAACGCGGCGCTGGTGGAAGAAAGCGCGGCTGCCGCAGGCAGCCTGAGCGGGCAGGCCCGCCAACTGGTGCAGGCCGTGCAGGTGTTCCGCCTGCGGCAGGGCGCTGGCGCCCCCGCCCTGCCGCCGCCCTCGCAGTCGTCACCCGGGCAGTCCGGCTAAACCCGGCGGCATACCCGGCCTGCAAAGCTGCGCGGCATGCACTGGCATGCGTCGCGCGGCTGGTCCGGGCAGCTCCCTGCGGGCACCCCGCAGCCTGATTTCAAGCGTTTTGGTGCTGAAGTGCTAGTGGAATCATGCCTGACAGCTATCATATTTATAGCATTTACACCGAATGTAAAGGTACGCACCGATTCCTCAGTCGATCTTCAGCCCTGACTGCTTGACCAGCCGCGCCATGCGCGCCACTTCGGTCCGGAAAAACGCCGCCGTGGGCTCGGGCGCGGTGGCCTGCAGCTGGTAGCCCTGGGCCAGCAGCGCATCGCGGATCTCGGGTACCGCCAGCGCAGACACGACGGCCTGGTGCACGCGCTCGGCCTCGGCCTTGGGCAGGCCCGCGGGGCCGACCATGGCCACCCAGCCATCCAGCGCGTATTGCGGCAGGCCCTGTTCGGCAATGGTGGCCAGCTCGGACAACAGTGGCGAGCGCGTGGTGGACGACAGCCCGATGGCCTTGAGCGTGCCCGCCTTCACATGCGGCGCGGCCACCGCCACGGCGATGAAGGCCATCTGGATCTGCCCGCCCAGCACGTCCGCCGTGAGCGGGCCCATGCCGCGGTAAGGGATGTGCTTGATGTCCACCTGCGCCTCGTGCACAAACATCTCGGCCGCCAGATGCAGGATGGTGCCGTTGCCCGACGAGCCGTAGTTGAGCGTGCCCGGCTGCGCCTTGGCCAGCGCGATCAGCTCGCGCACATTTTTCGCAGCCACCGAGGGGTGCGCCACCAGCACGAACGGCGTGGCCCCGATCACGGTGATGGGGGTGATGTCCTGCACCGCGTCGTACGGCATGGTTTTGTACACACTGGGGTTGACCACATGGTTGTTGGAGACCATGCCCAGCACCGCCCCGTCTTTGGGTGCCTTCACGATCACCGACGTGCCGGTGATGCCGCCCGCGCCCGGAAAGTTCTCGATCACCACGCCGCGGCCCAGCGCCTTGCCCAGGCCCGGCGCGAACGCGCGGGCGAGCCCGTCCACTCCCGAGCCAGCGCTGACGGGCAGGACCAGGCGCAGCGGGCGGTCGCTGGCCGCCTGCGCCCAGGCTGCGCCGGGTGTGGCCAGGCCGGCTGCCGTGGCGGCCAGTGCTGCCAGGGCGGTGCGGCGGCGCAGGGTGCCTTCGCTGTGACCGATAGCGGCCGGAGCCTGCGCGGAATCGCTGGAGCAGCGCTGCAGAGAATCGAGGGTGTGTGGCATGGGTGGTGTCTCCGTTGTCGTTGTGGTGTGGGGTCGCCGCACGGAGCCATGAGCGCCGCGTGGGTGCTGGTCAGGCCACGGCGCGGCTGCTGCGCAGCGCGGCCACCTGCTCGGGCGTGTAGCCCAGCGCCTGCAGCAGCTCGGCGGTGTGCTGGCCCAGCACGGGGGGATGCAGGCGCACGCCCAGGCGCTGGCCGTCCATGGCCACGGGCAGCAGCGTGGTGCGGGCGGTCTGCCCGGCGCGCTCGCCATCGGGCAGCGTGATGTCGGCCAGGCCGCCGGTGGCGTTCAGGTGCGGGTCGTCCAGCAACTGCTCGGGCCGCGAGATGGGCGCAAAAGGCAGGCCGTGCTTTTCAAACACGGCGGCCAGCTCGGCCGCGCTGTAGTCGGCCAGACGCGCACGCAGGTCGGGCATCAGCGTGGGGCGGGCGCGCACACGGTCGTTGTTGGTCGCCAGCCGCGGGTCGGCCTTCAGGTCGGCAAAGCCCAGCGCATCGCAGAAGGTGGCCCACTGCGCATCGCTCACCGCGGCCAGAAAGATCTGCTCGCCGTCCTTCACGCTGAACACGTCGTACAGCGCCCACGACGAGATGCGGTCGGGCATGGGGGCCGCGGGCTGGCCCGTGACGGCGTACTGCATCATGTGCTGGCCCACCAGGAACACATTGTTCTCGAACAGGGCCGAGTCCACCTCCTGCCCGCGCCCGGTGATGCCGCGCTGCATCAGCGCGGCCATGGCGCCGATGGCACCGAACATGCCGCCCATGATGTCGTTCACGCTGCTGCCCGCGCGCAGCGGGTCGCCGGGCCGGCCGGTCATGTAGGCCAGGCCGCCCATCATCTGCACCACTTCGTCGAGCGCAGTGCGATGCTCGTAGGGGCCGGGCAGAAAGCCGGTGTGATTGACGTAGATGAGGCGCGGGTTCAATGCGCTGAGTGCCGCGAAATCCAGGCCGTACTTGGTCATCACGCCGGGCTTGAAGTTCTGTGCCACCACATCGGCCGACGCTGCGAGCTTGCGCGCCACCTCCAGGCCTTCGGGGCTGCGCAGGTCGAGTGCAATGCTCTTCTTGTTTCGGTTGAACATGGGGAAGAACCCCGCGCCCGCTCCCAGCAGGTGGCGCGTGCGGTCGCCCTCCACCGGCTTGACCTTGATGACTTCCGCCCCCAGGT
>LNEG01000095.1 GCA_001464865.1 Burkholderiales bacterium Ga0074133
GGACCGCTGGGTGGTCATGATCGGCGCGCGCCACCATGTGCTGGCCCGCGGACCAGCGCGGCCGCTGGTGGTGGTCATGGTCGGCACGGCCGTCACGGTCGAGTGCATCGATGCCGAGGGCCATTTTCTGGGCGGCCTCATCCTGCCGGGCCACGGCATCATGCTGCGCGCGCTCGAATCCGGCACCGCGGGCCTGCACGTGCCGACCGGCGAGGTGCGTATGTTCCCCACCAATACCAGCGATGCGCTCACCAGCGGCGGCACCTATGCCATTGCCGGTGCGGTGGAGCGCATGGTGCAGCACGTGATCCAGCACTGCGGCGAAGAGCCCGCGTGCCTGATGACCGGCGGCGCAGGCTGGAAGATGGCCCCCAGCATGACGCGCCCGTTCGAGCTGCTGGACAACCTGATTTTTGACGGCCTGCTGGAGATTGCCGCGCGGCGGTTTGGGGGCTGAGGGCCGCGTTTCCGGCACGAGCACGCGGGCTTTCTGCTTTGGCCTTTTGGCGATGCAAGCCAGGCAAGCGGAGCCCTTTTTTGGGTTGGGATAGACACGACGAAGCGCCCTGAAAGGCTTCGACAAGCTCAGACCGAACGGGTGGTGGTTTCCCATTCATGGAGCCGCGTCCAGGAGTCTGTTTCGACGCGATCGCCGCAACCGGCGCGGCCCAGATGCGAGAGCAGCCAAGCAAGGGCCGCCCCGCAGCGAGGGCTGCGTCCCCCTTCTCTCGAATCACGCAGTGATTCGAGAGAAGGGCGAAGGCGCGCAGCGCCTCAGGGGGATGAACCCTTACTCCTCTTCGAGTTCAGCCCGCGCCATGTCCACATCCAGGCGCTCCATGGCGTCGGCCGGCTCGCAGGCAGCGGCCTTTTCGTACAGGGCCGTGGCTTCCTTCATCTTCTTGTCGCCCTCCAGCATGACCAGCGCGTTGGCGTATTCCACCATCGCAATGGCCGAGCCGGGGTTGAGCTTGAGCGCTTCCTGGAACAGCTTGAGTCCCACGTCCTTCTTGGCGCCATAGGTCATGCCGCCAATCAGCGAGCCCACCTTGTCGATCACCTCGGCATGGAATGCGCCCAGGGCAATGCGCGCATCGGCATGCTTGGGTGACAGCGCAATGGCTTTCTCCAGCGAATCCTTCACCTTGCCCCCCAGCCCTTGCGCCAGCGCCTTGGCCACGCTGATACCCTGGCTGTAGCGGCCCAGCGCGTAGGCATGCCAGTACCACGCGTTGGCGTTTCCTGGCTCGGCGGCGGCCTGGGCTTCAGCCCGCTCTGCAACCTGCATGAAGAGGTCCAGCCGCGTCTTTTCCTTGGGCTCCAGATAGTTGGCGTAGATGGCGGTGGCCTTGTTGGCGGCCGTGATGCCCGCGCCACCTGCAGCCAGCCCGGCGGCAGTGGCGCCAGCAAAGTCACCGCTGTGGAACAGCGCCCACGCGTTCAGCACCGCCGCATCCTTGGGGCAGGGTTCGGCGTCGCCGTTGTGCAGGCGGGCCCAGTGCTTCTTGGTGGCGGCAGCGTCAAAAGCGTACTCGTCGGCGTGCGGGAAAGGGGTCCATTTGGCCATGGAGAGTCTCCTGTCGTTCTTGTGGTGGAAATCGGTATCTGGTGGAGTGCTGGGTAGTGCTGGCGATGCGACCCGGGTCAGCCCTCGGCGGGACGCGGCGCATAGGCGCCTGCCAGGTGCAGCAGGTGCATGCGCTGGCCTGCCTCCAGGTACGGCATCAGCAGGTTGAGCACATGGTGGGCACCGCGCACCAGCGCAGCCTGGGCGCTGTCGGGCTCCAGCGCGCGGCGCGGGTCGCGCACATATTCAAAGCTGAGCCAGTAGGTCAGCACGACCACCATGCTGGTGGCGGTGGCTTCGAGCTCGCGGCTGTCGATGTGCAGGCTGCCGGCGCGGCCCATGCCGTCGAGCACGGCGCGGACGGCGCGGGTCTTGTTGATGAGGATGGTCTGGAAATGCGTTTCCAGGCGACGGTTTTTCGACAGCAGGTCGTTCAGGTCGCGGTACAGGAATCGGTACTGCCAGATCAGCTCGAAGAGGGTGTGCGTGAAGAACCACGCGTCCTCCACGTTGCGCACGCCGTCGCTGGCGGCCAGCAGTTCGTTCAGCGCGGTTTCGTACCGGTCGAACAGGGCGTTGATCAGCTCGTCCTTGGCCGGGTAGTGGTAGTACAGGTTGCCGGGGCTGATGCGCAGTTCAGCCGAGATCAGGGTGGTGGAGACGTTCGGTTCGCCGAACCGGTTGAACAGGTCGAGCGTCACTTCGAGAATGCGTTCAGCAGTGCGGCGTGGCGCCTTCTTGACCATGGATGCGGCCCCCTTCGCTTCGGATTGCGGCGTATTTCTGGATGTCTCTTGCGGCTACTCTAACCCACCCGCAATTGCTGCATTGCGTCATGAATGCGGGCGGGATGCTGGCTCCACACGGCAAAACGGCCGGCACGCGCAGGCGTGTCGGCCGTGTGAGCAGCGGGCCTCGTGTCGAGACCCGGCCAATGGCGGTGCGATCAGCTCGCCGAAGGCGTGGTGGCGGCTGGCGCGGCGGCTGCAGCCGCACGTGCTGCCGGCTTGCGGGCAGCGGGCTTCTTGGCAGGAGCGGCCTTGCTGGCAGCCTTGGCTGCGGGCTTCACGGCAGCGGGCTTGGCGGTGGCTGCCTTGCCGGCTGCCTTGCGGGCTGGGGCCTTGGCGGCTGGCTTGGTGGCGGCAGGTTTGCTGGTGCGGGCGCCCTGGGCCTTGGCCAGTGCATCGACGCGGTCGCTCAGGGCCTGCAGGTCACGCGCAGAGGGCACGCCCATCTTGGACAGGGCCTTGGCCACGCGGTCTTCAAAAATGGTTTCCAGCTTGTCCCACTGGCCCTGGGCCTTGGAGCCGATGTCGGTAGCCATGCTGGTCACGCGGCTGGTGGCTTCAGAGATGCGCTCTTCCGCCACGGCCTGTGTCTTGCGCTGGATCGTCAGGCCTTCCTTGACGAGCGACTCGAACACCTTGCCGCCTTCTTCCTGGGCCTTGGAAAAAGCGCCCAGGCCCGCCAGCCAGATCTGCTGTGCGGAGTCCTTGATGGTGCTGGACAGCTGGGCGTTGCTCTTCTTGCTGTTGGCGCTGAGTTTCTGCAGTTTCTTGACCATGTGGCCTCCGGTTGGCTGGGGTTGGGCGTTGTCAGAAGCTCCCTGCCCCTGACGCATGCCGTGACTGTACGCTGCACGGCTGCCAGGGTGTAGGCGCGCGCTCCTAAAAACGTAGAGGGCGGGGTCTAGTCCACAGCCTGCCTGCCGCGGGTTTCTGCTGAACACGCCCGGCAACCCGCTGGGCAAGAATGTGCGCTCTCACAGGAGTCATTACATGCAGTATTTCGTGACGGGAGCAACGGGGTTCATTGGCAAGCGGCTTGTCAAGAAGCTGCTGGAGCGCAAGGGTTCGGTGGTGCATTTCCTGATCCGCAAGGAAAGCGCCAACAAGGTGGCTGACCTGCGCAGCTTCTGGGGCGTGGGAGCCACGCGTGCCATTCCCGTGTTTGGCGACCTGACCGCGAAGAAGCTGGGCGTGGCTTCGGAAGACATCAAGAAGCTCAAGGGCCAGATCGACCATTTCCACCACCTCGCCGCGGTGTACGACCTGGGGGCCGACGAGGAAACGCAGGTCGCCGTCAACATCGAAGGCACACGCAACACCATCGAGCTGGCCAAGGCCATCGATGCCGGGCACTTCCACCACGTCTCGTCGATCGCGGCGGCCGGCCTTTATGAAGGCGTGTTCCGCGAAGACATGTTCGAGGAGGCCGAAGGCCTGGACCACCCCTACTTCCAGACCAAGCACGAGAGCGAAAAGATCGTTCGCCAGGACTGCAAGGTACCGTGGACCGTGTACCGCCCGGCCATGGTCGTGGGCGACAGCCAGACCGGCGAGATGGACAAGATCGACGGGCCGTACTACTTCTTCAAGCTGATCCAGCGCCTGCGCGAAATCCTGCCACCGTGGATGCCTGTGGTGGGCCTGGAGGGCGGGCGCGTCAACATCGTGCCGGTGGACTTCGTGGTCAATGCGATCAACGTCATCAGCCACGGCAAGGACATCGGCAAGAAGTGCTACCACCTGGTCGACCCCGTGGGCTACCGCGTGGGTGATGTGCTGGACATCTTCAGCCGCGCCGCGCACGCACCGCGCATGAACCTGTTTGTGAACGCCGCGCTGCTGGGCTTCATCCCCAAGGGCATCAAGAAAAGCTTGATGGCGCTGGCGCCCGTGCGCCGCGTGCGCAACGCCGTGATGAAGGACCTGGGCCTGCCCGAGGACATGCTCACGTTTGTGAACTACCCCACGCGCTTTGACTGCCGCGAGACGCTGGCTGCGCTCAAGGGCTCGGGCGTGTCGTGCCCCAACCTCAAGGACTATGCCTGGCGCCTGTGGGATTACTGGGAGCGCAACCTCGACCCCGAGCTGTTCATCGACCGCACGCTCAAGGGCACGGTGGCGGGCAAGGTGGTGCTGGTGACCGGGGGCTCGTCGGGCATCGGCCTGGCGGCCGCACACAAGTTTGCCGATGCCGGTGCCACCACCATCATCTGCGGGCGCGACCAGGACAAGCTCGACGAGGCCTGTGCCGAAGCCAAGGCCAAGGGCTATGCCTTCATCGCCTATCCGGCCGACATCGCCGACATGACCGACTGCGACCGGTTCGTGAAGCTGCTCATCGAGAACCATGGCGGTGTGGACTTCCTCATCAACAACGCCGGCCGCTCCATCCGCCGCGCCATCGAGTCGAGCTACGACCGCTTCCACGACTACGAGCGCACCATGCAGCTCAACTACTTTGGCTGCCTGCGCGTGACCATGGGCTTTTTGCCCGGCATGGTCGAAAAGCGCAAGGGCCATGTGGTCAACATCAGCTCCATCGGCGTGCTGACCAACGCGCCGCGCTTTTCCGCCTACGTGGCCAGCAAGGCGGCGCTGGATGCCTGGACGCGTTGCGCCTCCAGCGAGTTTGCCGACCAGGGCATCACCTTCACCACCATCAACATGCCGCTGGTGCGCACCCCCATGATCGCGCCCACCAAGATCTACAACAACGTGCCCACGCTGAGCCCGGAAGAGGCCGCCGACATGATTGCGCAGGCCTGCATCTTCAAGCCTGTGCGCATCGCCACGCGCCTGGGCATCACCGGACAGATCCTGCACGCACTGGTGCCGCGGATTGCGCAGATCTCCATGAACACCAGCTTCCGCATGTTCCCGGATTCCACGGCCGCCAAGGGCGACAAGAATGCCAAGCCGCAGCTGTCGGCCGAGGCGGTGGCGCTGCAGCAGATGATGCGGGGCATCCACTTTTGAGGCTGGCGACGTCGCCCGTACTCGCCCGCTGCCCGAAGGAAAGTGTTACGCGGGCGGCGGGGTGGGTGGGATAATCCAAGGCTTTGCCGCAAGGCACACCTCTACAGCCCACCCCTATGATCTTGGTTACCGGCGGCGCAGGTTTTATCGGCGCAAACTTTGTTCTCGACTGGCTTGCGGCTTCAAGCGAGCCGGTCGTCAACCTCGACAAGCTCACCTACGCGGGCAACCTGCACAACCTGCGCACGCTGGAGGGCGATGCCCGCCACGTCTTTGTGCAGGGCGACATTGCCGATACGGCCGT
The DNA here is from genome assembly GCA_001464865.1 of Burkholderiales bacterium Ga0074133. Lineage (GTDB taxonomy): Bacteria > Pseudomonadota > Gammaproteobacteria > Burkholderiales > Burkholderiaceae_C > Acidovorax. The sequence goes on from LNEG01000095.1 coordinate 5,636, forward strand.
GGTCACACGCCTGCTGGCCGAACACAGGCCGCGCGCGGTGGTCAACTTCGCTGCCGAATCGCATGTGGACCGCTCCATCCACGGGCCCGAAGACTTCATCCAGACCAACGTGGTCGGCACTTTCAGGCTTCTGGAGGCGGTAAGGCAATACTGGTCTGGCCTCGATGCTCCTGAAAAAGGCGCATTCCGCTTTCTGCACGTATCGACCGACGAGGTTTACGGCTCGCTGGCCGCCACCGACCCGGCCTTCACCGAACAACATCCGTTCGAGCCCAACAGCCCGTACTCGGCCAGCAAGGCCGCCAGCGACCACCTGGTGCGTGCCTGGCACCACACCTACGGCCTGCCGGTGCTCACCACCAACTGCAGCAACAACTACGGCCCCTACCACTTCCCCGAAAAGCTCATTCCGCTGATGATCGTCAACGCCCTGGCGGGCAAGAACCTGCCGGTGTACGGCGACGGCATGCAGGTGCGCGACTGGCTTTATGTGAAGGACCACTGCAGCGCCATCCGCCGCGTGCTGGAAGCAGGGCGCCTGGGCGAGACCTACAACGTGGGCGGCTGGAACGAAAAGCCCAATATCGAGATCGTCAACACGGTGTGTGCGCTGCTCGACGAGCTGCGCCCCCGCGCCGATGGCCAGCGCTACGCGAGCCAGATCACCTACGTCACCGACCGCCCCGGCCACGACCGCCGCTACGCCATCGACGCCCGCAAGCTGGAGGCCGAGCTGGGCTGGAAGCCCGCCGAAACGTTCGACACCGGCATCCGCAAAACAGTGGAGTGGTACCTGGCCCATGCCGACTGGGTGGCCAACGTGCAGACCGGTGCCTACCGCGAGTGGGTGCAGACCCAGTACGCGTCGGCTGCACAAGGCACTGCCGCATGAAGCACATTCTGCTTTTCGGTCGTGGCGGACAGGTCGGCTGGGAACTGCAGCGCAGCCTGGCTGTGCTGGGCCAGGTGACCGCGCTGGACTTTGACAGCACCGACCACTGCGGCGATTTTGCAAACCCTGCAGGCGTGGCCGACACCGTGCGTGCCTTGCGGCCCGACATCATCGTCAATGCGGCGGCCCATACCGCCGTGGACAAGGCCGAGAGCGAGCCGGAGTTCGCTCGCAGCCTCAATGCCCTGGCCCCCGGCGCGTTGGCAGCGGAGGCCGCGCGCATCGGCGCACTGATGGTGCACTACAGCACCGACTACGTGTTTGACGGCAGTGGGCAGCGCCCCTGGACCGAATCCGACGCGCCCGGGCCACTGAGTGTGTATGGCCGCACCAAACTGGAGGGCGAGCAGCTGGTGCAGCAATCCGGCGCGCAGCACTTGATCTTGCGTACCAGCTGGGTGTACGCCGCACGCGGCGGCAACTTCGCCAAGACCATGCTACGCCTGGCGCGCGAGCGCGAGCGTCTGACGGTCATTGACGACCAGTGGGGTGCGCCCACAGGCGCCGAGCTGCTGGCCGACGTCACCGCCCACGCCATCCGCCATCTGCAGCACCGTCCGCAGGACGCGGGCCTCTACCACCTGGCCGCAGCCGGCGAGACCACCTGGAACGGCTACGCCCGCTTTGTGATCGACCATGCCCGCCGTTCGCCATCGGGCAGCAGTATCGTCGCCACGGAGATTGCGCCCGTGCCCACCAGTGCATTCCCCACACCCGCCATCCGGCCCGGCAATTCGCGGCTGGATACTCGCAAGCTGCAGGCGACGTTTGGCCTCACCCTGCCGCACTGGCAGACGGGCGTGGCCCGCATGCTGACTGAAATCCTCTGAGCCGCTGCGCCCACCACATCACTGCACCATGACCGCACGCAAAGGCATCATCCTCGCCGGGGGCTCCGGCACCCGCCTGCACCCGGCCACGCTGGCCATCAGCAAGCAGTTGCTGCCGGTGTACGACAAGCCCATGATCTACTACCCGCTCAGCACCCTCATGCTGGCGGGCATCCGCGAGATCCTCGTCATCAGCACGCCCCAGGACACCCCGCGCTTTCAGCAACTGCTCGGTGATGGCAGCCAGTGGGGGTTGAACCTGCAGTACGCGGTGCAGCCCAGCCCCGACGGTCTGGCGCAGGCCTTCATCATCGGCGAGGAATTCCTGGCCGGTGCGCCCAGTGCACTCGTGCTGGGAGACAACATCTTCTACGGTCACGATTTCCACGAACTTCTGGGCAATGCACAGCAGCGCACAAAAGGTGCCAGCGTGTTCGCGTACCACGTGCATGACCCGGAGCGCTATGGCGTGGCTGAGTTCGATGCCAACGGCAAGGTGCTGAGCCTGGAAGAAAAGCCCGCCAAGCCAAAAAGCAGCTACGCGGTGACTGGCCTTTACTTCTATGACAGCCAGGTGGCGAGCATGGCCAAAAGCCTCCAGCCATCTCCACGAGGCGAACTGGAAATCACCGACCTGAACCGCCTGTACCTCGAGAAGGGGCAACTGAACGTCGAAATCATGGGGCGGGGTTACGCGTGGCTGGACACGGGCACCCACGAAAGCCTGCTGGAGGCCAGCCAGTTCATTGCTACGCTGGAGCACCGCCAGGGTTTGAAGATCGCATGTCCCGAGGAAATCGCATGGCGATCAGGCTGGATCGACAGCGCCCAGCTGGGGCGCCTGGCACGCCCCCTTGCCAAGAACGGCTATGGGCAGTACCTGCAGCGTCTGCTCAACGACAGAGTTTATTGATCCACTATGCAAGTAATACGGCAAGCGATTCCAGATGTGGTGTTGATCGAACCGAAGGTGTTCGGCGACAGCCGCGGATTTTTCTTCGAAAGTTTCAACGAGCAGGTTTTCCGGGAGAAAACGGGCGTTGCCTGTACTTTCGTTCAGGACAATCACAGTCGTAGCACCAAGGGTGTTTTGCGCGGCCTTCATTACCAATTGCCGCCACGGGCCCAGGGCAAGCTAGTGCGCGTGGTACGGGGGGCCGTATTTGATGTGGCCGTGGACATCCGCAAGGATTCGCCGACGTTCGGGCAGTGGGTAGGTGCACTGCTGTCAGAAGACAACCACAAACAGCTGTGGGTACCCCCGGGGCTGGCGCACGGTTTTCTCGTACTTTCCGAGTCTGCAGATTTCCTCTACAAGACCACGGACTATTACAGCCCTGAGCATGAGCGCTGCATCCGTTGGGATGATCCACAGCTGGCCGTTGCCTGGCCCGAGGTGGATGTACCTGCTCAGCTGTCTGCCAAAGATCAGGCTGGGCGGCTGCTTGCCGAGGCGGAGCTTTGAGCTCTTCGGCTGTGACGCCAAGGGCCGCACTAGGTGCAGAGGATCAGCCGGCTCCACCCTTGCGAATTGCCATACTCGGTTCAAGGGGGATTCCCGCGAATTACGGCGGCTTTGAAACGTTTGCCGAGCAACTGGCGGTGCGACTTGCATTGCGGGGGTATCAGATCACGGTATATGCGGAGTCCGAGGATGCGCCGCCGAAGGACCGTGTTTATAAAGGGGTCAGGGTTAGGTTCCGGCGACGTCCGCGTTGGGGGGCCGCTTCGGTCTTGGCATATGACTGTGCCTGTCTCTGGGATGCATGCAAGGGATACGACTTGGTCTACATGCTGGGCTATGGAGCTGCGTGGGCTTGTTGGTGGCCACGGATATTCGGCGTTCCGGTCTGGATCAACGTGGATGGATTGGAGTGGGCACGCAGCAAATGGGGGCACGGTGCGCGCTTGTATCTCCGGGCTATGGAATGGTTGGCCACTCGTGTAGCTACGCTACTCGTGGCCGATGCTGAGGCCATTGCGCAGCGGTTTCGCCAGACACACCCGCGCGGTGCCCCCTGCACATTTGTTGCCTATGGTGCGGAGCTGATGCAGGCAGCGGATGTTGACGCCGCTCCTTTGGCGCAATGGGGCCTTCAGCCGGGCCAGTACATGCTCGTGGTTGCCCGCGCCGAGCCTGAGAATCACGTGCTCGAGATCATCGAGGGCTACACGCTGCAGGCCGGAAACTGGCCGTTGGTTGTTGTGGGTGACATCGGCGGTGCGACTGCATACCAGCAGCGCTTACGGCAATGTGCCAGCGATAAGGTGCGCTTCGTTGGCGGCATCTACGATGCCCAGCAACTTGCCAGCCTTCGCTTACATGCCGCCTGCCACCTGCATGGACACTCCGTAGGTGGGACTAACCCGTCCCTGTTGGAGGCAATGGCATGTGGAAATTGGGTGATTGCGCATGACAACCCCTTCAATCGCGAGGTGGCTCGCGAGACTGCGGATTACTTTTCTACCCCCGAGCAGTTGGCTCAATGTTTACAGCGTATGACTCTCGCTACCGCAGCGGAGCGTCAGGCGCGTCGAGATGCCGTTCGCGCTATCGTGGCACGGTTCTATGGGTGGGAGAGTATTGCCGATGCATATGAGCGGCTGATTGTGGAGCATTGCTCTGAATACTGACAACACCATTTTGGTCGAGGAGGCGGCTGTTATCCAGCCGCTGATCGATGTGCTTCTCGCGACCTACAACGGCGAGAGATTCCTAAGCGAGCAATTGGAATCGCTTTGCGCACAGTCGTATCGTAATTTCCGCTTGCTCGTAAGCGATGATGGCTCCTGCGACGCTACGCTGGCCATTGTGGAGAGTTTTGCTGCCAAATTGCCGTCCGGGTGTGTGCGCTGGGTGGAGAACCCACATCGCGGTTGTGGCCCTGCGCGCAACTTCGAAGTTCTGATGAGTGCGTCCCGCGGCGATGCTCTAGCCAACTGGGTGGCATTCTGCGACCAGGACGATGTCTGGCTGCATCAAAAACTGGAGCGCCTTGCTGAGGAGATGGGGCTACTAGAGGCCGAAGACCCGAACATCCCGTGTCTTGTGCATACGGATTTGCGTGTAGTGGACGATCAGCTCTGCACCATTGCTCCCTCGTTTGTGGTGCAGCAAGGGATCGACATTGAAAAGGTTTCTTTGCCAACGTTGCTCAGTGTCAATTGCGTTACGGGTTGTGCAATGATGGTCAACCGCGCTTTGCTGGATATCGCGTTGCCAATCCCTCGGGACGTCGTCATGCACGACTGGTGGTGTGCCCTCCTAAGCTGTGCGGGGCGTCGCTCGTTCATCGCCGAGTCACTTGTTCTTTATCGCCAGCATGGAGGCAACCAGATTGGAGCGAAGGGGCGTTCGTTGAACGACAGATTCGGCAGGGCGCTGCGAGACGGTAGAGCTACCTTGCGGCGCGTGATCGCCCTTGGTGGGGCGACTGTTCGGCAGGCGACAGCCCTCGAGATCCGCCTGCGAGATTCGGGCCGTCCGGCAACCGACGTCGAGACATACCTTCGGTGGAGGTCGCGGCCTTTGTGGGCGCGAGCGCTATCGTCCCGCTGCTACTATCAAGGGCCCACTCTTGACAATCTGTGTCGTCTGATACTCTGGTAGTCGCGGCAGGCCGCGGGACGATTTTGTAATTGACCCGTTGGGTTCTAGACGGCGGGCGCTTTCACACCAGACCTACATTATGTCGACTAAAGATGCGTTGCCCCCGGCCGTGAGTTTTGGGGGGGCGGTTATGCGATTGGGCGAGTCACTTGTGAACCAAGGGAGGCTCAGTGCGCGTGATTTGGATCGCGCATTGTCTGCCCAGCAAGAGATGGGCGGAATGTTGGGGCAGGTGCTTGTGCGTCTTGGTCTGGTTTCCGAGCTTGATGTCGGGCGTGCTGTTGCGCGACAGCTAGATTTACCTTTGATAGCTAGTTCCGATCTTCCTGTCCAGGTGCCCGAAGTGGATGGTCTTGTGCCTGAGTTTCTTAGGGCCCATTCGTTGTGTCCTCTGAAGGTGGACAAGGGGGAGTTGCACATCGCGATGCGCACGCCCCAAGACGCTTACTTGCGCAAGGCGTTGCATCTTGCGACAGGCCTGCAAGTGCGAGCGTATCTTGCTCTTGAAAGCGATATCGAAAAAGTCTTGACAGAAGTCGTTGAGGAGCTTGCCGAGAATGATTCCGACGAGGTCTCGGATGGAGGCGACTTCGTCGAACACTTGAAGGATCTGGCGAGCGAAGCGCCGGTGATTCGTTTGGTGAACACGATCATCGGCCGTGTCATTGATATGCGCGCCTCCGATATTCATCTGGAGCCCTTCGATGACGGACTGCACGTCCGCTACCGCGTCGATGGTGTCATCTCCACCGCCGAAATCGTGCCGCCCCGGCACAGTGCCGCGGTCAATTCGCGCGTCAAGCTGATGGCGCATCTGGACATTGCCGAGCGGCGCCTGCCGCAAGACGGGCGCATCAAGACGCGGGTCAAGGGGCGCGAACTCGACTTGCGTGTCTCCACCGTGCCTACGGTGCATGGCGAGAGCGTGGTCATGCGTGTGCTTGACCGCTCCAGCGTCCGCTTCAGCCTGGAGGAAATGGGATTTGCGCCCGGCACGCTCGAGCGCTTCAACCAGCTGCTCGCGCGGCCCCACGGCATCCTGCTGGTGACCGGGCCCACGGGTTCGGGCAAAACGACCACCCTGTATGCCGCGCTGTCCAAGATCGATGCCGACGCCCACAAGATCATCACGGTCGAGGAGCCGGTGGAGTACCAGCTGGAGGGCATCAACCAGATCCAGGTGCACACCCAGATCGGGCTGACCTTCGCGCGCTCGCTGCGCTCCATCCTGCGGCAGGACCCGGACATCATCATGATCGGCGAAATGCGCGACAGCGAGACGGCGCAGATCGCCGTGCAGTCCGCGCTGACCGGGCACCTCGTGCTGTCCACGCTGCATACCAACACCGCCGCAGGCGCTGTGGTGCGCCTTACCGACATGGGCGTGGAGCGTTACCTCATCACGTCGTCCGTGAATGGCGTGCTGTCCCAACGTCTCGTCCGGCGCCTGTGCCCGCACTGCCGCGCCCCCCACGCGCCCGATCCGACGGTTCTCAAGTCATCGGGGCTGTCGCGTTTCCTGGAGCCGGGCGCACCCATCTACCAGGCAGTGGGTTGCAGCCAGTGTCGCGGAACCGGCTATAGCGGCCGCACCGGAGTGCATGAGCTCCTGGTGATTGACGATGCCCTGCGTCGCGCGATCCTGGACGGTGCCGATGCGTCTGCACTTCATGCGCAGGCTGCTGCGTCGGGCATGTTGAGCCTCTACGAGGACGGCCTGCGCAAGGTGGCCCTGGGCGAGACCAGCCTCGATGAGGTGCTGCGCGTCACCGAGGACCAGTCTGATGCCTGAGTTCGCCTGGAAGGCCGCGCGCAGCGACGGACAGATGTCCGAAGGCCGCACCGATGCCGCCGCGCAGTCCGACGTCGTCCGGCAGTTGCGTGCCCAGGGGCTGGTGCCCGTGAGCGTGGTGCCAGCCGTGGCAGGCGTACCGGGTACGGTCAGCCCTGCCGGTATGCCGGCAGCGGCGGCAAGTCCGCGCATGTCCTTGTGGCGGCGCAAGACAGCACCCGGCGGCCCGGCCAATGCAGCAGATGTGCTGACGCTGACCACCGAGCTGTCCATCATGCTGCGCGCCGGGTTGTCGCTGGACAACGCGTTGCGGGTGCTCATCGGCATGTCGCACAAGCCCTCGGTGTCGGCCATCACGGGCCAGATCCTCGAAGACGTCAAGGGCGGCCTGGCCTTGAGCAAGGCCCTGAACCGCCATCGCGAGCTGTTTGGAGACTTCTATATCAACATGGTGCGCTCCGGCGAGGCCAGCGGCCAGCTGGGCTCTGTGTTCGAGCGCCTGGTCGAACACATGGAACGCCTGCGCGCCCTGCGCGAAAGCGTCATCTCCGCGGCAATCTACCCGGCCATCCTGCTGGGCGTGGCGGTACTCTCGCTGGCGGCCATGCTCGGCTTCGTCGTGCCGCAGTTCGAAACCCTGTTCAACGATATGGGTGATGCGCTCCCAGCGCCCACGCGCTTTGTCATGCAGCTGGGCCAGTTGTTCACGCAGTACGGGTGGCTCATGGCCATTGTGGCTTTCTTCGGGGGGTGGGCATTGCGCAACTGGTGGCGCTCGCCGGCCGGCCGAAAATGGTGGCAAAACCGGGCCTTGGGCTTGCCTGTATTGGGTCGACTGCTACATAGATATGACCTCACCCTGTTCTCGCGGTCCCTGGGGACCCTGCTGGGTAACGGCGTGCCGCTCATCGCAGCGCTGAACATTGCCACCGAAACCGTGGGCAACGTGACTTTGCGCGGCGCTCTGGCCCAGGTGGCCCCCCGCGTGAAAGACGGCACCAAGGTGGTGGATGCGCTGGGCGCCACCGGCATTTTTGAACCATTGGCGATCAACCTGGTCCGAGTAGGGGAAGAGACCGGCCGCATCGGTCCCATGCTGCTCGAGCTGGCCCATATCTACAACCGAGACGTCGAAACCGGTATAAAGCGGGCCCTGACCATGCTGGAGCCGCTCCTGATCCTGGTGCTTGGCCTGCTGGTCGCGTCGATCATCGTGTCGATCCTGCTGGGCATCCTGTCTGTCAATGACCTTGCAGCCTGAGGCTGCACACATCATCTATGCAAAAGCTATCTGTTTTCATGTCCAGGTTTTCGTCCGCTACACCCAGGGCCCGCGTCCGTGGCTTTACGCTGATTGAGCTACTGGTGGTGCTGGCCATCCTCACGCTGCTGGCGGGCCTGGTGGGGCCGCGCGTGCTCAACCAGCTGGGCGGTGCCAAGAGCAAGACTGCAGGGGTGCAGATCGCCGACCTGGAAAAGTCGCTGGAACTCTTCAAGCTGGACGTGGGGCGCTTCCCGACGACCGAGGAAGGCCTTCAGGCACTTTCGGTCAAACCCGCCAGCGCCAATGGCTGGAACGGTCCGTACATCAAGGGTTCGGTCCCCAATGACCCATGGGGTAAGCCCTACAAGTACACCAGCCCCGCAGCGGGAGGCGGCGTTGAGATCCTTACGCTAGGTGCCGACGGCGCAGCGGGTGGCGATGGAGAGAACGCAGACGTCCGCAACCAGCAGTAAGAATGGGCCACCGGGTCGCCGTTCCCACTGCCACCGTGGGCAGCAATGCCGGGGTGTGGCGTGGCCGTGCGCGTTTCGGCAGCCGGGGCTTCACGCTGGTGGAACTGCTGGTGGTGTTTGCCATTGCGGGGCTGCTGGTCGGCATCGCGCCCATCGCTTTTGAAAAGCTGCGCGAATCGTCCCAGTACCGGGGTACTTTGCGCGCCGTCATCACCGACCTGCGCCGCGCCCACCAGCTGGCCACCACCGAAGGCCGGGCCGTCAGGTTCCAGATGGATCTTGCCCAGCGGCAATTCGGCCTGCAAGGTGCAGTGCCCACGGCGCTGCCCTCGGCGCTGACAGTGCGCGCCACCGTCGGCAGTACCGAACTGTCCCCGCGCGACGTGGCCAGCATCCTCTTCCTGCCCGACGGCGGTGCCACGGGCGGCACGTTTGACCTGGTGCGCCCGTCTGGCTCAGGTACCCGGCTGCGGGTGGACTGGCTCACCGGCCGCGTAGAGCATCAGCCGCTGGCGCCATGAGCTTCGCCTGCGCCGTGGGGCGCCAGCCGCAGCGCGGCCTTTCCCTGTTGGAGCTGCTGGTGGCCTTTGCCATCCTTGCGCTGTCCCTGGGGCTGCTTTACCGCAGCATGGGCGCCAGCGCCCGCAGCGTGGCCGACATGGGCTACCAGCAGCAGGCGGCCTTGCTGGCGGAGTCCCTGCTGGCCAGCCGCGATTCCGTTTCCGTCGAGGGGTGGAACGAGTCCGGTACGCGCGAAGGTTTCGATTTTCGGGTTGCCAGTGCGCCGTACGTTCAGGGGCTCAATCGCACCATGCCTGCGCCCGCGGCCACCACACCAGGCGCCACCGTGCTCCACGAGGTACTCATCACCATCAGCTGGCTGGACGGCACCCGCCGCCAGTCGCTCAAAGTTCGCACCCTGCTGCCCCAGCGCAAGCCCGATCCGCTGGAGGCTACGCGATGACCGCTCCCTCGCAGCGCCCACGCGGTTTCACGCTGGTCGAGATGCTCGTGTCGGTGGCACTGCTGGCCGTCATCATGGTCGCCCTGGGCGGTGCGCTGCGTACAGTGGCCCAGACCGAAGACCGCGTCGATCAGCGTCTGGACCGCGCAGACGACATGCGCAACACGGTGGCCATGCTGCGCCAGGTGCTGGGTCGGGTTTCTGCCCGCAAGGTACCTGCGCCAGCGGGCAATACGGGCGAGGTCGTGCAGTTTCGCGCCATCGCATCCGGCATCGAATGGGTCGGCATCATGCCCGCCCGGCCCGGGGTAGGGGGGCGACACTTTTTTCGCCTTCAGGTGGAAGACATCGCAGGCGCGCGTGAACTGGTGCTGCGGTTCGCACCCTGGAGCGAGGCGGTGGGTGCCGCACCTGACTGGCAGCGCGCCGACTACCGCGTGCTGGGCCACCGCATCGGTCAGATGTCGGTGCAGGCGCAGGGGCGTCCCGCTGCCGGTGCGCCCCCGCCGGGCTGGCCGCAAGGGTGGGTTCCCGGTTGGCCGGTGGCAGAGCAATTGCCAGAGCGCGTGCAGCTGGAGCTGTCTGACGAGCGCGGCGCGTGGCCGCCCCTCGTCATCCCGCTGTTTGCGTTGACCCAGGGCACGGGCGCTGGCGGCGGCTTCTCCATCGGTGGGAGCAGCTGATGCGCGCTGCCCTACTGCCCTTTGTATCCGCCCCAAGGGCTCCAAGCGAACCCCCGCCCCAGCGCGGCCTGGCCCTCATCGCCGTGCTCTGGATCGTGGCCGCTCTCAGTTTGTCGGCCACCGGGCTCATCTATTCCGCCAAGCAGGAGATCCGCACGGCGGCGCGCCAGCGCTCCACGGTTGCCGCCAATGCCCTGGCCGACGCCGCTCTGCGGCTTGTTTTGCAACAGCTTGTCGCAGAGGCCACCCCTCCCACCGGCCGCTGGACGCAGGCCAGCGTCGAGTTTGCAGGGGCGGTCATCAACGTGCAGTTCCACGGGCTCAATGGGCTGATTGACATCAACAACGCACCGCCTGCCTTGCTTGCCGCACTGTTTCAGCACGCAGGCAACATACCCCCGGGTGCTGCCGAAGCCCTGGCCGCGGCGGTGGTCGAGTGGCGCAAACGCCCCGGTCCGGCGGGCCGGCCAGTGGGGTTTGACGCACCTGAAGACCTGCTCCAGGTGCCAGGCTTCGACTATGGCCTTTATGCTAGGATCCAGCCCCTTGTCTCCGCGTCCCTCCGGGGCGGCGGGCTTGTCAACCCCGAGGCGGCCAGCGTGGCCGTACTGACGGTTCTGGCCCAGGGCAACGCCGCCCTGGCGTCCCAGCTGTCGGCAGCACGAGAAAATTCACCCCAGGCCATGGATTCGACCCAGCTCAACGCCGCCTTCAAGGACTCATCGGCGGGCCGCGCGCTGCGCATGGTGGCCACGGTGCCGCTGGGCGAGGCAGTGGTCCTTCAGCGCACCTGGACAGTCGCCCTGGGCGCGCCGGGCGCCACGGCGCTGCCCTGGCGGGTGCTTGACCAGTACCACGCGATTGCCGCCATGCCTGCCCTTCCTGGCGTTCCTGCCACTGGCCCCCGCTGATTCAACGTTCATTCGCACGCTGTATGGCAACCCTTCAAAACGATGCTCGCCTGTTCGGGCTGGATCTTTCCGGCCTGGGCTCCGAGCTTCAACGCGCCTGGCGCGGCATGGCCCTGTGGCCCGTGTTCGCCTGGCTGCGACCCGAGCCCGCGGTGCTGTGGCGGCGCGCTGACGGTCGCGAGCAGCTGTACCGCGGCCCGCGCAGGCCACTGGTCACGCTTTCGCGCAGCGGCCGCGCCGCGCGGTTCGAAGCGGTCGAGATCCCCGAGTCGCTGCTGCTGCGGCATTCCATTCAGCTCCCGCAGCTGCCTGCCGATGCCTTGCAAGGTGCACTCGAGCTGGCGGTGCAAGGCCTGAGCCCGTTTCCGGCCGGCGATCTGCTGTGGGCAAGGCTGGACAAGGCTGGCAGCCCGATGGCCTCCGCCGTACGTGCCCAAGGCATACCGGTGGTGATCACCTCCCGCCCGCTCGTGAAGTCTTACCTCAGCGAGCGTGCCGTTCCTTCGGCCTCGGGCGGCAAGCCGGTGGAGGCATGGGTTGACGTGCCAGGCTGTCTGCCTGTGGAACTACCCGGCTTTGGCCAAGCCCAGCGCCACCGCGACCGCCATCGCAAGCAGCAGGTCAACCTCGTGTTATTGATGCTGGCGCTGCTGCTGCTGAGTGCCATTGCGGTAACACCCAGCCTGCAGTTGCGCGAGCGCGCACTCGACGCACAGGCCCGGTACGCCAGCCTGCAGGCCGAAGTGACGCCCGTGGTGCGGCAGCGCGAATCTTTTGTCCGTGCCGAGGGGCTGCTCAAGGGGCTCGCCGATGCCGCCGGCCCTTCTTCCTCGGCACTGCAGATCATGGAAATGATCACCAAGGCGCTGCCCGACGACACCTCCCTGCAGTCGCTCCAGATCACCAACGCTGAAAACGCGGGCAAGTTGCCCAAGGTGCTGCTGACGGGGCAGGCCGCCAATGCCGCCGCGCTGATGCAGCAGCTGGGCAGCCAGCCGGGCTTTCGAGACGTGCGTGCCCCTAGCGCAGCAGTCAAACCCCTGGGTGCCATCAAGGAGAGCTTCACCATCGAGCTGGTAGTTGACGTGGCTGCCGCCAACCCCGCAGCGCCCGCTGGCTCTGCTGCTGCTGCTGCTGCTGCGCCTGCCAACGGCAGCGCACCCGCTGTACCCGCTGCACCGGCCGCTGCACCAGCCGCCGCAGCTACAGCAGCAGCACCTGCCGCTTCGGCGGCTGCCGCCCGTGCAGCCGCCAGCGCCCCTGCGGGAGCCAAACCATGACCGTCACACAGATTCGCCAGGCCGTGCTGCAGGCCATCACTGTGGCCGTTGTACTGGCCGTGCCAGCCGGCGCAGGCTGGTGGGTGTGGACCAAGCACCAGTGGGCCACCGCCCAGCTCGCCCAGCTCGAACCACGCTATGCGCGCCTGGCAGGTCTGCAGCAAAGCAAGGACAAGCTGGCCCAGGCAGAAGCTTCGGCCAGGGCACTGCTGGGTGCCCACGCCTACCCGGCCGAGCAGGACGCACTGCAGTCGGGCAACGACGCACAGCAACGCATCCGCACCCTGTTTGCCGACAGCAAGCTCGACATCGGCAGCATCCAGGTGCTGCCGCCAAAAGAGCAGGGCGGTTTTGACCGCATCGGCATCGTCCTGCAGGTCGAGGGCGATCTCACCGGCCTGCAAAACGCGCTCACCCTGCTCGAAAAGCAGTCGCCCACGGTGTGGCTCGACAGCGCCTCCATCCAGACCGTGGGCGTGGTCAAGCCCAAGATGGCCCAACGCCTTTCGGCGCGCCTGAGCTTTTCGGTGTGGAGGGTACGCTCATGATGGCCATGCGAATCTTGCTGGCACTGGTGCTGGCCCTTGCCGCCGGCCTGACGGCGCTGTGGCTGGGCCCCGACGCCAAGCCCCGTAACCACAGCTGGGTGCCACCTGCACCGCTGGCGCCCGAGATCACTGCCCCCAGCGCCCCGGCGGGACTGGATGCGCGTGCCCCGGCAGGTGCCGGCGCGTACTTCGCCATCCTCGACCGGCCCATGTTTGCCCCCGACCGCCGCCCGCCGCCCCCGCCAGACGCCAAGCCTGCCGAGCCTCCACCCGACCCGCTGGCCGGGCTCACGCTGTTCGGCGTCTTCACGGGTTCGGATTTCAGCGGCATCGTGGCCCGCATCAACGACCGCGTGCGCCGCGTGCGCGTGGGCGAGCCGTTGGGTGAATGGACGGTGCAGGGTGTCGAAGGTCGCTCCGTGACCTTTGCGCGCGGCGATGAGACCCGCACCGTGCAACTGGTGCATGCCTATGGCCAGCGCCTTCCGGCCCCGCCCGGCAGCGGTACCCCTGCGGCGGCCGCTCCATCGGGCCGGCCCGATCTCGCCTCCATACAGCAGCAAGACCAGGACGCTGCGCGCGAGCGCCTTCGCCAGCGCAATGAACTGTTTCGCAAGGCGGGCCTGCCGCCTGTCAAGGAATGAACACTGTGAAGAACATGGCCACCACATTCAACCGCGGGTTCGCAACCTGGGCCGCACTGGCGGCGCTCTGTGCCGGGGTTCCGGCCTGGGCCCAGTCGCCAACGCAGCCCGGCGCTGCCGAGCTTGCGCCCGTGACCCCTTCTGCCCCCACCTCTGCCGCCATGCCTGCCGCTACACCTGCGGCAACGCGCCCGGCTCCCGCGCAACCTCTTGGCGTATTGCCTGGTACGCGGCCTGCAGTGGCGGGAATACCCGGAGCGCCCGCAGACGATGCCCCCGCCGTGCAGGAGCCCCGCATTATCCGCGGCTCGGATGCCGTGCTGGCCCCCGCACGCCCTTTTGCGCCCCTGCAAGGTGGCAACACCAGCTTCAAGTTTGAAGAAGCTCCCATCGCCGAATTTGCCACCATCGTCCTCAAGGACGTGATCAAGGCCGACTACGTGCTGCACCAGCCCATCGTGGGCTCGGTCACCCTGTCTACCGGCGGCGAGGTGTCGCCCGACCAGGCCGTGCTGCTGCTCGAAAGCGCCCTGCAGGCCAACGGTCTGGTCATGGCCCGCGACACCCGTGGCACTTACCACGTGGGCAAGCCCGAAGTAGTGCGCGGCATCGTGCCCGCCGTGCGCCAGGCAACGCCCGGCACACCGCTGCCGCCGGGTATTGGCGCCATCGTGGTCAAGCTCAACTACATCGGCGCGTCTGAAATGGCAGCCATCCTGCGCCCCATGGCCGGGGCCGACGGCATCATGCGGGTAGACAACCTGCGCAACATCCTAGTGCTGGCGGGCAGCCGCACTCAAGCTGAGGGCTGGCTCGACCTGGTCGCCACCTTCGACGTCGACCTGCTGAAGGGCATGTCGGTAGGCGTGTTCCCCCTCAAACACGTATCGGTGCGCGAGGTCGAAACTGCGCTCGCCCTGTTGTCGGGCAGCCCGGCTGCTGCAGCAGCGCCTGCAGCAGGCCAGCCAGCCCGGCCTGGTGCCGGTGGCACCGCCAGCGCATCCAGCGCCGGGGCAGGGGCCGTGGCACCCAGCGATTCCAGCCCGCTGTTCGGTGCCTTCCGCGTGATGCCCATCGAGCGCCTGAACAGCATTATGGTCGTCACGCCGCGCGCGGCTTATCTGGAAGAAGCCCGCCGCTGGATCGAAAAGCTTGACCAGCCCGGCGGCAACAGCGCTGAACCCCAGCTTTTCATCTACCAGGTGCAAAACGTCAATGCGCGCCACCTGGCGTCGGTGCTCAGCGGCATATTTGGCGGCACCGGCGCAGCAGGGCAGGGCCCCAGCGGCGTGGCCCCCGGCCTGACCAGCGCAACCGGTAACTCGCAGGGCGGCTTCAACGCTTTTGGCAATACCACCGGCAATGCCTTCGGCAGCAGCATGGGCACGGGTACCACCGGCTTTGGCGGCACTGCCAACCGCTTGGGCACCACCGGCTTTGGCAATACGCTGGGCAGCGGTACCAGCGCCCTGGGCGCGCGCACCGGCACCCAGCAAAACCTGGGTGCGGCAGGCACGCAAGGCCAGGGTGCGGTGGCTGCCAACATCGGCGGCATCCGCGTGATGGCCGACGAGCTCAACAACTCGGTGCTGGTGTGGAGCACCAAGGCCGAATACAACAAGATCGAAGCCACCCTGAAGCGGCTCGACCTGCCGCTGACCCAGGTGCTCATCGAAGCCAGCATTGTCGAAGTCACCCTGAACGACGACCTGGAGTACGGCTTGCAGTGGGCCTTTAACGACAGCCGCTCGGGCACCGACTACACCGGCCGGGGCGTGCTCAGCAACGCCGGGGCCGGGGTGCTGGGCCCGGCGCTGGCCGGTTTTTCGTACACGCTGAGGAACCCTGCGGGCAACGTGCGCGCGGTGCTCAATGCGCTGAGCAAGAAAACATCGGTCAAAGTCATCTCCAGCCCATCCCTGATGGTGCTGGACAACCACTCAGCCTCCATCGCCGTAGGCACGCAAACCCCCATCCAGGCAGGTGAAACGGTTACCACCGACGGCATCATCCGCACCAGCATCCAGTACAAGGACACCGGGGTCAACCTCATGGTCACGCCCTCGGTCAACGCGGGCAATGTGGTCACCATGCAGGTCGACCAGTCGGTCACCGACGTGGGTGAGAAAGACGTTGTGAGCGGCCAGCGGGCGTTCTTGCAGCGCCAGCTCTCCAGCAAGCTGGCGGTGCGCTCGGGCGAATCCATCGTCATGGGCGGCCTCATCCAGAGCAACAACACCACGTCCAAGTCGGGCCTGCCCATCCTGCACAATCTTCCCTTGGTGGGCAGTCTGTTTGGCTCCACCGTCAACAACGGCACCCGCACCGAGCTGCTGGTGGTCATCACCCCCCGCGTGGTGCGCACCGATGTCGACATCCGCGAAGTGAGCGACGAACTGCGCGACCGCCTGCGCGGCCTAACTTCCGTATTGCCACCGCGCCAGCCCTAACTGCGGCAGCGCCTGCGCCGTGGCGCTGCGCCCGCCCGTTATGGGTTAGCCAAGGCCCCTTGCTCCAGCCCCCGGCTTGCAGCTGGGCCATTGAAACCGCCAGCAACATATATATGTAAGCGCGTGCAAAGTAGCCCGTTTTGAAAGCCGGGCGCTGCATTTTTGGGTTTTTACCCGCTGATCCCCTCACCTCAAGGAGCTACTGGTAATGAACTTCATGATCCATCGCAACAAAACCACTGGTGGCCGCTTGGCCCTGGCAGCCGTGCTGGCCGCCGCGGCGCTGGCCTCCACCGGCTGCGCCAGCATGGGTGGTGCTGGCGCCACGCCCGAGGCCCAGGTGGCCCAGCTGGCCAACCAGCGCTGGGGCCATCTCATCGCTGGTGACTGGCAAAAGGCGTACAACATGCTCACGCCCGGCTACCGCAACTTGCACGACCTGCGCGAGTACCAAGGTCAGTTCAAGGGCGCCGTGCAGTGGAAGAAGGCCGAGGTGGCCAGCACCACCTGCGAGCCCGAAAAGTGTGAGGTACGCATCGAACTGACCGTCGCATCGCCCTTTGGGCGTGGCAAAGGCGACACAATCAGCACCTTCTTTAACGAAACATGGTTGAAGGAAGGTGACCGCTGGTACTATTACGAGAAGCCCTGACGCGCAGGCGGCAGTGGCGGGATGTGCAACAGTGGTTGCCAAGGGTTCGGTAGCTACCGGACTGTTGGTGGCAGGTTTGCATGCTCTGCTGGGCTTGATCTGTGTGTCAGCACCAGTTCATTGGGAAGGGAGACTGTCCTATCGAGTGACCGTTTTTTAAGCTTGTGGGGTCGCCTGTTGCTTTTTATCGACAACTGCTTGCGGCCGGTGGGCTCCATAGGCTAATTCCAAAGACCCTGTGCTAACATTTCGAAGCGTAAACAATCCTGGTAGTTGCGCTTACCAACTTTCTTAACGGAGTTTTGAATGAAAAAAAGTATTCTCTCTGCAAGCATTGCTGCCATGATTGGTGGTCTGGGCTTTGCTGGCTTGGCTAACGCTGGTGTGCACGTTCCTGCAGGTAACGCAGCAAACGCTCTGAGTATCAACGAAGCCGGCATCGGCCACATTCTGGTGGTGCCTTACTTCACGACCCAAGGCTCGAACGCTACGCTGTTGAACATCACCAACACCGACACCGTTAACGGCAAGCTGGTGAAGGTTCGTTTCCGCGGTGCTTCGAACTCTGACGACATTTTTGACTTCACGCTCGCTCTGTCGCCAGGCGACGTCTGGGCAGCCAAGGTCAGCCAAGGTGCTGATGGCCGTTCGCAACTGGAAACCGCCGACAAGTCGTGCACGCTTCCGGCCTTTGTTGCAACGCAAAAGAATTCGTTCCCTACGTCGCGTCTGAACCCCGCGTTCACGGATGTGCAAAAGGCTAACGAAACCCGCGAAGGTTACGTTGAAATCTTGGCTATGGCCAATATCTTCAAGGCTGGTGTGGCCGATCAAGCTGTCGGTGGTATCACCCCTGCAACCAGCCCGGTGTTCACGGCTATCAAGCACGTTAATGGCGTCGCTCCTTGCACTGCCACTGTGCTGGATACGTTCAAGACCGACACTACGGCTCTGACCGGTGCTGCTACCAGCGCTGCGGCCAAGGGTCTGACCAACCCGACGGGCGGTCTGATGGCTAATTGGACCATCATCGACGTTGTGAAGACTGCTACGTTCTCGGGTGCTGCAACTGCCATCCGCGCTACTGGTGCTGGCGCAGCTGACGTGAATGCTAACCTCGTGTTCTTCCCACAGTCGGATGATCTGGCCACGACCACAGCCGGCTTGAATATCAACGAGCTGACAGCGGACCCGCTGCTGCGCAGCGCAAACCGCGTTGCCACTGATGCTGCCACGGGTTCAGTCGGTGCAGTAACCAGCACGACTCCCTTCATCGCTGCTTCGTACTACGATCTGCCTGATCTGTCGACGCCTTACGTTTCTGCCCTGTCCGCTACTGCTCCTATCGAGCAGGCGCACGAGCTGACCCGTGTGATCGCTGCGAAGAAGGTTGTCAACGAGTACCTGACCACGACTAGCATTGCCGCTACGACTGACTGGGTGTTCTCTATGCCTACCCGTCGCTACAACGTGGCAGTGAACTACCGCTTCACCAGCCCACTGAGCACGAACAGCCGTGTTTACACGGATTGGAATGCTTCTACGACCGCTGCAGTGTCGAACTTCTTCTCCGCCGCCAATACCTCGTTGGTGAACGGTCAAGTTTGCGTTGCTGCGGACACGGGTGCCAACGGTGTGAACCAGTGGGACCGCGAAGAAACGACTACTTCTAGCCAGTTCGTCATCTCGCCCGGTACGGTGACTTCGATCCGTTTCTGCGGTGAAACGTCCGTGCTGGCTATCAACAACGGCACGAACACAGCCTCTGGCTCGCTGTCGGCTTCGGTGGCTCTGCAAAACCTGAACGTGAATGCAAACGAAGGTTGGATCAGCTTGGGTACCTCGGGTCTGGCACTCCGTACTGGTGTTGGTCCTGAAGTGTTCTCGACTACTGCCACCAAGGGTCTCCCAGTACTGGGCGCGGCTTTCGCCAAGTCCACCTCTTTTGGCGCAGTGTGGCCACACCGCTTCACCCGTTAATTCGGTTGGTTAGCGCATAACGAGCCGCTTCGGCGGTTCATTAAAAAAGGCGGGAACTTCCCGCCTTTTTTTTTGATCAGGGAGCTTAGCCTGCTGATGCCTGTAGATCTCGTCACAGATGCGGACCACGACAGGACTCCATTCGTAGCAGGCTGGCTCGCCTCTTCTTCACACCATTCACTGTCTATGCTCTTTGAACACCGTATTTCAGCGCTCATGCGCTTCGCCGCCGTATTCGCTGTTAGCGTGCCCCTCGCGTCCGTAGTCCATGCAGCCGATGCTTTCGGCCAGGGCGTGATCATCGAAGCGCAAGGTGTAGCCATCACGGTCCACGACCTTGATGCAGAAATCATGAAGGCACCGCCCGAAGTGCGGGCAGGCCTGTTTACCCGCAAGGAAGCCTTGGCCCAATTGGCATCCAACCTCCTGATGCGCCGTGTACTCGCCAAGCAGGCTGAAACCTCCGGTGCTGCCAACACGCCAGTGTTTAAGGCTGCTGTGCAGCTCAGCCGCGATCGTGTTCTGTCTGATGTGCAGTTAGCCCGAATGGACCAGATCAACAAGCCGACCGACGCTGCGTTGGAGCAACGCGCACAGGAAATTTATCGTGCTGATGCCGCCCGCTTCGAAATTGCCGAAGAGGTGCAGGCCAGCCACATCCTTGTTCTGGCGACTGAAGCAGACGCCGAACAAAAGGCTGCGCAAATCCTGGCCGACCTAAAGGCGGGCAAGGATTTCGCCGAGCTGGCCAAGGCCAAATCGCAAGACCCGGGCAGTGGCTCCAAGGGCGGCGACCTCGGCTACTTCAAGCGCGGCCGCATGGTCAAAGAGTTTGAAGATACCGCCTTCAAGATGAAAGTGGGCGACGTTAGCGATGTCATCAAGAGCCAGTTCGGCTTCCATATTATCAAGGTGACAGACCGCAAAGAAGCGGGCAAGCAGCCTTTCGAGCAAGTACGTGAGACTCTGATTGCGGAAGCAAGCCAAAAGATCTTGAACGAGGCCCGCATCAAGGCGGGTGAGGCCATCATGAGCCGGGCCAAAGCGAACCCCGAAGCGCTGGACGCCTACGTGGCGAGCCAGCCGAAGGCGAACTGACTGATGACAATTTCCGCCTTCTGACCGACTACCGAGGTACCCAGAAGCCATGTGGCAAGACTTGCGCTCGGCATGGGCGATGCGTTCCCTGCTGGGCGTGATGGTGTGGCGCGAGCTGGCTGCGCGCCACTCGGGCACCGCAGGTGGGCTGGTATGGGTGTACGCGCAACCGCTGCTCACCGTGGCGGCGTACTACCTCGTGTTTGATGTGGTGTTCGCGATGCGCCTGGGCGATGCCGCACCCACCAAGGCGGTGGGCACCTTCCTGATTGTGGGCATGCTACCCTGGCAGGCCTTTTGCGAGGCGCTGGGCCGTGGCACCAGCAGCCTGATCGACGCCGGACACCTGCTGCAAAAAAACGCGCTGCCGCCAGTGCTGATGGTGCTACGCACCGTGTTGGCCAGCGCAGCGGTCTACATGCCGCTGCTGGTGCTGCTGGCGCTGGCATACACGCCCCTGCACCGTGGCGCACCGGCACTGCTCAGCCTGCCTCTGCTGCTGGTCACGCAGTTTGCGCTGGCCTTTGTGCTGGCCTATGCGCTGGCCATCATGGCGGCGGCCCTGCGCGACACGGTGCAACTGGTCACGTTTGCGCTGTCGGTGGGCGTGTTCCTGTCGCCCATACTTTTCCCTGCGACCTTGTTCCCTGAAGACTGGCGCTGGCTGCTGTGGCTCAACCCCATGACGGCTTGGGTGCTGGCGTACCAGAATGTGCTGCTGCAGGGCCTGTGGCCCAGCTGGCAGTCCTGCGTGGGCATGGCAGCTTGGCTGGCAGGCGCTTGCGCGGTGCTGTCGCCCCTGCTGCGCCGCAGCCGCGATGAACTGGTGGACTGGCTATGAACCACCCACCGTCGGCAACCGCCAACCAAGCTGCCACACCGCAGGGCGGGGCTTCGGCGCCCGCGCCAGTACTGGATGTGCGGGGCTTGGGCAAGGGCTACAAGCTGTACGACCACCCACGCCAGCGCCTGCGCGCGCTGATCACAGGTGCCGCATTGCACCGCAGTCATTGGGCCCTGCGCAACGTGAGCTTTCAGCTGCACCCCGGCCAGTGCCTGGGCGTAGTAGGCAACAACGGCGCGGGCAAAAGTACGTTGCTTAAGTTGTTGGCGGGCACGCTGCAGCCCACCGAGGGCGCGGCGCAGTGCCGTGGGCGCGTTACGGCCATCCTGGAACTGGGCGCAGGTTTTCACCCCGACTTTTCGGGGCGCGACAACCTGCGGTTTGCGGGCGGACTGATCGGGCTGGATGCCGCCACCATCGCCGAGCTTGAGCCCGAAATCATTGCATTTTCGGAGCTGGGCGACGCCATTGACCGCGCGGTAAAAACCTATTCGTCTGGCATGGTGGTGCGCCTGGCGTTTGCACTCGTCACCGCCGTGCAGCCCGAACTGCTGATCGTGGACGAAGCACTTGCCGTGGGCGACCAGAACTTCCAGAAAAAATGCGTGGAGCGCATTGAGGAATTTCGGCGCAACGGCTGCACCATTTTGTTTTGCTCGCACAGCCTGTACCACGTGCGTCAGCTGTGCGACGTGGCGCTGTGGATGGAGCACGGACAGGTGCGCCAGTTTGGCACCACCGAGGCGGTTCTGGCATCGTACGAGGCCAGCCTGCGGCAGCAGACCCAGTTGCAAGCGAACAGCTCAGTGTCAACGCAGTTGCAGGCCGGTACGCCCACCTGGCCCGGTGCGGATGGTGGCTCGCAACCGACTGGACTGGCACAAGACGGGGCGGATGCCCCCCCCTTGCCTGCTTCGCCGCGTAGTACAGACCAAGCCTATGCCAATGACCCAGCCGCCGGTGCCTGCGAAAGCGAGAGCGGCAGCTTTGCCAGTGGTGGCACGGGCCCGCGCCCAAAAGCACCTGCCGTAGCCGCGCACATCGTGGCGGTAGATGTGGCGAACCTCGACACCTCCACACCTCCCTTGCTGCGCGCGACCGACCTCGCGGTAACGGTGCGCGCCCGCACCGCACCCGGTGACGCAGCCCCCAGCATCGGGGTCATGCTGGAGCAATCGCACGGCGTGGGCATTACCTCGCTGGCCTCCCACGTAGAGGGTGCCGTGCCGCGCCAGCTGGCCGAAGGACTGTGGGAGATTACGCTCACCTTTCCCGATCTGCCGCTGCACACGGGCGAGTACGTGGTAAGCGCCTACCTGTTTGACGCCAAGGGCCTGGTGGTGTGCGACGAGTGGAAGGCTTGCACGACCTTTACGTTTGTGTACCCCACCCAAACCCCCGGGCTTCTGCGGCTGCCCCACTTCTGGAGCTGAGGCGCATGGGCCTGCACATCAGGCGACGCCTGCGCCGCCTGCGTACCGAATGCAAAGATGCCATCGAGCTGGTGGCCCTGCCCGCGCTGGCCGCAGCGCTTCCCTGGCCTCTGGCCTACCGCGTCGCACGGCGCATTCTGGCGTGGGTGCCAGCCTACCGCGGCGCAGCCGTGCAGGCGCTGGCCGAATACAAGGCACGCTGCGCGGTAGTCGACGAGCAGGCCTGGCTGATGCACCGCCGCTTGGTAACCTGGACAGACCACGCCGACCACTACCTTGCCCGAACCCAGCGGGATGGCTGGATGGACAAGCACTTGGACGTGCAGGGCGAATGGCCCCTCGCAGGCAAGGCGGCGTTGCTGCTCACGTTTCACTGGGGCGCAGGCATGTGGGGCCTGCGCCACGCCGCACGGGCCGGCCTGCTACCACGGGCGCTGGTGGCATCCACCGAAGGGGCTCCGTTTTTGGGCCGCGCGGTACTGGGCTGGTACGCCCGCGCGCGTACGGCCACGGTCAAAGCGGCGTTGGGCTGCGAGCCACTGGACGTATCAGGCAGCCTGCGCCCGGCCATCAAGGCCTTGCGGGCTAGTGGTCAGGTACTGGCGGCCATCGATGTGCCAGCAGACCAGGCGGCCAGCGCTGAATCCATTGCCCTGCTGGGTTTGCCGGCCGCCGTACCGCGCGCACTGCACCGGCTGGCGGTAGACCAGAAAGTGCCGGTGTACGTGTACCTCACGGGGTTTGACGCTGCCACCGGTCAGCGCACGCTCAGGATCGTGTCGCTGGGGGTACACGACGACGTTACCACGCTGATCAATGCTGTGTTTGCGCACTTGGAGCAGGCGCTGCGCGAAGACCCGGCGGCCTGGCACTTCTGGACCGAGGCCCCGCGCTTTTTCAGGAGAGCCTGATTTGGCTGCACCGTCGCGCTGACGGGCAGGGCGCCCAACGCAAGATTCTTCTGTCAGATTCAGACCACCCTGGAGAACCGAATTGGGTTGTACGCGGAAACAGCCGGGCAGTTGACGATGGACAACGAGCCGGCCCCAGAGGACGAAGGCCCCCGTGATGTTCGCCGTGAGCCCTGTGGTGTTGCACATGCCAACCAGCCCCTGCGCAGCTGTCTAGGAGCCTGTCGAACTTGGAAATCGTCGACTGCAAAGCGGCCACACCGGTCCATTTTCACCGTCTTTTTGCCCCATAGCCGGGCTGTGAGGCTGCAAATCCGGCGAAAACTATCCTCGCTGGGGCCGTTTTTCGCTTTCGATGCTCCAAGTCCGACAGGACTCCTAGTCCTAGCCAAAGCGCTACGCCCGTGAGCAACAGGTTGCAAAGTGCTGCAAAGGCTGGATAAACCTCCTTCCGGCAGGTCAAGGCGGTGAATCGAGCGCAAAGCTAGACTGGGCGTAACTTTCAACGGATTTGCACGAGTCACCAAATGGGTGAAGCAAAAAGACGGCAGTCTGCCATGCAGACACAGACTGCACAGGCCATGGCATTGAACACGCCCGGGGGCCGTATCCATGTGCAGTGGGACCACCAGGCCAGTGACACCCCCAACGCGCACCTGGTTTTTTTTGCCGAGTTTTTGTGCGCCACCGGTGTCAAGGAGTCTTGGGTCAAGAGCTGCCCGCTGGCATACGCCAGCCGCAACGCGCCCAACAAACAAGACGTGCTGCGCACCTGGCTGCTGGCCATACTGGCAGGGCACAACCGCTATGCCTACATCGTCGGCCCTGCAAAACCTCCGAAACCCGCATGAGCACTGGGTTTTTGCCAGTTCCGCTGGGTTGTCGATCCCCTGACGATCCTCCCGTCAGATTCTGATTCCTGGGAGTTTTCGCGGTGTCCAAGTCCCAAAGCGCCGCAAATTTCTTTCACCAGCCGCTGGCCGAGATGGTCGATCCGCACCACCCGCTGGCGGTGCTGGCCAGCCGACTGCCCTGGGCGCAGATCGATGCAGCACTGGCACCGCACTTCGCACGCCAGGTACTCGCCCCTGCAAAATTCACCTGGCCGACCAGTTCATCCGATCTGCGCGGATTGGCCTCACGCCTAGCGCGGTCCAGAGCGCTTCGGCTGGCGTGACCAGCAGGGCCAACAGACACGTAAAAAGGCTCTTAAGACCCAGGTGCACCATCGCCCGCAGCAGCCATTGGATGTTGTACGCGCCGTACACAGCACCGCATGCCGCGCATCACCCTTTGCTCCCTGCAGCCAGCACCGATCCATGCCGTTGTCGTGCTTCAAGTACTCGATGGTCAGTTCCACCGCCTGGCGCCGCTTGAGCCACCTGCGCTGTTGCTGCGTCGGGCTCTTAAACTTGTCCGGGTGGATGATCTCAACGCTCGGCTTGGCCCCATCCACCATTCTTAACCCCAGGTCCACAACTACTTGTTTGGGCTTGGCTCCGGTGTCCTCGGTCAGGGTCGTTGCCTGCTCCAGTTGCTCATTGAGGGTGTGGCCGTCTTAGGGGTTGCCGGTGAAGCTGCGTGCGCC
The DNA here is from genome assembly GCA_001464865.1 of Burkholderiales bacterium Ga0074133. Taxonomy (GTDB): domain Bacteria; phylum Pseudomonadota; class Gammaproteobacteria; order Burkholderiales; family Burkholderiaceae_C; genus Acidovorax. The sequence goes on from LNEG01000095.1 coordinate 30,543, forward strand.
CACCATCAACCCTTGCCTGTGGGTGACAGCCACGCTGACCTTCACGCAGAACTCGTAGGGCTTTCTCGCTTTGCCTTTGTCGATGCACTCGACTTCTGGGGCATGCAGGGCGTAAAACTTGTTCTTGTCCTTGGGGCGCTGGCTTCGGATGCGCTCGGCGCGCTGCATCAGCGCTTGCAGATTCGTCAATGTCAATGCCGTTGCCTCGCTGGCCTGTGCGATCTTGCGCCCCACCTCACGCAGCAAGATTCCCAGGATCGTGCGCTGGCGTTTAACGACCTTGCGCAGGCGCTTGAACTGCTTGGCGTGGGCGTAGCCACCGGCTTTGCGCCGCAGTGCCCCGCCTTCCTTGACGAAGGTCTGCTTGAGCGCAATGCCCGCGCGTCTGGCCGCAGCCACCACCTTGTGGCGCGCGATCTCCAGCAGCCGTGAATCCAGCGGGTGGGCGATGGCTTCCTACACGGTGGTGTCCAAGATCACGCGCTCGAACTCGGCTAGCTTGATGGCCTTGGAGGCAACAGCCGTGTCGATGGTGGCCTTGAGCAGTTTCTCTTCCCCGGCCTCACCCAGGCCCAGGCGAAAGCGCCAGATCTGCGTGGCATCGCAGGGCAGGCGCGGCTCGTAGAACGTCGTGCCGCTGAACTGCTGCCCGACCACCTTCTCGGCCCAGCGCTGCACCAGTTCTTCGTCGCTGAATCAGAGTCTGATGGGAGGATTCTCAGGGGGTCGACAACCCAGCGGAACTGGCAAAATCCGAGTGTTTATAAGGGTTGCGGAGGTTTTGCAGGGCCGACCGTGTATGTGCGGCGTTTGGGCGAAACGGTGATGGGGAGCGGGGATTTCAGCATCCAGCATGTGTGCGTGATCTGGTACGCTGGGTGAAAGTAAGGATCGCCCGTGTCAAGCCAGGGCTGCCAACGCTGAATGAACCTGGCTGAATCCAGCGGGTGCGGGTCGTAGCCCTCGGCTTTTCCGCGGGTGAGCGACTCGTGGTGCAGCAGTGTGGCGTGTGGGCAGTACAACACACGCCAACCTTTCTGCAGGGTGCGCAGGCACAGGTCCACATCCCCAAAGCCTACGGCCAGTCCTTCGTCATACCCCGCAATGGCCTCAAAGGCGTCGCGCCGCATCAGCAGGCAGGCGGCGGTTACGGCGGCCACCTCATGGGTGGTGATCAGCCGGCCCTGGTATTCGTTGGTGACCCGGTCGGGCGGCAGCGGCAAAAACTTGCCGTAGTGTTCGGCGATGCCGAAGGCGCCCACGCACACCCCTGCATGCTGGATGGTGGTGCGATCGGGGTATAGCAATTGCGCGCCCACCATGCCAACGTCTGGCTGCTGGGCCAGCCCCAGCATGTGTTCTAGCCAGCCCGGTTCAATGGCCTCGATGTCGTTGTTGCAGAAAAGATAGTGCGTGTAGGGCACAGTCAGTTGCGCCACCGCCCAGTTGTTGATGGTTGAGAAATTGAAGGGCCCTGAGTACTTCAACACCGTGATCTCGCTGCGCAAAGCTTCGAAATAGGCCAGCGATTCTGCGTCGTTCGAGTCGTGGTCTACAAGAACGATGTCGTACGGTGCATCGGTGATGGTCGCGCGCAGGCTTTCAATGCACTGCCTGACCAACGCCCCGTGGTTCTTGGTGGGAATGATGATGGCAACGCGTTGCCCGGCCTGCAGCGAGTACTGGGGCTTGAAGAAGTTGAATGACATGCCCGCAGCAACCCGGCAGGGCATGCCAATGCGTTCAAGGTGCCTTTCCAGGATTTGTGAGGACGTGCGCATCACGGTGTCGGCCTTCGCGTGCCCTGCCGACTGCGGGTGGGTGCGCCACTGGTAAAGGATTTCGGGGATGTGGACGATCGTTTTCGCGCGCTCCGACACGCGAAGAATGAGGTCGTAGTCCTGGGAAATGCTCAGGGCTTCCTCGAAACCGCCCACCTCACGCAGAAGCCGCGTGCGGAACCCCACAAGATGCACGATGTAGGGGTGTTCCCGCAGATATTCTGGCGAGAACATGGGCCTGCACACGTACTGCAGTACGGTAGATGCGTCAGGGGAAATGAGTATTTCGTCTGAGTAGACCATGTCCGGGTCGTCTTCGTTGACCGACTCGGCAATGCGAAAGATGGCCTGCGGTTCCAGCAGGTCGTCGTGGTCCAGCAGTACGGTAAACGGGCTTGTGCACAAGGCAAGGGCCTGGTTCGAAGCGTGCGATACCCCGCGGTTAGCATCGCCAAGATGAAGTTTAATGCGCTGATCCTTGCGAGCGTATTCCTGCAGGATGCGTCGAACATGAGGCTGGGTAGATGCGTCGTCTGCAACACAGAGTTCCCAGTGCGGATACCACTGGGAGAGCACGGAGTCGAGCATTTCGCGAAGCATCTGCTCCGGAGGGTTGTACACCGGGACCAGAATGCCGATGGTCACGGCGTTCTTCATGCTCGCGATGGTCTTGGTGATCGGCTCGCGCGCGACTGCTGCAAAGCTTTGTTGCTGTTGCGCCCATGCTGTTTGCGGCGCCCCATGCGCGTAACCTGCCAACAAGGCTTTCACCGCCGGCATGCCCTGGCTTCGCCACACAGCGACCAGTTTGCGCAAGTTGGGTCTGAGGTTTGCCTTGTCTCTGAGCAGGTGACGAATGCTGAGTGCGAGAAGGCGCAGTTTGCGCAGGTATTTCGGGACTATTGGTGGCACGGCAGTATCAGGTCAGGGTGGGCGCTGGCGGCGGCGGGCGCAGCGCGTGAAGGTCTGTTGGGCAGCAGCGCTGCAGGCTCATTGCGCAGCGGGTGCTGCAACTGTTGGCAGGTAGTCCCGTTCATACGACCAGCGTGACAGGCTATCGTCTGGAAGCGGGATCGTGCAGCCTGGCGCCTGTGTGGGCTGTCGGGCACCCAAAAAGTATTGTTCGCGAAGTTCAAGCAATAAGCGAACGCAATCGCCCGATGGAAGACTCCAGGGGTAAATCCAGCTCCACGGGCGGCGGGCAAGTCGCTCCGGAAACGCCCCCAGGTCGGGTGCCAGTACAGGGCAGCCTGAGTTGAGGCAAGCGCTCAGCGTATAGCTGTAGGTTTCTGGCCAACGGGCAGGAAACCATATCAGGTCAGGTTTCAGGCGGTTGAGAAGGCTTTGCAGCTCGTCGTCTTCGTAGGCTCCATGCACGGTGAGGCTTGCATGCGGTTGCTGCTGGAGGGGGACGTGCGGATAGCCCAGCAGATGAAATTCAAGCGGCAAGTTTCGCCTGGCTGCCTCCAGTGACGCGGCCTCCAGTGTGTCGCTGCCTTTGATCCGACTCAGGGCGCCAATGACGAAAACGCGCAGGTTGCTGTCTGGATGGATTGTTCGCAGCGTTGGCCTGGGCAGCTCGACATCAGGGGGAATGTCCAGGTGGGGTGCGTGGCGCACGTTTGCTGCCGGGAAGTAGCGAGAAATTCGCTTTGCTGTGTCACGGCTGGGAGCCAGCACTGCTCTGGCGCCGTTGAGGAACAAGCGGTGTCTCAGCCGCCAGTCTTCGATCGATTCACCGGTGGGCGAAGGCCTGTCTTCCACACAGCGACGGCACTGTTCGGGCCCTGCTTCGCCGCAGTACGAAAAGCTCGCGTCGACCATTGCTATCTGGGGACAGGCTGTGTAGTAGTCATGCGTGGTGAAGTCGTAGTTCACTCCCAATTGCTCGGGGAGGTTCATCAGTGAGGGGTTGAGACCGAGCAGGTGGTGGTAGTGGATATGGCCAATGCCGACGTCGCGCAAAAACGTGACCAGTTGATCGGCCTGCTGCAGCCAGTGATAGTCTCTGGTGAAGGCTTCGCCAGGCGCGTCCCATTCCAGACGCAACCAGTGATCCGCCATGGGAGTCAGGGTGAGGAATATCGCCTGTGCCTGCAGGTGCTTGCGCAGCTCGTGCACATGCCTGCGCGTACCGCCCCCGATGCCGTGCATAACCGCAAGAATCTTGGGCAGCACGCCGCTTTTCAGCCGTGCGATGTCGATTGCTTCCCTGCATGCACGAGCAGGGTCGCTTGCAATGTGCGTTCGCACGGTTGCGTCATAGGTGGGGTGAAGCCGATGCAATGTCGACTGCGCTTCAGCTTCTCGTTTCGTTTTGGACTCCCCGAAACTGATGCCGCCCGCATGCCTCACAAACGTGTCGGCGGCAAGCACGTGCTGCCAGCCAGCGGCGGCAGCACGCATGCAAAAGTCATTCTCCTCGCCGTATCCCAGGCCAAAACTTTCAGCATCGAACACGCCTGTTTGTGTGAGGCAGTCCCGGCGGATATACATGCAAAAACCGACCGCAGTGGGAATATCAACCGTGATACCGGAATTAGTGCTTTCGCACAGTGCGTCAAGTGCGGCGGTGTCGTATCCATCTGGCAACGCGTTGCTCTCGCAGAAGCGGGGATAACTACAAATGGTGGCGTTGTTCGACAGTGGAGTCGCGGTGCCGACATGCGGTGCCGAATAAACCGCACTGCGCAGCCGGTCAACCCAGTCTCGGGCAACTTCCGTGTCGCTGTTGAGCAAGACGACGTCGTTCGATGGGTCGAGCGCCATGCCGATGTTGACTGTGCGTACGAACCCTAGGTTGATCGGGTTCTCAATGAGTACCACTGCCGGTTCCTGGGCTGCGAGCGTTCGAAGCCATTGCGTCAGCTCAAGGTCGGGACTTGCGTCGTTGATAACGATCACGCGTGTGGGCGTGCGATGCACGCTCTTGAGAACCGACTCGACGCAGCAACGTGTGTCCTCCAGCCCTTTGAAGACCGGGATGATGATGTCGACTGCGGCTGCCTGATCAGCCGCATTTGGGCGCTGCCCCACTGTCTGCGGTTGAGAGTCGATATCAACGTGCCATGTCTCATCGGGGCCGGTTGTGCCTGCATGGGCCGTTGAGATCGCCTCTGGTGCAACCTCAGCGTGTTCGGTTGGCCTGTCTGGTTTTACCAATTCCGCGAGCCGCCGCCGCAGTCGGGCCGCTGGGCGTGTGATGCGAAAGATCCTGGAGTTTTCAAGCGCGTTGACGTGGGCCCTAAGGGCGTCTATCTGATGGGTGAGGTGATGGTTTTGCTCTTGCAGCAGCACGCTTGCTTGGGCCAACGGCGTTACCTTGTGCAGCTCGGCCTGAACCAGACGATGTTCTCGCAGCGAAATGGCCAGGTTTGCTTCGGTATGTGCTGCTTGCATCTGGCCAGCACGAATATTTGCTGACAGTGCAATATAGTCGGCCGACATGGGCCAGCCTAGATCGACTTCCAGTCGGCTCTCGCCGCAAGCCATCGAGCGGGCAAGAACCTCGGCCGGGATGGGAAGTTCCACCCACGGATCGTCGCCGGTAAGCAGCAAGAGTGCTGTGTCTGGCGAGGTCGCAGTGGGGGGCGCCCAACTTATCTGATTGTGTGGTTGCTTGAGCAGTTCGTCGACGCGTATGTCCCCGGGGCGCCATTGCCACGCCATGTCTCCGGCGGCGTCCAGCAAGCGGAGTGCGTGCAGGTGCATGAACCCGGGGCGGTCAGCGGGATCGAAACGCAGGCGGGGGGACGTGGCCTCATGCGTCGGAAGTAGAAAGCATAGCGTTTGCCGGGGCGTGCCTATCTCTCCCGCAGCAGTAAGCTTTCGCCCCTCGTCGTAAGCATCTTGATCGGACCAATACAGCTGGGCAGTAAAAATGGCGCGCCTGGCTGCGCGGGGCTCTGCCAACGGGAGGGAGGGCGTAGCCGCTGGTCTGGGCCGGGCACTCACAACGAACTGGTAGGTGAGAGCGTCAGGCTGTGCGAGCACATAGCGCGATACGGCAGGCGGCAGGCTATCGGGCGTGATCGGGAACTCGGAATCGGAAAGATCGCGATGCACCGCCTGAATCGATGAGGTTTCCCATCGGTTGTCTGTCAAAAAACTCGTCAGCGAGCTTCGCGTGAAAAATCGCAGGTGAGTGCGATCAAGCAAGCCCTCTTCCCGGTAGCGAAATTCGCCGTGGAGCAACTCAAGCACAAGGCCTGCATAAGCAGCGTTGGGAACCGAGACGAGCAGGTTGCCCTCCTCGCGCAGGAGGTCTCTGCATTGGTCGACGAGACGATCCGGTCGCCGCAAGTGTTCAAGGACATCGGCACAAACGATTGCGTCGTACTTGCGGCCCTCAAATAGCTGCCTCAAGTTGGCCAACTCAAGGTCGGCGACCTCAAGGTGCCGATAGTGGGAACGAGCGTGGGCGGCCTCGGCGGCGTTCAGTGTCAGTCCGTCGCAGACGCAACCCCTTTTCGTTAGTGTTTCGCCAAGGGCTCCGCTGCCACACCCGAGATCAAGGACCTCGGAGCCTGCCGGGATCAAGGCAGCCAACAGAGAAAGGGAGGTGATCTCGCCAGGATGCAATCTCCGCAGATAGACGTGCAGCTCGTCTGGGTAATCGTTCATGGCTGAATTATGACGGCCCGATCACAAGCTCCCGGCTGCAACTGTAAGCCTTCAACGCGGCCTGCGAATCATGCGTAACAGCTGAATCAATGAGGCGCCACAGAACGCAGCGGTGAGGGGGCTTCTTTTCGCCCTGGGGATCCGGGGTGTATTCTCTAAGGCTTCGCGGTGACATGGTCCAGCGCGCAACATTGCCTTGAGATTCGAGCGGATGGGCTGGTCTCCCGGCGCTGTTCGTTCAATTTCGGGCCGTGCGACAAGCGGGTAAACCGCAATTGAGCGGCTGAGTAATTGTGGCGAACTTGACAGAGCCCTGCCGACTGGGCGCCCTTCGATGATTCTTATTTCCTTTATTGCTTTTGTGATCGCAGCGCTGGCCGCTGGCGGCGTGGTTCGTTGGGGGGGGCAGCATGCGGCGCGTTACGGGACGGGCATGCCACAAAGATTCCACCGTGGCCATGTTCCGCGGCTTGGTGGCGTTGCATTGCTCGCCGGGGTTGTCGTCAGCTGGGCCTTTGGCGTTCTTCAATCGATGGCGTTTGGCGATCCTGCCTCCTTTGCGATGGACGGCTGGGTAGGTTGGTGGGTTGCCGCTCTGCTGCCAGCGGTGCTTGGTGGCATGGCTGAAGACGCAACGCAACGCCTCTCGGTGCGTGGGAGGTTGCTTTTGACCGGATTAACGGGAGTGCTTTCCGTGTGGCTCCTTGATCTGCAGGTGCCTCGACTCGGATTGGCGTGGGTAGACGTTTGGCTGCCGGTTGCTCCTTGGCTGGGCGTCGGGATTGCTTGGCTTGCCGTGACCGGTTTGCCGCACGCTTTCAACATCATTGACGGCTACAACGGGCTGGCCGGTATGGTGGCTCTAGTAGTCTGCTTGGCACTTGCTCATGTTGCGCTGCAGGTAGGAGACCGAAGTCTTGCAGCCGTTCTTCTTACAACTGCGGCAGCTACTGGCGGTTTCCTGATTTGGAATTATCCGCGGGGCATGCTGTTTGCAGGGGACGGAGGTGCTTATTTATGGGGGGTGGTGATCGCGATCGCGAGCATCTCGCTAGTGCAGCGTAATCCAGCGGTCTCACCATGGTTCCCGGTTCTTCTTTTGATTTATCCGGTGTGGGAGACATTGTTTTCCATGTACCGAAAAATAATGCGGGGCACCTCGCCAGGCGTCGCCGACGCATTGCATTTCCATCAGCTGATTTACAGACGCATTGTCCGCGAGGTATTTCATGATGACCACTCCCGTCGGGTCCTGAGTCGAAATAATAGAACTTCGCCCTATCTTTGGGGCTTTACTCTTTTGACTGTGGTTCCTGCTGTATTGGCCTGGCAAAGTTCCTTGATTCTTATCGGGTTCTGTCTGTTATTCGTCCTTTCATATGTGATTGCTTATCTTGCGATAGTACGCTTTAAAGTCCCGGGTTGGATTCAATCCTGAATTCAACCGCACATTGGTTATGGTACTGGCTGAATAGATTAACTTAAAATCCTGCCCAGAGGCCTTACATTTATAGTAAGAAAGCCCGTAACTTTTTTCATTGTGAAGATATATCGACAGTTAGATGATTTGTGCTGAAGCTGCCCACGTATGTATGAGATCGTAAGCGGTTACGCGGCTCCCACGATTGTCGCTGCGCTCGTTGCGGTGGCTGTATTTCATATCGTTGGGAAAAGCGCGTTGGAGTGCTTGTTGCCAAAAGCTGATGCCGATATTTTGGTGCATGCGCCGCTGCTCTTGCTTTTCTTTAGTCAGTTGCTCGGCATGGCAGTCGCACTGTTGCTTTTGCTGGCTATTGCAATTTTCGATTGGTTTTACCCATGGGTAATTGCCTGTGCGGTATTTGGTCTGGCGTCGTTGCGGCTGATCCCCATGCGGCGGCCACTCGCCATCAGAGCGGGGGACGAGGCAGGGTTTGGAGTGCTGCCGTGGGAATGGAGCGCCCTGTGTGCCGCAACATTGATGGTCACGTTGCAGGCTTGGCGCTTCCCTTCCGGATGGGATGACACGTCCTTCCACTTGCCCCTGGCCCGCGCCATTGTTGAGCATCATGGTCTTGTGGCTAACGAGGCGCTTAGGTTTCCATATTTCCCGGCGTATTTCCAGCTGCTGTTTGCCGCCGCCCTGTTTGTGGATGCCACGCTTGCGCAGTGGTTAGCGAACTGGCCGAATGTGGTCATACTTATGGGTCTGATGGGGATCTCGCAGCTGGCTTGGAAGCACTCCGGATGGGGGGCGGGAGCCTGGTTCCTCTATATGAGCTCCCCGGCGATCAAGCACACTTTCGGGTTCGCCTATGTTGACGCGGGACTTGCGGCAACTTGTACTGGAGCCGCCTTTGCCGCCGTGCTTTGGTTAAGGCGCGTTGAAGAGCGCGATGGTTCGAGGTGGCTCGCGCTTGCGGGAGTGTTTGCTGGCTTAGCTGGCGGGATCAAGCTTCATGGACTTGTGTTTGGCGCCATGTTGGGATGCTGCGTAGTCATTGCGATCATTATTCTTCGCAGACCTATTCGCAATGTCTTTGTGTATGGCTTGCCCTGTCTGGCTTTGAGTTTGTTCTGGTATGTACGAAGCTACTGGCTGACCGGTGATCCATTTCACCCTGTTGGCGGGCCTGTATTCGGCTATTTTTTATGGACTGCTGAAGATCTGGCCGCACAAGTTGCCGAGCAGGCCTCGCATGGCGTCCCAAAAGAATGGGGCTACTTTGTCGGATCTCTTATTTCTGTCAAGGTGGAGTATTTTTTTCTGGCACTCCTGTGGCCCGCCTCGCTGTTGTGGCGACGTGACGGGCAGCGCGGCTGGTTATTGCTCTGTGGTCTGGCTTGGCTCGGGACCATGTTCTGGTTCTGGGTGAGTCAGGTGGATAGATATTTATTACCTGTCGCGCCAATGGCTGCTTTGCTCTGCGCCGTGGTTGTTCGAGAAATGGTGTATGTTTTTCGTCTGCCTGGTTTCATTCGCGCGAGTTTGAGAAGCCATGTGCTTGCCTCGGTTTCATTGCTAAGTGTTGGTGTCGTTGTTGGCAACGCAGTTCGGGAATGGGCAGCACGCCCAGATTTTGCGTTTCAGCGGAGTCAGCATCCTGAGATTGCCATGCTGGACTATGCGGCTATGCATGGCGATCAGTACGGGAAAAGGCTGCTGAACTTTGGTTATGAGAATGCCTACTTCTATTATTCTGGGCAATTAATCGGTGACTGGTTTGGGCGTGCGGCCTTTCCGAAAATCGCCGACTGCAGGGAGGGTTGTAAAATGAAACCGCCAGATGAAGTTGAAAAGATCATGATGGATCTGGATGTGCGCCTTCTGTTGATCCATTCAGAAAAGTTTCCATTCGATGAGGCGTCCTACTCGAAGAGGCTGCACCTCCTGGCTAAAAATGGCCCGGCGTACCTTTACGCAGCACCTCGATAGCAAGCCAATTTCCGAGCAAAATACAGCATCTTTTACCGATCAAGTTTCCTTAGGTAGCCCGCCCCCATGACTGACCTTCTTTCGATTGCACCGCGCGACAAGGCTGAAATCCTGGCCCAGGCGCTGCCCTACATCCGCAAGTTCCATGGCAAGACCATGGTGATCAAGTACGGCGGCAATGCCATGACCGACCCGGCCCTTCAGGCTGATTTTGCCGAGGACGTCGTGCTGCTCAAGCTGGTCGGCATGAACCCTGTGGTGGTTCATGGCGGCGGCCCCCAGATCGAAACGGCCCTGAACCGCCTGGGCAAGAAGGGCCAGTTCATCCAGGGCATGCGCGTGACCGATGCCGAGACCATGGAGGTCGTCGAGTGGGTGCTGGCAGGCGAAGTGCAGCAGGACATCGTGGGCCTCATCAACCAGGCGGGCGGCAAGGCTGTGGGCCTCACGGGCCGCGATGGCGGCATGATCCGTGCGCGCAAGCTCAAGATGGTGGACAGCAAGGACCCCAGCATCGAGCATGACGTGGGCCAGGTGGGCGACATCGTTTCCATCGACCCCAGCGTGGTCAAGGCGCTGCAGGACGATGCCTTCATTCCCGTCATCAGCCCCATTGGTTTCGGTGAAAACAACGAGAGCTACAACATCAATGCCGATGTGGTGGCCAGCAAGCTGGCGGAAGTCCTCAAGGCCGAAAAGCTGATGCTGCTGACCAACACCCCCGGCGTGCTGGACAAGGCGGGCAACCTGCTGACCGACCTCACGGCGCGGCGCATTGATGAGCTTTTTGCGGACGGCACCATCTCGGGCGGGATGTTGCCCAAGATTGCCGGTGCGCTGGATGCGGCCAAGGCTGGCGTCAATGCGGTGCACATCATCGATGGCCGTGTGCCCCACGCCATGCTGCTGGAGATCCTGACGGAGCAGGCCTACGGCACCATGATCCGGTCGCACTGATCGCCTACCGCGCGGCACCTTTCAGCGGCGCTTTTCGCCCCCGGTGACGCCCATTCGTATCCAGAGCAGTCGCAACATGGCCTTGGCTTTCTTCATGTCCACTTTCCGTACCCTGTGCTGCACCATGCTGCCAGCGTGGTCCGGGGTGCTGGGGCCGGTCGCGCCACACAGGGAGGTTTCATGAGATTGCTTCTGGTGGAAGACGACCTGATGGTGGCCAGCGGGATCAAGCTCGGCCTGGCCGATGCAGGCTATGCCGTGGACTGGGTGGGCAGCGGCGAGCGTGCCGAAGAAGTGTTGCGCGCAGAAACGTTTGACGCGGCCATCATTGACATCGGCCTGCCGGGCATGGACGGCCTGGAGCTGACTCGCCGTTTGCGGCGCCCCCAGATGGCCAGCCCTGCCATGCCGGTGCTGATCCTCACCGCGCGCGATGCCTTGCATGACCGGGTGCAGGGGCTGGACCTGGGTGCGGACGACTACATGGTCAAGCCTTTTGAGCTGCCAGAGCTGCTGGCCCGGCTCCGCGCGCTGCTGCGCCGGTCGCAAGCTGCGACATCGGCGGTGCTGAGCTTTGGTCCGCTGGAGCTGGACACTGCAGGCCGGCGCGCCAGCATCCGCACGGCCGAAGGCGAGCAGGTGATCGAGCTGGGTCCGCGTGAGTGGACCGTGCTTGAATACCTGCTGATCAATGCGCCCAAACCGGCCAGCAAGGACAAGCTCCTGCAGGCCCTCACCGGCTGGGACAAGGAGATCACCCCCAACGCGGTCGAGGTATACGTATCGCGCTTGCGGGGCAAGCTGGAGCCACATGGCGTGGCGCTGCGGTCGATACGCGGGTTTGGCTATCGGCTGGAGTTGCAGGGCGGCTAGCTGGCACCGCACGCCGCGCGTTTTGAGCGTCGACAGACAGCCATGCAAGTCCAGCCTGCCGCATACCAGCGCCCTGGTTTGGTGCTCATGACCTCCGACCTGCGCAACCGGCTGCTGCTGTTGCTGGTGGTTCCCCTGTGTGCGCTGGCGTTGGTGGGGGTGTGGTTGGACTACCGCTCGGCAGACGAGGCTGCGGCCCAGCACGACCAGCGCCTGGTGCGTCTGCTCCCTGCGCTGGCCGATTCCGTGTTGGCGCCGCCCCTGCGTGCAAACGAGCCGCCATTGCTGCTGTTGGCCCCGCCTATCGAGGATTTTCTGCGGCAGCACGCGGGTTTTTCCGGTTTCAGCGTGCGGGACCCCAAGGGCCGGCTGCTGCTGGGCGATGCCTGGGTGCATGAGGCCGTACCGACCACCAGTGCGCCAGAGTTTCACAGCGTCGAATTCAATGGCGTAACTTACCGGGTGGCGGTGCAGCGCGGTCGCACGGGGGCTGGCGAACTCGTGGTGGCGCTGGCCGATGGCTCTGATCCGCGGCAGCAATGGGCGCAGCAGCTGCTGCTGCGCGTGCTGTTGCCCAACCTCGTGCTGGTGGGCGCTGCGGCGCTGGCCATTCACTGGGCGGTGCGCCGCGCCTTCAAGCCGCTGGTGGACCTGGCCGATGCGGTGGAACACCGCTCGCCGCGCGACCTCAGCCCCATTGATGAGGCTTCCTCCCCTGCAGAGGTTCGCCCGCTGGTGCATTCGCTCAACCGGCTTTTTGCACTGGTCAACGCGCAGGCCGAGGGGCAGCGCCGGTTCGTGGCGGATGCCGCCCACCAGTTGCGAACGCCCCTGGCCGGGCTGCAGGCCCAGGTGGAAGCATGGGCCATGATGGCAAAGGCGCTGGCCCCGCCCCGCAGCCCCGCCTCAGCGCTTGGCGACGGGCATGTCGCGACGCCAGCGCAAGATGGAAAACCTCCTGGCGCCATCATGCTCAGCGTCGAGCAGATCGAGAAGCTGCGCAATGCCACGAGACGCACCTCCCAGCTGGCACACCAGCTGCTGGCGCTGTCGCGCGCCGATGCGCGCAGCCTGGACGCCCAGCCTTCCCAGCGGGTGGATCTGAAGGACCTGTGCGAGACATTGCTGGAGTCGTTTCTGGACGCCGCCACCGGCAAGGGGCTGGATCTGGGGCTGGAGGTGGAGCCCGTACACGTGACCGGCCACGGCTGGCTGGTGCGCGAGCTGCTGTCCAACCTCGTGGACAACGCCATCAAGTACACCCCCCCGGGCGGGGTGGTCACCATCCGCTGCGGCATCCGCGCCTCCAGCGCCGGACCTGCACGCGTGTTTCTGGAGGTCGAAGACGATGGCCCCGGTGTTCCGGTGGCTGAGCGCGCACGGGTCATGCAGCGGTTCTACCGCGTGCCGGGCACCGTGGGCGAGGGCACGGGGCTCGGCCTTGCCATTGCCGATGAAATCGCCCGTGTGCACCGTGCGGCACTCACACTCGGCACAGGCCCGCAGGACCGCGGGTTGCGTGTCACGGTGGTCTTTCCATTCTGAGCGGCTACGGGCCTGCAGATGCCGCGCCCAGCGTCTGCAGCGACCCGGGTGGCAGTGTGGTCGCCGGCTGTCAAAGCGGCGCGCGAGCCCTGTGCGAGAATCTTTTGCACACATGATTTACGCCTGCGCAGCGGGACGAAACCGGTGACGCCGCCCCGTCTTCACTCACAAGGCACTGCCCGCATGTCCGACGCATCGACCGATCCCGAACCCGCCGCTGTGGCTGTCTCCGCGACAGATGGCGTGCCCGCGGCAGGGCGCAAGCGCCCCAGGCCCGGCGAGCGGCGCGAGCAGATACTGCAGGCGCTCGCTGCCATGCTGGAGCAGCCGGGCGCAGAGCGCATCACCACCGCGGCACTGGCCGCGCGTCTTTCGGTGAGCGAGGCAGCCCTGTACCGCCACTTTGCGAGCAAGGCCCAGATGTTCGAAGGCCTCATCGACTTCATTGAGCACACGGTTTTTTCACTCGTGCAGCAGATCACCGGGCGCGACGTGCCGGACCCGACCGTGCCCCGTCCGGCCGAAGAGGGCGCCCGCGAAGCTGCCCGCATCGTGGCGCTGGTGCTGCAGTTTGGCGAACGCAACCCCGGCATGGTGCGCGTGATGGTGGGCGACGCGCTGGTGTTCGAGCATGAGCGGCTGCAGCAGCGCATGAACCAGTTCTTTGACCGCATCGAGTCCACGTTGCGCCAGTCCCTGCGATCTGTGACGGCACAGTCCGGTACGCCCACCGTGGATGCCCAGGTGGCTGCCAGCGTGCTCACGTCGTTTGCGGTGGGACGGTTGCAGCGCTACGCCCGTTCGGGGTTTCGGCGGCTGCCCACCGAGCACCTCGAGGCAAGCCTGGCGCGCCTCCTGTAGGGGTGGTGGGCGCGGTTGCCGCCGCGTCCGTCCTGGCATGCCCGGGCCCTGTACGCACGGTTGCAAGGCTGCAACGTAACCCTTGGGTGGGGCTCCCTATTTTTTGAATGGGTTTTGGCCGCGGCGCGAATCTGTTGCAGAATAGAACGAACGTTCGTTTTTATTTGTGCACATGCCCGCTTCCTCCGAATCCATGGTCACCCGCATCCCCCGATCCCGCAGCGGAACCGGCCGGGCCCTGCAAAAGGGCCAGCAGACCAAGGCCGCCATCGTCGAGGCGGCACTGGGACTGGCCACGCACATCGGGCTGGAGGGGTTGTCCATTGGTGCGCTCGCTGATGTGACCGGGATGAGCAAGTCTGGCGTGTTCGCCCATTTTGGCTCCCGTGAAGAGCTCCAGATTTCGGTCATCCGCGAATATCACACGCGCTTCGAGCAGGAAGTCTTCTACCCCGCTATGTCCGCCGCGCGGGGCCTGCCGCGCCTGCATGCGCTGTTTGACAACTGGATGAAGCGCACCTCCATCGAAATCGATTCCGGCTGCATCTACATCAGCGGCGCTGTCGAATTTGACGACCGCACCGGCCCGGTGCGCGATGCGCTGGCCAGCTCGGTCATGACCTGGCATGGCGCCATGCGCCGCGCCATCGAACAGTGCAAGGAACTCGGTGAGCTGCAGACCAATGTGGACGCAGAACAGATGCTGTTCGAGATCCACGGCCTGATCCTGGCCCTGCACTACGAAGCCCGTTTCCTGCGCAACCCCGGCTCGCTGTCGCGCGCCGTGACCGGCTTTCACAACATCCTGTCGCGCTACGGCGCGCCTGCGATGGCTGCCCCCGCACCTGTCGCCCGAGCCGCTGCGGCCGGGCGCCGCAAAGTTTCCACCCAAACCACCACGTCCAAGGAGTAAACCCATGCCTACCTACACGCCGCCCCTGCGCGACATGCAATTCGTCATGCACGAAGTGCTCAAGGTCAGCGATGAATTCAAGGCCTTGCCCGCCCACGCCGAAGTGGATGTGGGCACCATCAACGCCGTGATCGAAGAAGCCGGCAAGTTCGCCGCCGAAGTCGCGTTCCCGCTCAATATCAGTGGCGACACCGAAGGCTGCGTGCTCGACAAGACCACGCACGAGGTGAAGACGCCCACGGGCTTCAAGGATGCCTATGCCAAGTACGTCGAAGGCGGCTGGGCGGCCCTGAGCTGCGACCCCGCCTATGGTGGCCAGGGTCTGCCGTTCGTGCTGAACCAGTGCCTGTACGAGATGCTGAACTCGGCCAACCAGGCCTGGACGATGTATCCCGGCTTGTCGCACGGTGCTTACGAAGCCCTGCACGCCCACGGCACCGATGAGCAAAAGGCCCTGTACCTGCCCAAGCTCACCAGCGGCGAATGGACCGGCACCATGTGCCTGACCGAACCCCACTGCGGGACTGACCTGGGCCTGATGCGCACCCGTGCCGAGCCCCAGGCAGACGGCACCTACAAGATCACCGGCAACAAGATCTTCATCAGCGCCGGTGAGCACGACATGGCCGCCAACATCGTCCACCTGGTGCTGGCCCGCCTGCCCGATGCGCCCAAGGGCAGCAAGGGCATCAGCCTGTTCGTGGTGCCCAAGTTCCATGTCGCGGCTGACGGCTCGCTGGGCGAGCGCAACCCGATCTTCTGCACGGGCCTGGAGCACAAGATGGGCATCCACGGCAACGCCACGGCGCAGATCGCGCTGGACGGTGCCATCGGCACCATGGTGGGCCAGCCCAACAAGGGCCTGGCCGCCATGTTCGTGATGATGAACGCCGCCCGCCTTGGCGTGGGTAATCAGTCGCTGGGCCTGACCGAAGTGGCCTACCAGAACGCCCTGGCCTACGCCAAGGACCGCATCCAGTCGCGCAGCCTGTCGGGCACCAAGGCCAAGGACAAGGACGCCGATCCGATCATCGTGCACCCTGACGTGCGCAAGATGCTGCTCACGGCCAAGGCCTACGCCGAAGGCGGCCGTGCGCTGCAGATCTACTGCACGCTGCTGCTCGACAAGGTGCACAGCCATCCCGATGAAAAGGTGCGCAAGGACTCCGAAGAACTCGTGGCCCTGCTCACGCCCATCGTCAAGGCCTTCATCACCGACAACGGCCACATCAGCACCAATGCGTGCATGCAGGTCTTCGGCGGCCACGGCTTCATCAAGGAATGGGGCATGGAGCAGTACGTGCGGGACAACCGCATCAACATGATCTATGAAGGCACGAACACCGTGCAGTCGCTGGACCTGCTGGGCCGCAAGGTGCTGGGCAACAACGGCGCCACGCTGAAGAAGCTGGGCAAGCTGATCGGCCAGCTGGTGGAAGAAGAGGGCGTGAACGAGAAGATGGCCGAGTTCATCAACCCCGTGGCCATGCTGGGCGACCAGATGACCAAGTTCACCACCGAGATCGGCTTCAAGGGCATGCAGAACCCCGACGAAGTGGGCGCTGCCGCTGTGGACTACCTGCGCGTGGCCGGCCACCTGGTGTTCGGCTACCTGTTCGCCCGCATGGCCCAGGTGGCCCTGCGCGAGATTGCAGCTGGCAACACGGACCCGTTCTACGGTGCCAAGCTGCAGACCGCGCGCTTTTACTTTGCCAAGCTGTTCCCTGAGACCGCGACGCTCATGCGCACGGCCCGCAGCGGCAGCAAGGTGCTGATGGACACGGACCTGGCGCTGGCCTGATCCGGCTCCCTGGATGCAGATTTCAAGCCTTTTCGCCCTGGAGTCCCCATGTTGAAATCCATAGCAGCTATTATTTTTGTAGCATCTTCGGTGCCTGCGCTCGCTCAGATGACCCCCGAGGGACTGTGGCGCAACGTGGACGACAAGACGGGCGAGGCCAAGGCTGAAATCCGCATCCGCGACACCGGCGGCACGCTCAGCGGCGCGCTGGAAAAGCGTCTGTCCAAGGATGCCAAGCCCGATGAGGTCTGCAACGAATGCACGGATGACCGCAAGGGCAAGCCCATCCTCGGCCTGGAGATCATCCGCGGCGCCCGGAAGGCCGAAGGCAAGGACGTGTGGGAGAGCGGCAAGATTCTCGACCCCGAGAACGGCCGCAACTACACCCTGCGCATGACCCCCATCGAGGGCGGCAAGAAGCTGGAAGTGCGCGGCTCCATCGGCCCGTTTGGCCGCACGCAGACGTGGGTTCGCATCCAGTAGGCGCGCCCATCTCTGTCCATCCGTCCCTCCATTCACCCACCCGCTCGCCCTGAGCTTGTCCAAGGGCCCGGCACCCCCCTCGCCAAGGCTTCGACAAGCTCAGCCCGAACGGATTGAACCTACAAAAATCCATGTCCAGATTCCAAGTCAAGAAAGTCGCCGTGCTCGGCGCAGGCGTGATGGGCGCGCAGATTGCTGCGCACCTGGTCAACGTCAAGGTGCCTGTGGTGCTGTTCGACCTGCCCGCCAAGGAAGGCCCGAAGAACGGCATCGTCACCAAGGCCGTCGAAGGCCTCAAGAAGCTCAAGCCATCGCCCCTGGGCGTGGCCGACGACGCCGCACTGATCCAGCAGGCCAACTACGAAGAGCACATGCACCTGCTCAAGGAATGCGACCTCGTGATCGAGGCGATTGCCGAGCGCATGGACTGGAAGCTGGACCTGTACACCAAGATCGCTCCCCATGTGGCCAAGCACGCCATCCTGGCGTCCAACACTTCGGGGTTGTCGATCACCAAGCTCTCGGAAGTGCTGCCCGAGAGCATCAAGCCGCGCTTTTGCGGCATCCACTTCTTCAACCCACCCCGCTACATGACGCTGGTGGAGCTGATCAACACGCCCACCACCCAGCCTGAAGTGCTGGACCAGCTGGAAGCCTTTGTGACCAGCGGCCTGGGCAAGGGCGTGGTGCGCGCGCACGACACGCCCAACTTCATCGCCAACCGTGTCGGCATCGCCGGCATGCTGGCCACCATGAAGGAAGTCGAGAACTTCGGCCTGACCTATGACGTGGTGGACGACCTCACCGGCAAGAAGCTGGGCCGTGCATCGAGCGGTACCTTCCGCACCGCCGATGTGGTGGGCCTCGACACCATGGCCCACGTCATCAAGACGCTGCAGGACAACCTGAGCCTGGAGACCGACCCGTTCTACGAAAGTTTTGGCACACCCGCTGTGCTGAAAAAGCTGCTGGAGCTGGGCAACCTGGGCCAGAAGACCAAGGCCGGTTTCTTCAAGAAGGTCGGCCGTGATGTGATGCGTTTCGAGCTGGACAGCGAAGAGTACGTGCCCGCTGGCCAGAAGGCCGACGAGGTGTACGGCCGCATGCTCAAGAAGCCCGCTGCCGAGCGCCTGCGCCTGCTGCGCAACGCCGAAGGCGCCCCGGGCCAGTTCCTGTGGGCCATCCTGCGCAACAGTTTCCACTACGCCGCCGTGCACCTGGGCACCATTGCCGACAACGCCCGTGACGTGGACCAGGCCATGCGCTGGGGCTTTGGCATGAAGCAGGGCCCCTTCGAGCTGTGGCAGGAAGCGGGCTGGCTGGAAGTGGCGAAGATGATCCAGGAAGACATCGACGCGGGCAAGGCACTGTGCAAGGCGCCGCTGCCCGACTGGGTGTTCAAGGGCCCCGTGGCCGACGCCGGTGGTGTGCACACCGCGCAAGGGTCGTGGAGTGCATCGCAAAGCAAGTTTGTGCCCCGCCGCCAGCTGCCTGTGTACGAGCGCCAGATCTTCCCCGAGCCGCTGCTGGGCGAGACCAGCCTGCCTGACTGGCGCACCGCCGGTACGACCATTGCCGAGTCCAAGGCTCTGCGCACCTGGACGTTAGATGGCCAGGTGCTGATTGCCAGCATCAAGAACAAGATGCACGCCATCAGCCCCGAGGTGATGGAAGCGCTGATGGAGGCCTTGGAGCTGGCCGAGGCCGAGTACCAGGGCATGGTCATCTGGTCCGGCGACGCGCCTTTCAGCGTGGGTGCGGACCTGGAAGCCACGATGCCCGCCTTCATGGTCGGCGGCGCCCCTGCGGTCGAAAGCATCGAGCAGGAGCTGCAAAACCTGATGCTGCGCATCCGATATGCCCAGGTGCCCGTCGTCGCTGCCATCCACGGTATGGCGCTGGGCGGTGGCTGCGAGTTGGCGGTTTACTCCGCCAAGCGCGTGGCCCACATGGAAAGCTACATCGGCCTGGTGGAAGTGGGCGTGGGTCTGGTGCCCGGCGCAGGCGGCCTGACCTACATCGCCCGCCGCGCGGCCGAGAACATGGCGGCTTCTACCGGCAAGGACGTGTTGCCCTTCCTGACCGAAGGCTTCACCGCTGCCGCGATGGCCAAGGTGGGGACCAGCGCGATCGAATCGCGCAAGCTCGGTTTTCTGCTGGACAGCGACATCATCGTGCCCCACAAGGACGAGCTGCTGTTCGTGGCCATCAACGAAGCCAAGTCGATGGCGACAAGCGGCTGGCGCGCGCCCCACAAGCGCCTGTTCCCCGTGGCGGGCCGCAGCGGTCTGGCCACCATCAAGGCACAGCTGGTGAACATGCGCGACGGCGGCTTCATCAGCGCGTATGACTTCAAGATCGGCGCGATGATTGCCGAGGTGGTGTGTGGCGGTGATGTGGACGCGGGCGCCCTGGTGAGCGAGGAATACTTGCTCACGCTGGAGCGCAAGGTGTTCTGCCACCTGATTGCCCAGCCCAAGACGCACGAGCGCATCCTGGGCATGCTCTCGACCGGCAAGCCTGTTCGCAACTGACCGGCATCGCCATGACGAGCCAGGCCCCCAACAAACTCCAGCGCTCGCTGATGCGCCTGGACGAAGCCCCCGCCTTCATGCGTGGCTTTGTGCAGAACATCATCCTGCGCCGGGCTGTGCCCTTCACCGGCACGGCCGGGGTGCGGTTCGTGTCGCTCACGCCCGAGCGTGTCGAGGTGCACCTGTCCAACCAGCCCCGCGTGCAAAACCACATCGGTGGAGTGCATGCCTCGGCCATGAATCTGCTGGCCGAAACGGCCACCGGCATGGTCGTGGGCATGAACGTGCGCGATGACTGCATCCCGCTGGCCAAGGAGCTGACCATGGCGTTCAGGAAGCGGGCCACGGGCGGCCTGAAGGCCGTGGCCACGCTGAGCGCAGAGCAACGCGCGGCCATGCAGGCCAGCGACAAGGGCGAGGTTCAGGTCCAGGTCACCGTGACCGACGAAGCCGGCATCGAGCCGGTCGAATGTGCATTTACGTGGGCCTGGGTTCCATCCAGCCGCCCCGCCAAGAATTGAAGGAGTTTCACCACCATGGCTCAAAAACAAGTCCAGGACGCCTACATCGTTGCCGCCACGCGCACGCCCATCGGGCGCTCGGGCCGCGGCTATTTCAAGAACACCCGGCCTGACGACCTGCTGGTCGCTGCCATCAAGAGCGCCATGCTGCAGGTGCCCACGCTGGACCCGAAGGCGATCGAAGACGCCATCATCGGCTGCTCGTTCCCCGAGGGCGAGCAGGGCATGAACATGGCACGCATCGCCGTGGGCCTGGCGTTCAACCACCCCGTGGGCGGCGTCACCGTGAACCGCTTTTGCGCATCGGGCATCACCGCGCTGCAGATGGCAGCCGACCGCATCCGCGTGGGCGAGGCCGACGTGCTGATCGCCGGCGGTGCCGAATCGATGAGCCTGGTGCCCATGGGCGGCAATAAGCCATCGTTTAACGCCGAGGTGTTTGCGCGCGATGAAGACGTGGGCATCGCCTACGGCATGGGCCTGACGGCCGAGAAGGTGGCCCAGCAGTGGAAGATCAGCCGCGAAATGCAGGACGCCTTCGCGCTCGAATCCCACCTGCGTGCCATCAAGGCGCAGAAGGCCGGCGAGTTCACCGACGAAATCACGCCCTTCGAGGTGGTGGACCGTTCGCCCAACCTCGCTACCGGCGAAGTGGTGGAAAAGCGCCGCACCGTGAGCCTGGACGAAGGCCCGCGCCCCGACACGTCGCTCGAAGGCCTGGCCAAGCTCCGGCCCGTGTTTGCGGCACGCGGCAGCGTCACGGCCGGTAACAGCTCGCAGACCAGCGATGGCGCGGGCGCCCTCATCGTCGCCAGCGAAAAGGCTGTCAAGCAGTTTGGCCTGACGCCGCTGGCGCGCTTCGTGAGCTACGCCGCACGCGGTGTGCCGCCCGAGATCATGGGCATTGGCCCCATCGAGGCCATCCCTGCAGCCCTGCGGTATGCGGGCTTGAAGAGCGATGACATTGGCTGGTATGAGCTGAACGAAGCGTTTGCGGCGCAGTCGCTGGCGGTGATCAACACGCTGGGGCTGAACCCTGCGAATGTGAACCCGATGGGTGGCGCGATTGCGTTGGGGCATCCGCTGGGTGCTACGGGCGCGATCCGGGCGGCGACGGTGGTGCATGCGCTGCGTCGGCACAAGCTGAAGTACGGGATGGTCACGATGTGTGTGGGAACAGGCCAAGGCGCCGCCGGCATCATCGAAGCTCTCTGATTGGCTACTGCGCGGGTCATCTGCGTCGTTGGGCGGTGCTCGGAATCCTCACGTACAGGAAGTACGTTCCGGTTCCTGTGCTCCGTCCGCCTAGCAGCTGATCCGCTCGCTACGCCCTTGAGGGCGGGGTGTGAAGGCAGGGGGAGTGCACTGCCTGTTTTTGTTTTCCATTCAAGCTGGCGCAGACCGGTTTCGACAAAAGGAGACAGACATGGACAAGCAAACCCTGCAGGTAGCCAACGGTGGCGTGTCGTTGGCACTTCGTGTCTATGAACCCCAGGGCGCGCCACGCGCCAGTGTTGTCATCGGCGGCGCGATGGGGGTGCGGCAGTCTTTCTACGAGGCCTTTGCGCTGTGGCTGGCGCAGCAGGGGTTTCGCGTCACCACGTTTGACTACCGGGGCCATGGCGATTCGCTGCAGGGCGCCATGCGCGATGTAAAGGCCGATCTGTTTGACTGGGCCGCCGATTACGAAGCGGTGATCTCTGCGGCCAAGGCAGCGCTGCCGTCGCAGCCCCTGTACCTGCTGGGGCACAGCCTGGGCGCGCAGCTGCCGGGGCTGCTCAAGAATCCCGGGCAGGTGGCAGGCCTGCTCAGCGTGGCCGCAGGCAGTGGCTACTGGCGCGACAACGCACCGCAGCTCAAGCGCATCGTTCCGTATTTCTGGTGGGTGCTGGTGCCGCTGGCCACGCGGCTGTGCGGGTACTTTCCGGGGCGGGCGCTGAAGAAGGTGGGCGACCTGCCTGCGGGCGTGATCCTGCAGTGGCGCCGTTGGTGCCTCGATCCCGCCTACAGCGTGGGTGCCGAAGGGGCGGGCGTGGCAAGAAGCTACGGGGCGGTGCGGTTTCCGGTGCTGGCCCTGTCCATGGCCGATGACGAGCTGATGACGCTGCGCGGCACGCACAATCTGGTCAACCTGTATGCCAATGCCGAGCGCCGGGTGGAGAGCATCACTCCAGCCGATGTGCAGGTGCGGCGTATCGGGCACTTCGGGTTTTTTCGCGACCAGTTCCGCCAGAGCCTGTGGCCGCGTGCGGCGGCAGCGCTGGCAAGCCTGGGGGCCGCGGCGGCGACGGTGGTGCCAGTCACCGGTACGACGGCCTGACTTGCGCTTTGGCGGCACACTTGGCGCAATGAACCGTTCTTCCGATTCCGCCAACTCCGGCCGTTCCCCCTTGCCCTCTGACACTTCTCCTTCCTCTTTCGCTTCTTCGCCTGTGGACCCGCACCCGACCTCTCTGCACGCGCTGGACGAAGCCGTCCAGCTGACTGCGCTTCCCGACGCGCCCGGCCAGTACGGCGGGAAGACGCATGCGGGCTACTGGAACATGGTGGGCCCTTTTGGCGGCGTCACGGCCGCCACGTTGTTGCGCGCGGTGCTGGACCACCCCGACCTGCTCGGCGAGCCCCTGTCGCTTACCGTCAACTATGCGGGCGCCGTGGCCGCCGGACCTTTTAGCGTGCAGGCCACGCCGGTGCGCACCAACCGCTCCACGCAGCACTGGACGTTATCAATCCTGCAGGCCGATGCCGACGGCGCCCCGGTGGTGACCACCACCGCCACGGCCGTGACGGCAGTGCGCCGCGAAACCTGGAGCGTGGGTGACGTGCCCATGCCTGCCGTGCCTGCTCCCGGCGAGCAGCCAGCCATGCCGCGTGGCGTGGGCGTGGAGTGGCTCGACCGCTACGAAATGCGCCCTGTGGCCGGCGCCATCCCCCGCCAGTGGGACGGCACGGGTGACCACAGCCTCACGCAACTCTGGATGCGCGATGCGCCCCCGCGTCCGCTGGACTTCTGCGCACTGGCCGCACTGGCCGATGTGTTCTTCCCTCGTGTATGGCTGCGCCGCGCCCAGCGCGTGCCGGCCGGTACGGTGTCGATCACGGTGTACTTTCATGCCAGCAGCGCACAGCTGCAGGCCACCGGCACCGGCTACCTGCTGGGCCAGGCCCGCGGGCAGGAGTTCCGCAACGGGTTTTTCGACCAGAGCGCGCAGCTTTGGAACGAAGCGGGCACCATGCTGGCGACCAGCCACCAGATCGTCTATTACAAGGAATGAGTGGCGGTCGGCGGCCCGCTCTTGCGGCTGCGACTGTCGCTTTTCCATCACCTCCCCTTCGCGAACCTTCATCTTTACCCACTGACCACCATGACCGAAGCCACCAGCACTAGCGTCGCCACGCAAGACATCCTCGTCCACACCGAAGCAGGGGTGGCGACCATCACCTTCAACCGCGTGGACAAGAAGAACTCCATCACCCGCGACATGTACGCCGCCATGGCCGATGCGTTGGCAGCGGCCAAGGACGACGCCGCCGTGCGCGTGGTGGTGTTCCAGGGCGATGTGGCGATCTTCAGCGCCGGCAATGACATTGGCGACTTCTTGCAGCAGCCGCCCGCCACGCAGGATTCGCCGGTGTTCCGCTTCCTGCGCGGCATCGCGGCCTTCCCCAAGCCCGTGATTGCGTCCGTGTGCGGCCCGGCCGTGGGCATCGGCACCACCATGCTGTTCCATTGCGACCTGGTCTACGCGGGCGACAACGCCGCGTTCTCCATGCCTTTCGTGAACCTGGGCCTGTGCCCCGAAGCTGCTTCGAGCCTGCTGGTGCCCCAGATGATGGGCTACCACCGCGCCGCCGAGGCCCTGCTGCTGGGCGAGCCCTTCATGGCCGAAGCCGCCTTGGAAGTGGGCCTGGTCAACCGCGTGGTGCCACCGACCGAATGCAATGGCGTGGCCCAGGCCCAGGCCCGCAAGCTGGCGGCCAAGCCCCTGTCGTCGCTGATCGAGACCAAGCGCTTGATGAAGGGTGGGCAGCAGGCGAAGGTGCTGGAGGTGATGGCGGAAGAGGGCGAGAGCTTTGGGCGGATGCTGCGGGAGCCGGCAGCACGGGAAGCGTTTTCGGCGTTTATGGAAAAGAGAAAGCCAGATTTCAGCAAGAGCTGAAAGCTGGCCGCTGCTTTGCGGCGTAGGCCGCGTAGCGGGCTGAACGATCTTTCGGTAAAAGCGCCGTCCCGACTTCAGCTCAGTCTGAAGTGGGTAGCCGCGTTAGCGGCGCGGACTGCGAAGCAGGCCCGGCGGGCTTTCGGTAAACGAGGAAGCCAGATTTCAGCAAGAGCTGAGATCAGGCGCTGCGATAGCGGTCCAGCCCGCGGAATTTCGACGATTTTGACCGCTAGCGCTTGAATCTAAAGCACTGGCAGCTATTGGTTTTGTAGTGGCTGCTTGGCGTTGGTTCGACTGGGGTGATTGGTTGGGGCTGGGCTGTCAGAGTCTGCTTTCGGCGTGGCTACCGCGTGCGTGTGCTTAGGGCGGGAGCCGGGAGTCGCCCGGCGAGCGACTCACTTTCTTTTGCTTCGCCAAAAGAAAGTAAGCAAAGAAAAGGCGACCCTCAGTCTGCGACCCCTTCGCGGTGCGAAGGGGCAGACCTGCGC